>CAZHPZ010000005.1:0-46285 GCA_964534905.1 uncultured Lachnospiraceae bacterium | reverse complement strand
AACGATATCCGCCGTGTTCAAAGCTGGGTGAACGCATACCCCCGTGAGATCTTCGGCTACGCAACAAGCGAGGAGCTGTTCCAAGCCGAAATATCGAAGATCTTACCAGCTCCTATCGCATTCTCTATCTGATTTTTTGTCAACTAAATCTATCCCCATCACGAGACGTCAATCAGCACGCCTCCCTTTTCCTGCACCCATTTTGTCATCTTCAACAAAAAATCACTCCCACTCTCCCATAATCCATCCCCCATTTTGTGATTTTATCACAAAATTTATTTTTGCCCCCAAAAATTCTAAAATAACTATTGACTTTTCAAAAATTCGGCGATTTCACGACAAATAAAAATGTTTCTTGACACAAAAGCGGATTTGGGTTATAATGTTAGGAGTTATATCAAAGGAAGGAGAGCATATGATACTGATAATTGCCGAAAAGCCGAGCCTTGCACGCAATATAGGTGCCGGCATAGGACAAATGACAAACAGAAACGGTTATCTTGAAGGAAACGGTTATCTTATAACCTGGGCTTTCGGTCATCTGTTTTCCCTTGCCGACATAGAGCACTACAATCCGTCTCCCGACGGCAGCGGACGTTGGACAATGCAAAACCTTCCCTGCTTTCCGAACACATTCGATTTTGAATTAAAAAAGGACGCAAATAAGCAAATTGACGCCGGGGTTTTAAGGCAATTCAACACCATAAAGACACTTTGCAACCGCGAGGACGTCGACACAATAGTAAATGCCGGGGACGCAGACCGAGAGGGAGAAATTATCGTTCGTCTTTGCATAAAGAACGCACTTACATCAGACAAGGATATTCGCCGCCTTTGGCTTCCCGACCAAACTCCGCAAACCGTTGCAAAGGCTCTCGGAGAAATGAAGCCGGATTCGGAATACGACAATCTCGCAAACGAAGGCTTTGCCAGAACATATATAGATTGGCTCTACGGAGTTAATCTTACGCGCTATGCAACTTTAAAAACAGGCACTCTGCTTCGTGTCGGAAGAGTTATCGTCCCGATAGTAAAAGCAATTTACGACAGAGATATGGCTATCAAAAATTTCGTTCCCGAAAAGTATTACGTCATATCAAGCAAGGAGCAAACGAACGGCGAAGCCATCGAGCTGAACAGCAAGCGTAAATTTTCAAAGGACGAATTGAATATGGCAGAAGAGCTTGCGGCAAAGTACAATGCTTCAACAGCTACCGTAACGGCGGTAAAGCGCAAAAAGGACAAGCTTGCTCCCGGCAAGCTCTATTCCCTTTCCAAACTGCAAAACGTTCTCGGAAAGAAATACAAAATGTCGATGAAGCAAAGTCTCGATATCATTCAAAAGCTTTATGAGAACGGATATCTGACTTATCCGAGAACCAACTCCGAATACCTTGCGACAAGCGAGCAAGGCAAGGTAAAAACGATACTTGAAAACTGCAAAAAGCTCGGATATCCCGTGGAATTTAAGTTTTCCAAAAAAATATTCGACGACTCTAAAATAGAATCCCACTCTGCTCTTACACCGACCTACAAAATTCCCGACGCGTCAAAGCTTACGTCCGACGAGATGAAGGTATACTCAACTGTTTTCAGACGATTCATAGCGGTATTCTGCGCAGAGGAATGCATCGTCGAAAAGAGCGAAATAACAATCAAGGTCGGAGAATACGAGGAATTTTCCATTAAAGGAACAGTCATTGTGCAAAAGGGCTGGACCAAATATGACGATTACACTCAAAAGGACAAAATACTTCCAAAGCTTTCAAAGGGTGACAAGGTTGTAATAAATTTCAAACCAGCCGAAAAGGAAACTGCTCCCCCGAAGCATTATACAATAGAAACCTTGAACAATTATTTGAAAAATCCGTTTAAGGAGGATAAAGCGGCAATCGAAGAACGAACGCAAGGTGACGACAGCGAAGCGGCAGATGACGCAGAGGACTACAAGGCAATATTTGAGGGACTCGAGCTCGGTACAGAGGCAACGAGAACCGGAATCATAGACAACGCGAGAAACAGTCAGTATATCAGTCTCAGCAAAGATGTTTATACCATTCTCCCGGGCGGAATATTTATGATAGAATCTCTCTTGAACATGAATATCAATATGGATAAATACAAAACAAGCCAGCTCGGACAGGCGCTAAAGAGCGTTTACCACGGCAAAATCGGCATTGATGAAGCCGTAAAGCTCACGAAGGACGAGCTTTCGACCATATTTGAGGCTCGTGATATTCCGATTGAGCAGGACACTGACAGTGGATTCATCGGAGACATTGTCGGACCTTGTCCCCTTTGTCAAGGCAATATACGAAGAACAAAATTCGGATACGGATGCTCCAATTACCGCGAGCAAAATTGCAAATTTGCCATAAGCGCCTACATTCTGGGGCGTGCGATATCCAAATCCAATGTACAGATGCTGCTTCAAACGGGAAAAACATCGAAAATACAAGGATTCACCTCTAAAAAAGGCAAAAAATTCGACGCCTTTCTGAAGCTTTCCGACGGCAAGGTCGTTTTCGACTTTTAATTACATATATCTCCCTTTTAACACTTTTATCGCCCCAAAAATATACTGTTAACACCTCGGTTAAGTCCGAGTTGAAATTTTCTTTAACATTTTCGGTCTTAAGTGACTAAAAACTGTTTAAAAAAGGAAAAATTACAACTGTAAGGTAGATCAAACAGATATCTGTCGGAGGTGTAAATATGAGTGTTAAAAGAGGAGATATTTTTTATGCGGATCTCAGTCCGGTTGTCGGTTCCGAGCAAGGTGGACTTCGTCCCGTTCTGATAGTTCAAAACGATGTCGGAAATAAATACAGTCCTACCGTAATTGCGGCTGCAATTACATCAAAAACGGGTAAGGCTAATTTGCCGACGCACATAGATATACACGCAAGCGATGTAGGACTTGCAAAGGATTCGGTAATATTGCTCGAGCAAATAAGAACAATAGACAAGCAAAGGCTAAAGGAAAAGATGGGGCACCTTGACGACTCAGTTATGAACAACGTAAACTATGCCATTGCCGTAAGCTTCGGATTATCATCTCCAGGCTCACAGGACGGATATATATAATATTATTCGCAAAAATATTTACAAAATCACATTGAATATTTTATTTCCCTATGATAAAATATCGTCTAAGGAATCGTTAAACGGAGAAAAAATATGAAATTCACCCAAAATTATACCGTACGCTGGCACGACACAAACGCCAACCGTGAAATAACACCGTCCGCCCTTCTCACGCTTATGCAGGAGACCACGAACGGCCACATAAAAACCAACTATCCCTCAATAGAATATGTGAGAGACGAGCTTAAGCAGGCATTTATTCTTTCAAAGGTATATATGAGATTTTACGAGTATGCACACGCATATGACGAGATTACCGTTAACACCTGGACAGGAATCGAATCAAAGGGATTTTCGTTTTACAGAAGCTTTGAGGTGCTCTCGGGTGCCAAGATCATTGCAGACGCACTCACCGTTTGGGCATTATTGGACACCGAAACTCACAAGCTGCTGCCCGCTAAATATTTTGAAAATAATTTTGAGGATGAAAAATCCATAGATATACAAATGCCGAGAAAAATCAAGTTTCCGGATACAGATCTTCAGCCGGTAGGAACAAGAAAAATAGTTTACGGCGATATAGATTATAACCGACATATGAACAATACGCATTACCCGAATATGCTTATCGACTTTCTTCCCTCTCCCGAGCATCTGAGGGTAAAGGAAATGATGATATCCTTTATAAGAGGTGCACAATACGGCGACGAATTAAAAATGCTGCGTTCGCAGGACGGAGACAATTTCTACTTCCGGACATTGTCCTGCGCCGACGATGTATGCCTTGAGGCATATTTAAAGACAGAGCCTCGATACGACGAAATAAAATAACCGTGTAATAAAAAGCCTCCGATATTAATATAGTATATTAACTATAAAATATCGGAGGTTTAATTTTTATGAAATTTCGCAATCTTTTAGTCTTGGCCGCGCTTGCCGCAGGCGTATATGCCATAGTCTTTTTCGGCGAACGTCAGATAGACAAAAAAATCGACGAGGCTATACAAAGCAATATAAATTCTGAAATACTCGCCATAAAGGAAAAACTCGATAAGCAATCCGAGCTGATAAGCTCCATAGTCGGTCTTACTTCAAAGAATGACGGAGCCGACGGCGGCAGCATTTCCGATTCCGATGATAAAGCAAATAATTCCGCCGACAAAAGCGATAACGCCAAGAATGCTTTCGACTACGTAGTCGAAAACGGCGGAATCACGATAACAAAATATACAGGCAACCAAATCAGCGTACAAATCCCCGACAAAATCGACGGAATTCCGGTCTTAAAAATCGGTAAAAACGCATTTGCCGAGTCCAAGATTAAGAGCGTTACGATACCGGCATACTGCTCCGAAATAGATTGGTTCGCCTTTTACGGTTGCTTCGCGCTCTCTACCGTTTACATTCCGAGCTCGGTCGAGGTCATAGGATACGGAGCATTCGATTCCTGCTCAAAATCTATAACCGTTTACGCCGAAAGCGACTCATATGCCGCACGATACGCTCTAAGCTTCGGAATATCATTTTCAGAAATATAATAGTAAAGGCATAGCCGAAAGCTATGCCTTAAATTATTATTTTTCAAATACCTTTGCAATAACGGGAACGATATCCTTGATAACAAGATCAGTGGTATTAATGCACAAATCGTAGTTGCTCTTATCTCCCCATTTATTTCCCGTATAAAAATCATAGTATTTAGCACGGTTTTTATCTATCGAAAGTATCTGCTTTTTTATCTCCTTATCCGTCAGATGCTTCTGCGAATCCGTATTTCTTTCTATACATCTCTTTATTCTGCTGTCGATATCCGCGTAAACAAAAATTCTGTAAGGCTTGAGATCCTTAAGTATAAAATCTGCGCAACGTCCTACGATAACACAGCTCGATTTTTGAGCAAGCTCTCTGATTATCTCGCTTTGAGCAAGATAAATCGACTGCTCCTGATAGAAATAGAAATTATCGGTAATATACATACTCTGACCTATCGTGATAGGATAAAGGCGATGCGGCTTACCCTCAAGTATTTCCTGAACATATTCCTGAGACATAGAGGTTTTTTCTGCAATAGCCGCTATGATCTCTTTATCGTAATATTCAATTCCGAGCTCCTCTGCAAGTCTTCTTCCGAATTCTCTTCCGCCGCTTCCGAACTCACGTCCGATAGTGATTATTTTGTTCATAAATACCTCCGTTTCTTATTTTGAAAAACAGCCCAATCATTTGATTGAGCTGTTTTATGTTAATCAGATGAATTTTGCCATTATATCAGTTGTATTCTCTACGGGAAGCGAAGCAGTCATAACAACGTTCACGCCCGATTTAAGAGCAAGAGCCTCAACCTCAAGCAGGAATTTTTCAAACGATGCAACATCCTCGTTGCAAATCTTAAGGCAAGAGTCGATGAAAAGATCCGTAACGTCGTGGTTGCTTGCCAAAATGCCGGCAACAAATCCAAAGAGCGACTGTGCGTCCGTTACCAAGTATTCAACTGTATCTATAAGTCTTATTTGGCTGTTAACGTCATAACGAAGCTTATTTCCCTTTTCAATGCAAACTACGCATCCGTTTGTCTGCGCGGCAGCATCATTTACCATTTGAATAAGAGCTTTAGTTTTGCCAGTACCCTTAACGCCAATCATCAATTTAACCATAATAAAATTACCTCCGGAGTAAATTAAAGGGATTTATTTTCCCATAATTAATTATACACTATGAAAGAATAAATTTCAAGTGGTTTTTATAAAAAATTCATCAAAAAGAAACAGATTTTTCGAATTTTTAAGACAATTTATACATCTCTTTTGTCAAGCTCAGCCTTAAGCTCCTCGTATCCGGGCTTACCGAGCATTGCAAACATATTCTTTTTGTATGCTTCGACTCCGGGCTGGTCAAAGGGATTTACGCCAAGCATATATCCGCTGATAGCACAAGCAATCTCAAAGAAGTAAATAAGATATCCGAGAGAATACGCACTTCTGTCGGCAAGTTCAATATGAATATTGGGAACTCCGCCGTCAACGTGCGCAAGCTGAGTTGCCTTCATAGCAACCGCCTTGATCTCGTCTATGTTCTTTCCCGCAAGGAAATTAAGTCCGTCTATATTTGCCTCGTCATAAGGAATTTCAAGAGAGGTGTGCGTATCATTTATAGACACAACGGTCTCAAACAATATTCTCTGTCCCTCCTGAATATACTGACCGAGCGAATGGAGATCTGTCGAGAAGATAACGGATGCGGGGAAAATACCCTTTCCGTCCTTGCCCTCGCTCTCGCCGTAAAGCTGCTTCCACCATTCTGCAACGGTAGCCGTAAATGGCTCATATCCCACAAGAAGCTCGACGCTCTTGCCCTTACGGTAAAGAATATTTCGGATAGCCGCATATTTATATGCATCGTTCTTATCTATATCGGAATCGGAATACGCTTCTCTTGCATCACGTGCACCGTTCATAAGAGCGTCGATATCAATGCCCGCTGCGGCAATCGGAAGAAGTCCTACCGCAGTAAGCACGGAAAATCTTCCGCCTACGTCGTCGGGAACAACGAATGTTTCGTATCCCTGCTGAGTTGCAAAGGACTTAAGCGTACCGCGTGCCTTGTCGGTAGTAACGTAAATTCTCTTTCTCGCTTCTTCTGCGCCGTACTTCTTTTCAAGTAATGCGCGCAAAATTCTGAAAGCAACAGCAGGCTCTGTTGTTGTGCCGGATTTTGAGATAACGTTAATGCAAACATCCTTGTTCTCGCAAACGGAGATAAGCTCATTGAGATACGAAGCGCTGATATTACATCCCGCATAATAAATTTCGGGAGCTTTAACTCCGTTGTTCATACCTGCAAGGAAATCTATTGCAGCCTTGGCGCCGAGGTATGAGCCGCCGATTCCGATAACTATAAATGCATCGCAATCCCTCTGTATTCTCTTTGCCGCTTCTTTTATACGTGCAAATTCCTCTTTGTCGTAATTCACGGGCAGATCAAGCCAACCGAGAAATGCATTTCCCGCTCCGGTTCCCTCGCGGAGCATCTTATCAGCCGTCTCTACCTGAGAACGGATAGAGGAATATTCATTATCATTAATAAATTTTTTTAAATATTTGTCGTTTAATTTAAGTGCCATTTTGTATTCTTCCCTTCTAAATCAACTGTCATATATTCTACTACTTTTGCACTTAAAAATCAAGAGAATTTCACTATTTTATCAAAAAATTTGACAAAATTCTAACAAATAGCGTCCAAAAATCTATTTTATCTATATTCATCTTCGAGGTGACCTCGGATTTACCTATTATTTCTCCGTTAACGCTGTATTCCACGTAACCGACGCTGTCTCCGATATGTATGGGAGCCGCCGTCTTATCTTCTATAACATATCTTTTTTCAACCTTAGAGTCATCTCCCTTTTTCAATATTTTGGTGAAGCCTTCCTCTTGTATCGGGCACACACTCTCAACACCGCCGCTCACTCTCACGGGCTCAAGCTCCCTTGTCTCGCTCTCATAAAGGCAATAATTCGCAAATCCCCAATTCAAGAGTTTTGTAGCGATACTGTTTCTTACATCGCTGCTCGGCGCTCCCATAACAACACATATCAAGTGCATATTATCTCTTTTGGCGGTTGCGCTGACACAAAATTTAGCCTTGGCGGTAGAGCCGGTTTTAAGTCCCGTCGCACCCTGATAAAATCTTACGAGCCTGTTCGTATTCGTAAGTCCGAATTCTCCGTCTCTTATGGTATCCATCCATGTTGAGCTGTACTTCAGTATATCCTCGTGCTTTATGAGCTCCCTTGACATTATCGCTATATCACGTGCGCTCGTTACATGATTTTGTGCCGTGTCGTCAAGTCCGTTTGTATTTTCAAAATGAGTGTTTTCCATGCATAACTCATCTGCTTTTTCATTCATTCTCTTAACGAAAAGCTCCTCCGAGCCGCAAATATGTTCCGCAAGGGCAACCGCCGCATCGTTTGCCGACGCGATCACCACGCTTTTTATCATATCCTCAACGCTCATCTGCTCGCCCTCCTTAAGATATATCTGAGAGCCTCCCATAGAGGACGCGTGTGCACTTGCCGTCACGGTATCATCATATTTCAGGTTTCCGCGCTCAATCTCCTCCATAACGAGAAGCAGAGTCATAATTTTAGTAACGGATGCGGGAGGAAGTGCCTTGTCGGCGTTATATTCATACAATACGGTGCCGGTTGTTGAATCCATAAGTATTGCACTTTCGCAGTCAAACTGCATATCGTTCTCGTTAAGAGGTATTTTGGCACTCGTCCAAATACCGAGTGTCAGAAAAAGCCCCGCACAAAACGCAAGGCACATCGCTTTTTTTACAATAGATAAAAGGCTCATAATATTTTCTCCTAAGCTTTTTAGTGAAATATATGAGCCTATATATTATTTTATTACATATTTCCGTTTTCTTCCCGAAGTATTCCCTCAAGCGCCAAAGCACCATCCGAAACGGCACTTACGACCTGATATATCTCCTTTTTTCTTATATCTCCGACAGCATAAAGTCCGCCTATGTTTGTCTTACAAAAATTATCCGTCAGAACAAGACCTTTTTCATCAAGTTCAAGTCCGTCAACGGTGAACGTCATATTGGGAACCTCTCCGACTGCACAAAATACTCCGTCACAGGAGATATTTTTCTCTTCTCCGTTACATAAGAGCTTAATTCCGGAAACGGACGTATCACCAATTATCTCTTTTACCGAGCAATCGAGAAGAAGCTCTACGTTATCCCTGCTATTTACTCTATCCACCAGATAGTGTGCTGCTCTGAATGTATTTCTTCTGTGAACGAGATATACCCTTTTGCATATAGCGGAAAGATATACTGCCTGACTGAGTGCACTGTCGCCGCCACCGACAACCGCAACCGTTTTATCCTTAAAGAAATATCCGTCACATGTCGCACAATAAGAAACGCCTGCACCGGAAAGGCGCTTTTCGCCCTCTGCTCCAAGCTCCTTATGAGAACGTCCCATAGCCAAAATAAGATATTTACATTCAAAGCTGTCTTTTCTGGTGTTTACAACAAATCCGTTTTCAGTTCTGCTTACGGAAACAACCGCTTTTTTTATTATCGGTATTTCATTGTGCTTTACATGCTCTATAAATCTTGTCTGAAGATCAATTCCGCTTATTGACTCAAAGCCGAGATAATTTTCTATCTCCACCGCCTTGGTAAGCTGACAGTCTGCCGCTCCCTTATCGATAACGGACACGGAAAATCCCGCTCTTTTTGCATATATTGCCGCAGATAGACCTGCGGGACCGCCGCCTATTATAATAATATCAGTCATTTGTTATTTTTTCCTTTCACCGTATTCCTTGCTCAACGCAATGGAGATACGCTTTTATTTTTAACCTGCTTTTCCTTATTATACAGCCTCGCTTTGATTTTTTCAACAGAAAAAGCAAGCATTCCGAATATTTTTCTTGCTCCTGCTACCAATATTCGAAACAAAAAACGAATAGGGCGGTAGAAGCATTTAATACATTTTAAAATTATTTTGACAAAAAGAGAGAATATTTTAACGGTAAGATGTGACAGCGTTAATTTATACGTCGCAAATCCGCCGACAAAAGACAAAAGGAAGATAAGCCTGAATACGCCGCTGTTAAGATAGTACAAGGAAATAATGAACACTACCGTAGAATCGATCATAAACAAAACGTCGAAAATTACGCTCAATACCCCGGCAATACATTTTTTCGTCGGAATTATATTCACGGCAAATCGTAAAGAGTCATATATAACTCCCGAGCACGCCCCGAGTGCAAAAAATATCGGAACAGACTTAAGAATAAGTATGGGATCGTACACGTCTTATCTGAATATCTTCGAAAGAAGAGAGCGCTTTTCTCCGTCTCCCGAGTCGAAATAATTAAGTCCGTTTATCTTTCCGTGCATTTCAAGCTCTCCCTTTTCGATATCAAGAACATTTATATGAATATTCTCTCCCTCAATGGATAAATCTCCGCAAACGGTTTTAAGATTAACCGCATTTTCGTCAAAATTTATTATTTCCTTAACTCCGTTTATGCTCAACCTCTCCCTCTGATCAAGCATCACACCGTGCACAGCTTTATTCGACACGGATTTTGACTCCAACATAAAAAGCACCTCCAACACTTTATAGTAAAAAATATGTTGGGGGCGTTTATTTTATGAGTTACGTAATAACTTTATAAAGTGATGACGCATCATCCTTGAGAACATGATCCTTAACGTCAAGCACGCATATTTTAAGCGTTCTCGTACCGAAGGTGATCTCTATAATATCATTCTCCTTGACGTCATACGAAGCCTTAGCCGGTCTTCCGTTTACCGTAACATGTGCATTATCGCACGCTTCATTCGCTACCGTTCGGCGTTTTATTATTCTCGACACCTTTAAAAATTTATCTAATCGCATTATTACACCTCTAAAAATATGGGCGGTACAAACCGCCCATAGCAAAGATTAATCAGTTTACTGCATCCTTAAATGCCTTGCCGGCAGAGAATGTGGGATGCTTGGAAGCAGGAATAAGGATCTCCTCGCCGGTCTTGGGGTTTCTGCCCTTTCTTTCGCCGCGAGTCTTAACCTCGAATGTACCGAAGCCTACAAGCTGAACCTTTTCACCGTTCTTAAGAGCAGCTACGATAGATTCCGTAACAGCATTAACAGCGATCTCAGCGTCCTTTTTTGTGAGTTTACCAGCAGCAGCTACTGCTTCAACCAATTGAACTTTGTTCATATTTTTATCCTAACCTTTCGTAAATTGTGTTATTGAATAACAACTACGTCATTATAATACCATATTTCCCGCAATAATGCAATAGTTTTTTTGTTTTTTTAGCAATTTTTTATCTATTTTTTACATATAGAGCGTTATATATTCGCCGTTTTTCATCGGTTGAGGCAAATCCGTGCTCTCGGCATTATCTATCCTTGAATTTTTCGATAAATTCGTTGGTTTTCTTAAACAACGCCTCCTCTGCGTCCACGTCATTTTTAGCGAATACAGAGCAAAGAGCAAACAGAAGCTCGCCCGCATTATCGGCAGATACGTCGCCATCCGTTTCCATTTTTTCTATAAGCTCTCTTGCCATGCCCAAAAGGACTGCGCTTTCGATATTTTTATACTCACCTGATTTTTTGGATATTTTTGAGGCTCTCATAAGTGACGGAGTCATCGGAGGGATGCTGTTAAGCTTATCGTAAAGCGTTACTCTGCTCTTCTCCTCGTTTTTAATTGTCTCCCAATTATTGAGCACCTCCTCGGTGGTATCGGCGCAAACATCACCGAAAATATGAGGATGCCTATGTACAAGCTTAACACATACGTCGTTTGCGACATCGTCAATATCGAACGTTCCACGCTCTTTTTCCATTTGAGAGTGAAAAACGACCTGAAGAAGCACATCCCCGAGTTCCTCACGAAGAAGCACCGTGTCCTTATTATCTATTGCTTCAATAACCTCGTAGGTCTCCTCTATAAAGTTTTTTCTGATGCTCTCGTGTGTCTGCTCGGCATCCCAAGGGCATCCTCCCTCTCCTCTTAATATTTCGAGTATAAGGCACAAATCGTTAAAATCATAGTTCGATTTTTCCATTATTTTTTCGACATTAGGATTTTTCAACATCATCATTTCCTTTCTTAAATCCAATGAATTATTTCAAGAATTTTTGCTATTTTTTCTCCTCCGGGAAGTATTGTTATTTCGTTTTTATTTATTGCTCCGATTCTTATTACAGTAAATGCGTAAAGCAAGGCAACAAACAGAATTACCGCTACTATCGCAAGCTTTTCTCCGATCACACCGTCAAGCAACAGATAAAGTCCCACTCCGACGGCTATCGAAAGGAGCGAGGCAACAAACGGCTTTGCAAAGGTACTTAGCACAGGGGCTGCTTTTCCGCCGGAGCGCAATATAAAATACAAATTCAAAGCAACAACCGTAAGCGTAGAAAAGAATGTACTTATCGGGGCGCCGTAAATATTAACGCTCGGAATTCCTATTAATATAAACGATGCGAATATTTTCACAAGCGTTCCCGCAAGCATACTTATAATGGGCTTTTTTACATCTTTATACGCCTGCAATACCGCATTTGTAACGGTAATCATCGACGACAGAAGCACCGACAGTCCGAGCAATGAAAGCAGAGGTGCCGTATATTCTATCTCCTCGCTTTGAGATGAGAACAGCAATTCAAGAATTTGCTTTGAAAACACGGACATTCCGAGCCCTATCGGAAATGATATCAGCGAGGTCAGCTTAAACGATGATGAGATCACCGCTCTCTCTTTTTCCATGTCATTGACCTCTACCGCCGCGGCAAGCATCGGAACAAGCGGCAATGCTATTGCCGAAACTATCGTTGAGGGCAGATTAAATATCGAAACAGCCATCGTACTGTATGAGCCGTAAATCGCATTTGCCTCCCCTTGTGTATACCCTATATCGCCGAGTCTGCGCAATATCATTGTCATATCTATTATTTTAGTAAGACTTAAAATAGTCGAGCTGAGAGTTATCGGAACGGCAATGCAGAGCAGCTGCTTAAATATATCTTGCGTTTTATCCGTCCCGAAATCTAAGGACAAATCGCATTTTTCCCTAAGTGCCAGCTTATACAATATAAGATATAAAAACGAAAGCACCGTTCCTATGGATATGCCGAGCACGGCAAATGCCGCCGCATGTGCTGTGTCATATCCCTTTTTTATTGCGGTAACGGCAAATCCAAGTCCCAAAGCAAGCTTGCCGAGCGCCTCTATCACCTGTGAGACCGCCGTCGGAGCCATACGCTGACACCCCTGAAAATAGCCTCTGACGGCGCCTGAAAGGCATATCATAAGAAGAGCCGGGGATATTGCCAGAATACAATAAAGAGCCGCATCGTTATTAATAAGGCTTGCAAGCTCTCTGTGAAAGATCGCCATAATCAAAGTACCGGCAAAGCCTATTATGCCAAGGATAACAAATGATATTTTAAATATCTTGTCTGCATTTCTGTATTTTCCCGCTTCTCTGTTTTCGGACACGAGTATTGAAAGTGCAACAGGTATACCGGTAGTAGAAATCACAAAAAGCAATGAATATATCTCATATGCGGAATTAAAGTATCCCATACCTTCCGCACCGAGATATTTCATCATCGGTATTTTATAAAGAACACCGATAATTTTCACTATAAAAGTGGCGAGGGTAAGGATTGCCACACCGGAAAAGAACTGTTTGCCGTAATTATTCGACTCAGTTCCTCTCGTCTGCATAATCCTTACCCTCCCGATTATTATCAATCAAAATAATGGTCGCAAATATCGTTAAATTCGTATTTGACCCTTTCAATATCCATAGTAGTATATTCACCGTTACGGTAAAGTATCTCACCGTCTACCATAGTAAGCAAAACATTTGATGAATTGGCACTGTACGAAAGCGTTGAATAGGTATCAAAGCAAGGTCTGTTATTGATAGCATTAAGATCTATCATAACCAAATCGGCACGGTATCCGACGCAAAGCTTTCCGCAATCGTCTCTTCCCTGCGATCTTGCTCCGTTTACGGTTGCTATATCGAGCATTTGAGGTGCTCGCGTTGCCTCCGCATCGCGACAAACACCCTTATGGAGTATTGAAGCAAGCTGATACTCTCTCATAATATCAAGAGTATTATTGGAAGCCGCTCCGTCCGTACCGAGAGATACGCACACGCCCCTCTCAAGCAATTTGGGAAGTCTTGCAACACCGCTTCCGAGTTTCAAGTTGCTTGTGGGATTGTGAGAAACAAACGCTTTGCGGTCAAGAAGAATATCTATATCACTGTCCGTTACGTAAACACAATGCGCAAGCGTAGTCGGCGAATCAAGCACACCTGTATCAAGGAAGAATTCGACAGGCGTTTTTCCGTGACGCTTAATGCATTCGATATGCTCACTTTCGCTTTCGGAAGCGTGAAGCTGCATTCTGAGTCCGTGCTCCCTTGTATATTCAGCTACCTCTCTTATATATCTTTCCTGATTTGTATATTCCGCATGCAGGGACATATCCATAATGACTCTGCCGTGATTGGCACCCTGATATTCGTTTATCCAATCAACGGATTCACGGAATCTGTAATCTCCCTTTATAGTTGCATCGTCTCCGAACGAAACGAGAGAGCGCGAAAGATTGGCTTTAATTCCCGTTTCTATTACCGCATCCGCAATGGAATTAACGAAAAAGTACATATCCGAAAATGACACTATACCGTTTTTAAGCATCTCCGCTATCGCATATTTAGTGGCAATACGAACATTATGCTCGTTAAGTCGTTCCTCTGCGGGATATACCTTTTCTTCAAGCCAACGTGCAAGAGGAAGATCCTCGCCGTATCCTCTGAACATTACCATAGGCGCATGGCTGTGCGAATTGTAAAATCCGGGAATGAGAAGATTACCCTTTCCCTCAATAAGCGTATCGTACTCTTCAGGCTTTTCTCTGCCTATGTAAGAAATACGTTCTCCGTCGGTCATAACATATATATGCTCGTCTGCATATCCGTATTCTTCGGGAATTCTTACGTTTTCAAATAATACCTTCATTTTGCCTCCTTTAATGCTCTGAATAAAATTTTTTGATTTCATCTATGATCTGCGAATTGGAATCGTTACTCAAATATTCATACGGGTATTTAGGATTGAAAAATCTGTTTATCTTAGTAGATGCGATATTTGCGGGATAATATTCGACAAGCTTTGTTACCGCTCCCGCTCCGACGGCAAGAATGGAATGAACCTCCTCCATCATATAGATGTTGTAAAGTCCCTCGGTGCCCTCCTTGGCAAATCCTACGTTCTCGAAATTGCCGACGGTATTCTTCTGACGGTACATATAATATGGCAAATAACCTGCCGCCTGTGCGCGAAGCTGTGAGTAATCAACACATTTTCCGACGTCTCCGCCCCTTATCGAATATATATTCTGATTTTGAGCAAGTATATCGGCAGCCTTTTTCACGCAAAAGGTATGTACTGTTATATTTTCGGGTTCAAGCGCAAGTATTTTATCGAAGGTTGAAGAGAAATACTTAAAATTATCTCCCGGAAGTCCTGCTATAAGGTCGGTATTTATACACTGTATGCCCGAATTCTTAGCAACATCGTAGGCTCTGTAAAATTCATCTATGCTATGGCTTCTTCCAATGGATTTTATAACCTGCTCGTTAAGCGACTGCGGATTTACGCTTATTCTCGTAATACCGTGTCTCTTTGCGACGGCAAGCTTATCGGCGTCGATCGTATCGGGACGTCCGCCCTCAAGCGTAAACTCCTCAAGTGCGCTCACATCGGTATTTGAATCAATAACCGAAAGAAGTCTCTCAAGCTGCTCCGAGGTCAATATCGTAGGAGTTCCACCGCCTATATATATGGTTTTAAGATTAAGCTCAAGCTCCTTTACCGTATCAAGCAGCTCCTTAAGATTTTTACAGAGTCTGTCAAGATAATCGGGAATAAGCGAAAGCAGCTTTGGCGTGGTATAAGACACAAACGAGCAGTACGAGCAGCGTGACGGACAGAACGGTATCGAAACGTATATACTGCAATCTCTGATATCGGGAGTACCCATAAGCTTTTCCTCCCTGCGTGCAATATCGGTTGCAAGTGCCGCCTTTTTTGGAATTACAAAGTAATCCGTATTAAGCATTTTCTTGACCTTCGACTTACTGTTTCCGTTAAGCAGCATTTCCATAGCTACCTTAGACGGTCTTACGCCGGTAAGCATACCCCACGACGGTCTGTATCCGAGTATTTCACTTCCGACCGCAAGCACAACGTTTCCCGCGGCGATCTTTGCCGTACGAAGCTTTGTCCTTTCGGGCGAATATTCCACTGTTTTTTCCGATTCCGCTATCTTCCCCTGATATGAAAGCTTGGCCTTTGCATATGAGCCGTCATCTCCGTTCACAACGGAAACCTCCATAACAGGCGTATCCTCGGTTATTATCTGATTTTCAACAAATTTTTCTCCTGGGAAAAATATCATACAAAGTGTCTGCACATAAAAGGCATTGATATCTCCCGTTACCGTTAACTTCATTTATTATCTCCAAAAAATACACTATTATTTAAGCTGATTTGAATCCATCACTATTGTGACAGGTCCGTCATTCAAAATATCGACCTGCATATCGGCTCCGAAAACTCCCGTTTCAACGCTTTTAAGCTCCTTGCGCATAAGGCTTGCAAAATATTCGTAAAGCTCGTTTGCACGACCGGGTACCTCGGCACCGAAATAGTCGGGACGATTTCCCTTTTTATAATTTGCCAAAAGCGTAAACTGCGAAATAACAAGCGCCTCTCCGTCAATATCCTTAACCGAAAGATTCATCTTATCGTTTTCGTCGCAAAATATTCTTAAATTCAATATTTTTGTCGCAAGGCGCTCCGCATCTCTCTCGGAATCACCGATTGCTACACCGAGAAGTATCATAAGTCCGTGAGCACATTTTCCGACTATTGCGCCGTCCACCGATACGCTCGAATGCTTAACTCTTTGTATAACTGCTATCATAATATAATCTAATCCTTAACTGTTAAATCCTCTCGTAACATCATAAATACCCGGAATCGAACGAAGTCTCGATACAATCGAGGTATAATGATCTGTGTTTTTACATCCGACCTTGAGCGTAATGAGTGAGCCGCCGGACGAGGTCTGAACGTTTATCTGAAGAATATCCACTCTCATATCCGCAAGCGCTACCGATATATCCGCAAGCATACCGATACGGTCGTCAACTCTGATTTGAAGCGTTGCCTCAAATAAGCTTCTCTTTGACGCGCTGTCCTCATCCCACGATGCGCTTACCCAACGGTCGGCATAATCGGGATTCTTACGTCCGTTAAGGACATTGGGGCAATCGCATTTGTGTATGGATATTCCGTAGCCCTTTGTAATAAATCCTATAACATTGTCTCCCGGCAGTGGATTACAGCACTTAGCGAATTTAACGCTGCATCCTGTTTCACCGTCAACGATAATACCGCTATTGGATTTTATCTTTTTGGGCTTAGCGGTAACTATGGTTTCCTCCGTAACCGCGGGAGCCTCCTCACGAGGAGATACTATCTTCTCAACCTCGTCAACTATCTTGTTCTTGACCTTGGATATCGGAAGTCCGCCGTAACCGATAGTATTATAGAGGTCGTCTGCCGTGGAAAATCCGTTACGAACGGCAACATTCTCCACCGCCTCGTTCTTTGTCGCCTCACTTACGACAAATCCCGCTTTTTTGATCTCTCCCTCTATCATAGAGCGTCCGATAAGTATATTATCGGCTCTCTTTTCCTTTTTGAACCACTGCCTTATTTTATTTTTAGCTTCACTTGTCGTTACTATCTTAAGCCAATCTCGGCTCGGTCCCTTGGAGGCTGACGACGTCAGTATCTCGACTATCTCGCCGTTTTGAAGCACACGGTCGATGGGAACTATCATTCCGTTTATCTTGGCGCCTATCATCTTGTGTCCGATAGCGCTGTGTATTGAATAAGCAAAGTCGATGACAGTCGCCCCCTGCGGAAGCGCCATAACATCTCCCTTGGGGGTAAATACAAATGTTTCATCGTGGAAGATATCAATTTTGAGAGCCTGCATAAACTCCTCGGGGTCTCTTGTCTCATCCTCCGTTTCAAGAAGCCTTGATATCCACTCAAGCTTCTTGTCTATCTCTTCCTTGCTTCTCTCACCCGATTTATATTTCCAGTGTGCCGCCACACCGTATTCGGCTATATGATGCATCTCCCACGTTCTTATCTGCACCTCAAACGGTATACCGTATTTTCCTATGACCGTGGTATGAAGTGAGCGGTACATATTGGGCTTAGGAGTAGAGATATAATCCTTAAATCGTCCGGGCACGGAATTAAACATTTCGTGTATAAGACCGAGCGCCGTATAACAGTCAAGTTCCGTATCGACTATTATGCGAAGAGCGTAAAAGTCGAATATCTCGTCAAAGCTCTTATTTTGGTTATACATCTTGCGGTATATGCTGTATACCGTTTTAATTCTTCCCTCAAGAGTAAATTTAATATTATTTTCTCTGAGCTTATTATCGACCATAAGCCTCACATCCTCTATAAAATGGAGACTTTGACCGTATTTTTTCTCTATATTGGTACGGACCTCCTCGTATCCTATGGGATCGATATATTTAAGTCCGAGATTTTCAAGCTCCTGCTTTATCTTCTGCATACCGAGTCGGTGAGCAAGAGGAGCATACACCTGCATGGTTTCAAGTGCGGTTATTCTTCTCTTCTCATCCGGCTTGGCGTCAAGCGTTCTCATATTATGGAGACGGTCACAAAGCTTTATAAAAATTACTCTGACATCCTTTGACATTGCAAGGAGCATCTTGCGCAGAGTCTCAATGTGTGCCTCTTCCTTATCCTCAACCTTAAGAGTAACTATTTTTGTAAGTCCGTCAACGAGCATCGCAACGTCGGAGCCGAAAAGTTTTTCTATTTCGGCAAGGTTTGTTTTATCCGAGCAATCCTCGACCGTATCGTGCAAAAGAGCCGCACATACGGAATCCGTATCAAGCTCAAGTCCCGCTACTATTTCAGCAACCGCAACCGGATGCGAAATATACGGCTCTCCGCTTGCGCGGAACTGTCCCTCGTGCAGATTACGGGCATATTCGTATGCTCTTTCTATTTTTTCAATATCATATTTTTTGCCCGTTGCTTTAAGCATTTTAACGAGCTTATCAATACCCTCGTATATAACTGACATATATGCTCTCCGTTTAATTTTCGGCACAAAGGCCTCTGAGATTTGCAAGTATCTCCGAATCCTCGATATTCTTTTTCTCCGAGCTTGAATATATATCGTATTTATATATACCGTGACTCAGCTCCTCAACGGTGCATATATCAAGCTCATTGAGGATATCGAGAATTATTTTCAGCTTGGCAAGCCTTATTGTGCAATTTGGGATCGATGAAAGCTTATGAAAAAGCTCCTTTTCGGTCATAACGTCATTCCCCACGCGGAATTCACGTCTCAAAAGCGAATATACGGTTACAAAATCGTCACGCGTAGGTAAAATTGCGTCCGAATGCGAAAATCCGACTCCGCTTTTTATATTTTGATAAAGCCTGTCCTCGTCCTCAAAATACGATACATATTCCTCGGCAAGTCTTATATCCTGTAATATCAGCTGCAGGCTCTCCGTATTATTGAAATTATTGATATCAAGAGTACAAAGCACGTCAACCGTATCATTCTCGGAAATACCGAGACTAAGATAGGATTTATGAAACATAACTCCGTTGACAACTCTTCCGCCACACGAAAATACGAATCTTGTATGACTGCCTCCTCCTATCAGTGAGGCACGCTGTACTCTGACTCCCTTTATTATAAAATTCGGAACATTATTGGAATTTCCAAACGGCTCAAGCTTGCTTATCTCCTTTGCAAGGCTCAATGTAATATCGGAAAAATCAAGCTCCCTGTCCGCCTCTATTCTGTAACAGAGATCTTCCTCTGAAAGCACCTCTGCGGCATACTCGTTTATCTTTTTTCTAAAGGCATCAAGATCCTTGCGGCGTACCGAAAGTCCCGCCGCTCCCTCATGACCTCCGAATTTGACAAGCGTATCCTTGGAATAGGACAACGCTTCAACAAGATTAAAGCCACGTATACTTCTTCCCGATCCTCTGCCGACGTCAAGCCCGCTGATCGTTCCGCCGAATGCTCCCTCAAATGTTACAAGAATCGACGGCAGACCGTATTTTTCCGTAACCTTTGAAGCAACAATTCCGACGACTCCCTGAAGCCACTCGTCATCCGCAACGACTATCACCCTTTGATTATCAAGATCAAGCTCGTTTTCTATTTTTTTATAAGCGGACTCCGCAATTTTATTTTCCTCAAGCTGCCTTGTATAGTTGATCTCACACAGCTCGTGCGCAAGAGCAGCCGCACTTTCAACATTATCTGAGAGCAAAAGCTCCACTGCGCGCGAAGCGTTGCTTATCCTGCCCGCGGCGTTGATACGCGGAGCAATCGTAAATCCGATATATGTTGAATTTATCTTTCTCGGCTTGGAGGTTTTGGGATATTTATCACCCACAACGGGGCGTACATTCGGATTGGAGCCGAGGCTTGCCGCCTCCATAAGCGCCAGTAGACCGACTCTTTGCGTTTTTTCAATCATCGCAAGTCCGAGCTTAACTATTATTCTGTTTTCGTCGACAAGAGGCATAACGTCGGCAATGGTACCTATCGCCGCAAGATCGGCAAATCGGTAATAAATAGATTTTACTGCCTCTAACTCACGGTCACGGTCGTAAAAATTAAGTATTTCAAAGGCACATATCACCTTAAAGATAACTCCTACACCCGCA
This sequence comes from uncultured Lachnospiraceae bacterium, assembly GCA_964534905.1. GTDB lineage: Bacteria > Bacillota > Clostridia > Oscillospirales > CAG-272 > RGIG4608. The sequence continues at coordinate 25,791 of CAZHPZ010000005.1, read as the reverse complement.
AGTGACTTAAACGGATAAGGACAGTCGCTTCTATGCGGATTAACTACCGCTATCGCATCGGGAAGCACCTCTTGGCATTCGTGATGATCGGTAATTACCATATCTATACCAAGGCCCTTGGCATATTCAACCTCATCGACTGCGGTTATACCCGTATCGACCGTAATTACAAGCGAAACACCTATATCCGCCAAATGCTTCAGTGCATTCTTCGATACGCCGTATCCCTCTCCCATTCTGCTCGGAATATAGTATCCGACATCCGCACCGAGCTCGTTCAAATATGTATAAAGCATAGTAACCGACGTAACACCGTCAACGTCATAATCTCCGAAAACAGCAATCTTCTCGCCGTCCTCAAGAGCCGCCTTTATTCTGTCGACCGCTGCTTCCACATCGGCAAGCAGCAATGGCGAATGCATAACTATATCGTTAAAGCTCAAAAAATCACGTGCTGTGTCGGCATTTCTATATCCTCTGTTATAAAGTAATGAGGCGCATATCTCGGATATGTTGTTTTCTTTTGCGATATTGCGTATTGCCGACTCGGATTCTTCTGTTTTTACGTATTTCGGCGTCCATACGGTTTTGCGTTTATTCATATCCCGCGCCTCCCTTCTAATATTTCGGTTTATATTTTTTTATTATCTCCGACGCCACCTTAATACCGTCAACGGCGGAGCTCATTATACCGCCGGAGTAGCCCGCGCCCTCTCCGCACGGATATACTAACGGATTCGATATCGCAAAAAGAGAATCCCCTCTCATTATTCTCACGGGAGAGGAGGTTCTTGTTTCAACACCCGTCAGCACCGCGTCGGAAACCGCAAAGCCTCTTATTCGCTTATCGAATATCAAAAAGCCCTCTTTCAGACGTTTTGTCACAAAGTCGGGCAAAACCGATGCAAGATCGGTTACGGTGGTTCTTTCACCGCCGGCATAGGTAGGCAATATTCTGCTCGGAGACATACTCACTCTACCCTCAATAAAATCTCCCATAAGCTGTATCGGAGCGTAATAATCTCCGCCACCTGCGATATATGCTTTTTTTTCAAGTCTTTCCTGAAATTCTATACCGCCCTGCGGAGTATTTCCGTAATCGGAAGTAAATACGGAAACGTTTACCGCACAGTTCGCATTTTTGCCGTCACGGGCATATTTGCTCATACCGTTAACGCATACTCCGTATTCCTGCGACGTAGCCGGCATAACCTCGCCGCCCGGACACATACAAAATGTGTATACACCGCGCTCACCCTTAGTATCGGACAAATTATATTCTCCGACGCCGAGTCTTTTGTGTCCGGCATATTTTCCGTAAAGTGCCTCATCTATATCTCTTTGAAGATGCTCGACTCTTACGCCGACGGAAAACGGCTTAGGCTCTATGGCAAATCCCGAATTTATCAGCATTCTGTAAGTATCTCTTGCACTGTGGCCGAGAGCCAACACCGCAACCCCGGCGCTTATCGTACCCTTTTGAGTTAAAATCTCAACCCTGTCCGAATATGATTTTATGCTTTCCATTCGGCATCGGTATATTACGTCGCCCCCAAGCTCCTCTATTCTCGCAAGGATGTTGGCAACGATATTACACAGAATATCCGTTCCTATATGGGGCTTCGATTTTGTCATTATTTCCTCGGGTGCGCCGAATTCGACAAATCTTTCAAGCACATACGAGCACCTTGCATCATTTATACGCGTTGTAAGCTTACCGTCGGAAAACGTGCCCGCTCCGCCCGCGCCGAATTGAACATTGCTGTCAAGATCAAGCTTTCCCGTTTTAACAAAGTGTTCAAGTGCCTCCGCCCTTGCACGAACGTCATCGCCTCTATCTATTATAACAGGTCGATAACCGTGCTCCGCAAGCAAAAGAGCGCAAAACATTCCCGCAGGCCCCATACCTACAACGAGCGGTCTGTCCGCAAGACGCTCGGATCCGCATTCAAGCTCAAGAGTACAATCATCAAGCATCTTGAGCGAAGATGATGAGCGAAGCTTCACGTTAAAATCGCATTGTGCAAGAACGCTGTAAACAAGAGTAATGGATTCCTTATCACGTGCGTCAATAGACCTTTTATAAACGGAAAGCTCGAACGCACTCGGCTTTAATCCCTCGCGCGAAAGCACTCCTCTTGCCTGCTCGAATATTTTTGCCTCATCGTCGTCAAGTCCTATTTTTATATTATTTATCAGCAGCTTGCTCATAGAAAACCAATCTTACCTTTATCTGCTTTACTTCTCCCTCAACTCCGTCGGGATATTCGACTGTTGCCGTTACATATTCACCGTATTCCGCAAAATCGGTGCGAGATACGCTCACATCTATCTTGGACACACCCGAAAGAAGTGATTTTGATCCGTACACGGTAATGCTTCTTGTGTCGCACTCAAGCGACTCGTTATATGCACCGCCCTCAAGCACGAAATTCAAAAGAACATCCTTTTCAATAACCGGATCGTCGATAAAAAGCGCATAGCACCAAACCACAAATGCCAGTGCCAGACACACTATAAATATAAGAATATCTATTTTCCTGAATTTACGTGAGGAATCTGCCTTATACGGATTTTCAACTTCATTCAAATCGTCATTGCTGTAATTCGTATTCATTTATTCGACTCCTCCTTGTTCTTAAGCTTAGATTTCTTACTTTTCTTTGCGGGCTTTATCGGCTCGACCGGAGCAAGCAATCTCGTAAGCTCTCTTTGCAGAGTTTTATAGCTATAATTCTGCTTAAGCTCGCCGTCTCTTGCGATCGATATCATTCCCGTCTCCTCCGAAACAACAACAACAACGGCATCGCTGACCTCACTGATACCGACTGCGGCACGATGTCTCGTACCCATATTTTCATCGATATCCTCGTTCATCGAAAGAGGCAGGAAGCATCCTGCGGAATATATTCTGTAATTTCTAAGTATTACGGCGCCGTCGTGAAGCGGAGCTTTATTATAAAATATATTTTTAAGAAGCTGTGAGGTGAGCTGTGCATTAATAACAGTACCTGTTTTTATATGCTCTCCGAGCTTCGTATCCATTTCGATAACTATAAGAGCACCGGTCTTTTCCATTGAAAGATCACACGCGGTTTCCGTTATCGTGTTGATAGCGCGTGCAACATAAGAATAGCTCTTATTATTTCCCGGCATGTGCTTTATATTCGAAACAGGGGCATTACCGAGCTTTTCAAGTGCCGAACGCAGCTCGGGCTGAAATATTATAATAACGGCAATAATTCCGACCTGATAAAAATTTTCGAAAAGAAGCTTCATAGCTCTCATATCGACTGCCCAGCTCAGTGTCATAACCGCAATCAGAAAAACGAGTCCGAGAACAAGTCTCGCCGCGCGCTTATCGATTATAAATTTAAAAACGTAAAAGAAAATTACCGAAAGGATGAGTATATCAAAAACGTCTCTGATTTCAATATTTTCAATTCTGTAAAGCACATGCATCTCAATAAGATGCCAAATCTGCTCAAGAAAAGGCTTAAGCTGCTCCATACGTTTCACTCCCATATGTAAAATCGAATTTATTCTTCAATCAATGGATAAAACTACCCATTTTCTTATAGTATATCATATATATCATAAAATTACAAATGTTTTTTCGCAAAAAATCATCATTTTTTCAAAAAAAGCACTCTCGAAAGAAAAAATTCTCCGAGAGTGCCGAAATTTTTTAATATAAGCTTAATCGTCGCAGTTTTCCCAGTTATGATATACGTTCATAACATCGTCGTGATCCTCAAGGTTCTCGAGCAAAAGGCTCATATACTTGATATCATCTTCGTTTTCAAGCGTAACGTAATTCGAGGGGATCTTATCCTTTTCGCAGGATTCGATCTCATATCCAGCGGCAACAAGAGCGTCATTTACCGCATAGAGGTCATCCGGCTCTGTATATATCTCAAATACATCACCGTCGCTTGAGAAATCACTTGCACCAGCCTCAAGTGCAGCCTCCATAAGGGCATCCTCGTCCTTTACGTTCTCCTTAAGAACTATAATTACACCCTGCTCTGTGAAAAGATAGCTTACGCATCCCGTTTGACCGAGATTTCCTTTGAATTTCGAGAAGTAAGAACGAACGTCGCCCGCTGTTCTGTTTCTGTTATCCGTGGAAGCCTCTACTATTACTGCGATTCCCGCAGGACCGTAGCCCTCGTAAACGATCTCCTCATATGTTGAATTGGTATCTCCGAGCGCCTTCTTAATGGTACGCTCAATATTATCGTTAGGAACGTTATTCGCCTTAGCCTTTGCTATAAGGTCACGAAGCTTGGAGTTAACAGTTGGATCTCCTCCGCCCGACTTTACAGCCACGGTGATCTCCTTACCTATTTTGGTGAACACCTTTGCCTTTTGAGCGTCTGTCTTTTCCTTTTTATGCTTGATATTATTCCATTTACTATGTCCTGACATTTATATTACCTCTCTTTTACTAACTGCTTTATTCTATCACTATCCGTACCCGTTGTCAACACAAATATCAAATTTTTTCCGTTTTCTTAAGGCAGATAAGCTCAAATGCGTTGCCGAGAACAAAATTTGTCGCACGTGTTACGGCAATTCTCGTGCTGAGAACATCTGCATCCTCAACGGAAAGAATCTGACAGTTATGATAAAATCTGTTGAATGCTGTTGCAACATCAAGAATATATCTTGTGATAACGGAGGGCTCATACGAATCGAGTGCCTCAAGCACCTTTTCGGGGAATCTTGCAAGCGTCTTTACAAGCTCTCTTTCGTCGTCGGATGTAAACACTATATTGGAGTTAAGGCTCTTGCTCTTGGATTTTTCAATAAGCGAGCATGTTCTCGCATAGGTATACTGAACGTAAGGTCCCGTATTTCCGTCAAACGAGAGTGCATCCTCAAGAACAAAGTTAATATCTCTTATCCTGTTGCTTGAAAGATAATAGAAAACAATAGCTCCGACGCCGACCGCCTCTGCAACCTTATCCTTATTTTCAAGATCGGGATTCTTTTCATCCATTATCTCGGAAACCTTTTCAATAGCCTGTGCAAAGAGATCCTTAAGAAGAACGACATTTCCCGTTCTCGTTGCAAGCTTTGCGCCGTTGATGCTTACGGTTCCGTAGGGTACGTGAACGAGCTTATCATACCAATCGTATCCCATGAGTTCGACGACCTTAAACCACTGAGCAAAGTGAAGACTCTGACCGGCGCTTGTTACGTATATTGCCTTATCAAAATTATATTCCTGCTTTCTGTATACCGCCGCAGCAATATCACGTGTGGGATACAGAGTAGAGCCGTCACGCTTAAGAATAAGGCAAGGAGGCATTCCATACTCCTCAAGATCCACAATGGAAGCTCCGTCGTCAATCTTAAGAAGTCCCATATCACGAAGCTTCTGAACCTGTGCCGGCATCTTATCCGTATAGAAGCTTTCTCCCTTATAGCTGTCAAACTCAATTCCAAGCTGAGCGTATGTCTTTTTATATTCGGCAAGGCTTATCTCAATGAACCATTTCCAAAGAGCGATGTCCTCCTCGTCGCCAAGCTCAAGCTTATGAAATTCAGCTCTTGCCTCGTCGTCAAGTGTGGGATCCTCCTCAGCCGCCTGATGGAATTTAACGTAAAGCTCAACGAGCTTATCTATTCCGCCGCTTATAATAGCGTCTCTGTCACCCCACTTTTTAAATGCAACGATCATCTTTCCGAACTGAGTTCCCCAGTCGCCGAGATAATTAATACCTACGCAATTATATCCGACAAATTCATGAATTTTCTTAAGTGAATGACCGATAACCGTCGTTCCGAGATGTCCTATATGAAAGGGCTTCGCAACGTTGGGTGAGGAGTAGTCAAGAACGACTGTCTTTCCCTCTCCGATGCTTGCGGATCCGTATTTTTCACCCTTGTCGAGAACCTCGTCATTAAGCACGCTTGCAAGATATTCGTCGCTTACAGATATATTGAGATATCCGTTAACCGCTTCAACCTTTTTTACGGAATTGTCCGAAAGTCCCTCTGCTATTGTCTGCGCTATCTGCACAGGAGAACGACGCAATGTGCGCGAAAGTTTAAAACAAGGAAGTGCGATATCTCCCATTGTGCTGTCGGGAGGATATTCGAGCATATCGGCAAGTTCCTGTGCCGTCATTTCAGTACTTGCGATGCTTTGATTGATCGTATCGAGTATTTTTTCGGATACTATTCTTTTAAAATTTTGCATATTGTAACCTTTCTGTAAGTGATATTTATATATTACAGTTCCTTTCCTTCATCTATCATTTCATATGCCGCTTTCATTTGATTTTCGGTAACGTTCAAGCCTCCGAGAATCCTTGCAAGTTCACGCACTCTTTCTTCTCCGTCAAGCACGGATAACACAGTCTCCGTGGCACCGTCCGACTCTCGTTTCGATATGAGGTAGTGATTGTCCGCCAGCGATGCTATCTGAGCAGAGTGTGTAACGCAGATAACCTGCGTACATTTCGATATTTTTTTAAGCTTGATACCGACCTTACGTGATGTTTTTCCGGATATTCCGGTATCTATTTCATCAAATATGACCGTTTCGGTACCCTCCTTATCAAGAAGAATACTCTTTATGGCAAGCATTATCCTCGACATTTCTCCGCCGGACGCGATTTTTATCATCGGCATAGGCTCCTGACCGGAATTGGCTGATATAAGAAACTCAATATCGTCAATACCGTTCATATCGGGCTCGTCAAGCGGTTTTATATCTATAACAAAGCGTGCACGTGGCATTTCAAGAAACGCAAGCTCCTCGGAAATATCTTTCTGAAGCCTCAATGCACATTCGTGTCTGCCGTGGCTAAGCGATTTCGCCTTATCAATCAACCTTTCCTTGAGCACATTAAGCTCTCTCTCACATACCTCGATATTGGCATCGGAATTTTCCATTTCGTCAAGCCGCTCGCCGAGCTCGCTCCTGAATTTTATTATTTCATCAACAGAGCTGCCGTATTTTTTCTTAAGTCTTGATATAAGATTTAGCCTTGAACCTATCTTGTCAAGCTTTTTATCGGCGTCTCCCGCATCATCGCATTCCCACGATGATATGGTATCCGCGGCGTCCTCTATCTCATATCTGATCTGTATAAGCCTTTCGTTAAGATCACGCGCCTCCGGTATTATACCGTCAAGCAAAGACAGAGACGCAGATGCCTTATCAATGAGAACCGCGGCACTTCTCTCCGAGCCTCGGAGAGCGTGATATGTAAATCTCGTATGCTTTTGTATCTTTTCTATATTTTCAAGTCTTTTTTCTTCAAGGAGCAGCTTCTCCTCTTCGCCGGTGCGCAATGCCGCGTCATCTATCTCCTTCGCCTGAAAACGATAAACGTCGATCAGTCTTTCCTTTTCTCTTGATCTCTCCTTAAGCTCGGAAAGCTTGCTCTGCATGCTTCTGTATTCGGAATAAAGAACTCTGTATTCTTCTTTTATATCGTACAGATCCGCATACGAATCGAGAATATCTATATGCTCCGACCGTCTCATAAGCCTTTGATTATCATGCTGACCGTGAATATCTATCAAATGAGCGCCGATATCCTTTGCAATACCTTGCGTAACGGTCTGACCGTTTATTCTTACCGTACTTCTTCCGTCGGCATTGAAATTTCGTTGAAGCATTATCTCATCGCCGCATTCATATCCGTATTCGGAGAGCAATGCGCAAGCCTTGCCCGACGGATCCGAAAAGCAAGCTCTTATAATCGCTTCTCTTTCGCCGTTTCTTATCTTTCCTTTTACGGGACGGGAGCCTATCAATATTCCCAAGCAGTCCATAATAACGGATTTGCCTGCTCCGGTCTCTCCCGTGAGCACCGAAAATCCGCCGTTAAAGTCCAGATTAAGCTCCTTTACAACGGCGACGTTTTTTACGTACAGTGATGTAAGCATTATCTGTTCTCTGCCACAGTGGAGCTTATCTTTATGGCTGTTGCCTTAGCGTCCTCGGGAGTGGCGGTGACTACCATTATCGTATCATCGCCCGCAACACATCCGAGTATTGCATTAGAATCCATATTATCTATTCCCGTCGCTACCGCCTGTGCCATTCCGGCATGCGTTTTTATAACGACAATATTCATTGCATTATCCACGGACGTTATAAGATGTGAAAGCGATGTGTTAAGGCGGGGATTTACAGGCTCTGTGCTTTTGGTATTCGCAACTGCATAATAATATCCGCTCTTGCCGTCGTTTACCTTAATAAGCTTAAGCTCCTTAATATCTCTTGACACAGTGGCCTGCGTTGCGGCTATATCGCATTCCGCAAGTCTTCTTATAAGCTCGTCCTGTGTGTCGACCTTATAATTATTGATAATCTCTATAATTTTATGTTGTCTGAATCTTTTCATTATTTTCTCCGTTAATCAGTAATTGTTTTTCATTTTCTGACTGAGTATGTCGTAAAATGAGCAATCCTTAAGTCTTACAAGCTTTACCTTAAGGTCCGATTTCGTTATGCTGACGGTCTCTTCTCTGAATATTTCGCAGTTTGTCTTTCCGTCAAGCGTTAAAAAGAGCGACTTTTCACGAACAGAAACATTCTTTATCTTAAGCGGTGTTTCGTCCGAAAATATCAGCTGACGTGCTATAAACGAATGTGGGCATATCGGAGTTACGAGATTACATCTCACCTTGGGATCGGCAATGGAGCCTCCTGCACTCATAGCATACGCCGTAGAGCCTGTAGGAGTCGAAACTATAAGTCCGTCAGCTCTGTACGAGGTAACGAGATTGCTTTCGGCATAAAGCTCAAGATTTATTATTTTGGAAACGCCTCCGTTGGAGATAACCGCATCATTGAGTGCATAGGAGCTGTATTTCACATTTCCCTGCACATCGAGCACGTCTACGTTTATCATACTGCGTTCATCTATTTTATAATCTCCGTCTATAACACGTGAAAGTGCCGCAAGTTCATCCATTTCAAGCTCCGCCATATATCCGAGATGCCCGAGATTGATCCCGAGTATCGGCTTTCCGCGCTTTGCCATTTTCTTGGCACAGTCAAGTATCGTACCGTCTCCTCCGAGGGCAATGACAAGATCTGCCTCATCATATAGCTTTTCCACCGGCAAAAAATATATATTGCCTCTGTATTTCTTCATTCCCAGGACTCTTTCCTTGCTATACTGAGAAACAAGTATCTTACAACCGAATTTAAGCAGATAATTTGTTACCTTAAGAGCGGCATTTGCTTTGTCAGTAATATTAAAATTTGTTACAATGGCAATTTTTTTCATAGTATTTCCTTCCGATTTCCGCACGCTGCGATTGGGTCTGCTGTTTACATCCGCACGGAATAAGTATTATTTTTTTGCCTACAAGACCGATTTTATTTTTTCTGTCGTTAACATATTTTGCGGTACGTCACTCTTGACAGAAAGCAATAGGTATTCCGCATTTCCGCTGCCGCCCTCAATAGGCGACCTTGTTATATCCAATACGGAAAATCCCGACAAGACGGCATTCTGTGCAACTTTTTCTATAGCATGCATACGGTCAGACGCGGATTTTACCACGCCCTGAGAATTAAGAGCCGCTCTACCGCATTCAAACTGAGGCTTAATAAGAGAAATAAGCATCCCTCCGTCATGTAAAGCATCGCATATTCCTTTATGAATAAGGGTTTGGGATATAAACGACACGTCCATTACCGCAATATCGAATTTATGCGGAAAGTCGCTCGCACTCATAAAGCGCGCGTTATATTTTTCGATTGACGTAACTCTTTTATCGCTTGCAACGGACAAGTCAAGCTGACTGTGCCCCGAATCCACGGCGCAAACGGAACGAGCGCCCCTCTGAAGCAAGCAATCTGTAAATCCGCCCGTGGATGCTCCGATATCTATACAAATTTTGTCCGAAACATCAATACCGAATGAGAAAAGCGCAAAATCAAGCTTTTCTCCGCCTCGACTGACAAATTTCGGCTTGTTAATTATCAAAACGGTATGCTCCGCATTTTCGTCAACATTAAATGACGGCTTAGGTATTTTTACACCGTCAAGCAACACGTTTCCGCTCTCGATAAGAGCTCTCGCTCCCTGGCGGCTTTTCGCATTACCCGACGCAAACAAATAAACATCCGCTCTCATATCAATATTCTCTGACGGTCAAATAGTCGGCAAGCTCGCAAAGCGTTCCGTCATCATATGAGAAAATCGCGCTCTTTGCGGATTCGGTTATCTCTTTCGCATACGCCCTCGCCTCGTCTGCCGTCATAAACGCAAGAAAGGAATTAGGCTCACGCTCTCCCGCTTCGAAATCCAGTATATCATCTATTATCTGAAAGGCAAGTCCTATATTTTCGGCATAATGAGTAACCGCTCCGTAGCGCTCGTCATCCTCATTAAGTCCTGCCGCCAGGCATCCGAGTTCGGCAGAGGCGCATATAAGCCTTCCCGTTTTCAAGCCATGAAGCTTTATAAGCTTCTTCACATCCTTTATACCGCCAGAATCGCACGCGGTATCAACCGTCTGACCCGCAAGCATTCCGCAGTCCCCCGAAGCCGAAGCAAGCCTATGAGCGGCAACGGCATTAACGGACGGAGAAAGATCGGGATTGCCAAGCGCAGTCTCAAACGCCTTGATCAGCAAAGCGTCTCCCGCAAGCAGAGCAAGTGTTTCTCCGAAAGCCTTATGAGTTGACGGCTTTCCTCTTCTCATATCATCATTATCCATACACGGCATATCATCGTGAACAAGAGAGGACGCATGTACCATCTCAACGGCGCAGGCATACGGCATAGCCGCATTTTCGTCGGCACCGAAAAGTCTTGCTACGGTAAGCGTTAAAAACGCACGTATTCTCTTGCCACCGCCGAGCACGCCGTATCTCTCGGCTTCGATAAGTGCCGAATAATCCATATCCGCAGAAGAATAATAAGCGGAAAGTGCCGACTCGACGGCACAGGCATTATCCGACAATTTTTTCTTTATATTTTCAAGCATTACGATTCCTCAAAAAAATCCTTTTCGATTATATTTCCGGCATTATCCGAGGTCAGTATTTTTATTTTCTTTTCGGCATTGTCAAGTGCCGAATTGCAAAGTCTGACAAGGGATACACCCTCCTCGTACAGCTTAAGAGATTCATCAAGGGACGTATTTCCCTTTTCAAGAAGCTTGACTATCTCCTCAAGCCTTACGGCTGCCTCCTCAAACGTAGGCTTCTTTTTATTTGCCATTTTTATTCTCCTTTTGCATATATTTCACGAACTTCGGCACTTATTCCTCCGTTGGAAAGCAAAATATCAAGCTTATCCCCTATATGAAGCTCGTCAACCGTGCTTACTACTCTACTCTCGCATTGAACTATGGAATAGCCTCTCTTTAAAGTGTTAAGCGGGCTTATCGCATCAAGCTTTGCCGAAAGCAGACACAGAGACTGCTTATCGGAGCTTAAAATATTCTCAATGCAGAGGTCAAGCTGCTCGGAGAGCGTATCCATTTTCATTTTATACGTATCAAGCAGCTTTTCTCTCGATATGAGAACGCCACTCGACCCAAGCGCTTGTATTCTCTCTCTGTACCTTTCAACACGGGAAAGCACCAAAGTCTCTGCATTTGATAAGCTTTTACCGAGTGTTGCCCTTAACACTGACGCATCCGGAACGGCAAGCTCAGCCGCGGCAGATGGTGTCGGCGCACGCAAATTGGCAACAAAATCGCATATTGTAAAATCGCTCTCGTGTCCCACAGCCGATATCACGGGGATATGAGATTCGGCTATTGCATACGCAAGCGACACATCGTTGAATTCCCAGAGATCTTCCATAGAGCCACCTCCGCGTCCGATTATTATCGTATCAACGCTGTCGTGTGCGTTAAAATATTCGATTCCGGCAATTAGTGTTTTATGAGCGCCCTCACCTTGCACGAGTGCGGGATACAAAACTATCTCGACAGATGGAAATCTTCTTGTCAAGACATTTATCATATCGTGTATAGCCGCTCCCGTCGGAGATGTTATGATTCCTATTCGAGACGGTATCCTCACGATCGGCTTTTTACGTGACGAGTCAAAAAGCCCCTCGGACAAAAGCTTGGATTTTATCTGCTCGTAAGCAAGATAAAGCGCGCCTATGCCGTCGGGTTGAATATCCTGCGCATAAAGCTGATACTGACCGCTCGGAGAATATACCGATATACGTCCGTAAACAACAACACGCATTCCCTCCTTCAGCGCAAATCGCATTCTCGAAGCCTGAGTGCGAAACATAACCGATTTTATCACGCCCTGTGCATCCTTAAGGGTAAAATAGATATGCCCCGTTCTGTGAAGAGTAAGGTTTGATATTTCGCCTCGCACGGTAACTGACGAAAGAAAGTCATCACGGTCAATGAGCGTACGGATATATTCGTTTATTTGACTTACACTGAGTATCATCTGCGAATCATCCATACCGCACCTCCGTATTATATATTTATGTATTAAGTCCTCTTGTTAAAAGCGCTATTCCCGCAGCGTTATCGGCGGAAAACTCCGGCTCGGAAAAATATGTACCGTCAAAGCACGAAAGCGTATTTCGCAAAATTTTATTGCTCATAACTCCGCCTGCGTAAAGTATAGGAATATTCGGGTAATCCTCCCTTATAAGCTCCGTCATTTTCGCAAGTGTTCTCCCTACAAAATCAAGCACACAAGCCGATGTATAGCTTTTATCGTCTGTTTCCGAAAATATTTTCTTTGACATATTTTCAAGTCCGGAAAAATTGCAGCTTCCGCGTTTAACGCTTATTTTAAGCTTAGGTATTTCACCCGAATACAGGCGTGCAAGCCCCTCAAGCTCTCTTCCGCACGGAAATTTCAAGCCCATCATAACGCCAGCGCGGTCTATCGCCTGACCTGCGCTGATATCCGCAGTAGCAAATATCGGCTGAGCCGCAAATCCGTTATCCGACGGCTTTACATATACAGCTTCGGTAGTGCCTCCCGAGACGTGAAAAGCAACAAAATCTTTATTTTTCAAAGCGTCCATAGCGCCGCTCGAATAAAGCGCCGCCGCAATATGACCTGACTGGTGCGAAAACTCACGCAGAGGCACATTATGTGTTGCGGCAATGGCTTGCGCCACCGCACGCCCTACTAAAAAGCACGGCATATATGAGCCCTCCGCATCTCTCGGTCTTACCGATACTCCGACGGACTCTATCGTGGCGTCGGTCATATATTGAGTCAACGCAGACGTGAGCTCCGGCATATTTTTAACATGCGCGAAAACCGCATCCGACTGACGCAATCCGCGCTCACCCAAATTTACATCAAGTATTTTTTTGAGATTGGCAATCACCTCTCCGTTCTCGTCACACAATGCAACGGACGTGGTATAATTGCTCGTGTCAAATCCCAAAAACAGTTTTTTATTTTTCATTCTTCTTATCAAGCATATTCTTGATGTTATTAAGCACTCCATTGGTAAAGGAACGTGACTTGGGGTCGTCAAATCTCTTTACAAGCTCAAGTGCTTCATTGATAGATACGTTGCTCGGAATGTCCTCGCAATACATCATCTCGTAAACGCAAATTCTCATAGCGCATCTCGCCGTATTTGAAAGTCTGGATACCTTCCAACCGTTCGATGCCTCGGATATCAGAGCGTCGATCTCTTCCGTATGCTCTATAACGCCGAAATAAGTGCTTTTTATATACTTTTCCTTTACGGAATCTATATCGCGGTTTTCGGTCGAAAGTGCAAAAATTTCCTCCGCACTCTCGTCGGAGCGAAATTCTCTCTCAAAAAGCAATTCAAAGACCGCTTCTCTCTGTTCTTTTCTTGTCATAAGTTAAAATCCCCTTAAAAATCAAGTATTAATCATAATATTATATAATATATTTTGCCGAAAGTCAATAAATCTGTTGCTTTTTATTCAAAAAATAATGAATATTTTTGCCTTTTATACATTTTTCAATAATTAGTACGATTATTTTCAATTTTATACTTGAAAAAGCAATGAAAATAATATATAATACTTCTATATTCTATCACACACAAAGGAGTATGAAAATGGCAAGAAGAGAATCGGAAACTCAAATGTTCCGCGTCCCCAATGAACGCGAGGAAGAAACGAGAAGAACACTTCAGGAAATTTATAACGCTCTGAGTGAAAGAGGCTACAATCCTATAAACCAAATAGTTGGATATATTGTTTCGGAGGACCCCACATACATTACGAACCATAATAACGCACGCGCTCTCATAAGAAAGCTCGACAGAGACGAGCTCTTGGCTACGCTGCTTAAAAATTATCTCGGAATTTGATAATGAGATATATAAATCTTAAGACAAAGAAGGAGGAAGCATCGCTTCCCTGCGATTCCGTTTTATGTATAGGCAATTTTGACGGTGTTCACCTCGGGCACCGTCAACTCGTTGTATCGGTTCTCGACCGATACGAAGAATTGAAAAGCGTTCATCCGCAGCTTTTGCGCGGAGCTTGGCTTTTTGATTCAAGCTCATATAAATCCGCAAGCAATATTTTTTCACTGAACGAAAAGCTTGATATATTTTGCTCGCTCGGACTTGATTATGCTATAATTGCCGATTTCAACGAGGTAAAGTCCCTCTCTCCCGAAAGCTTTGTAAACGACATACTGAAAAAAAGCTGCCGATGTGTTCACGCGGTATGCGGTGAGAATTTCAGATTCGGCTCGTGTGCCGCAGGCGACGCTTCAACACTCAAGGCTATGATGAACGGAAATACGACGGTAGTTCCTCTTCTTTCGCTTGACAACGGCATAGTTTCCTCAACACGCATCAGAGAGCTTCTCTCACAGGGAAGCGTTGAAGAGGCAAACCGCTTGCTCGGAAGCAGATATTCCGTTTGCGAGCCTGTAATTCACGGGAAAGCATTGGGAAGAACGATCGGTGTACCGACGATCAATCAATCGGTAACTTCAAAGGAGCTTATACTCGGCAAAGGAGTGTATGCGACAATATGCACACTCGGCGGAAAGCAATACCTCGGCGTAACCAATCACGGAACACGCCCAACGGTTGAAAATACCGAAAAGAGCAATTTGGAAACATATATAATTGATTACAACGGCTTCTGCTACGGACAGAACGTCAAAATTGAATTTACTTCAAAAATAAGAGACGAAATAAAATTCGAAAGCATACATGCACTGAAAAATCAGATAGAAAAAGATATCTCGACGGTTAAAAATCGCACGAGAGTTTAAGAAGGAGGAGAAAATATGCGCAAAAAAATAATTATATCGGTTATTTTCAGCATTGTTTTCTTCTCTCTTTTTTCAATTTCCGCTTTCGCATTTGAGCTTGACACATCAAAAGCAAGCGCAGAGGGATATTACCTATATAACATAGAAAACGACCTGGTAATGGCAGAGTACAACACAGATAAAAGGATATCCCCATCCGCAACGGTCAAAATGATGACCGGAATAATTGCCATTGAATCCGATATCGAATTGTCACAAACAATTACCGTAACCTCGGAAATGGAGAAAAGCTTCAGCGGACGCAATATGAAGCTTAAGGTTGGAGACAGGCTCACCGTTGAGGACCTTTTATATGCCACGCTTTGCGGAAGCTATAACGATGCGGCAATAGCACTTGCTATGACCGTATGCCCCACTCTTCCCGAATTCATTGAAAAAATGAACGCCAAGGCTGCCGAGATAGGTATGAACGATACCAATTATCTGAACGTTACGGGAATAGACGCAAGCGGCATGGAAACTACGATATACGATCTCTCTCTTTTATGTCGATATCTCGCACAAAACGATCGCTTCGTCGATATTTGTGCCACAAAATCCTATACCTTGTCCAAGTCGTCCACCTGTTCTCTTAAAACCATTACAAACAGATCGTCTCTCCTTGCCGCCAATCCCGGTATGTCAAATTTCAGCACCGGCTCTTCCGGCACGTATACAAATTCTACGGTTCTCTATTATAAGGACGGCGAGCTTTCGTTTATTGCAATAGTTATGAATGCTACCCCATACGAGAACGACAGTACTAATTATGCCGAATTCTTTTCAAAAAAATTATTCGGTCACGCATTCAATGATTATTCTTATCAGACAATCTATTCAGAAAAATCCGTTTTGACCTCCCTACCGGTCAAATATTCAATTTCATCTGACGATATCAATCTCTATCTTCAGTATGATCTAAAGCTTTATCTGCCTAAAAGCATTGATCCGCAAAATGATCTTCAATACAGTCAGTATATATATGGAGATGAACTTAAGGCACCGCTTTCAAAGGGAGATACCGTAGGCAGCCTTACGGTATTTTATAACGATACTATCCTTGCGACCGTTCCGATAGTTGTAGACGAGGATATAAACAGAAACGGATTTCTGTACCTGATAGACTCCATGGGAGAATATTTCGGAAGTCGAACATTTTTAATAACGCTTATATCTTTCGCCGTTTTGATGGTTATATTCTATTTGATAAAGAAACATAAGCTTGAAAAAATGTACAAAATGCGTTCCAAGCGAAATATCAAGCCTCATAGCGGAAATAAAAATTAATTTTTCTGAAAATAATTAAAAAAAGCCCTTGATTTTTATTATTTTTTATGATATAATAAAAAAGTCGTCAATAGACGGCACAATACAGGGGTATAGCTCAGCTGGTAGAGTACCGGTCTCCAAAACCGTGGGTCGCGGGTTCGAATCCTCCTGCCCCTGCCAAAAAGCCATTCGCTTTAGCGAATGGCTTTTTTATTACAAAATCCGCCCTACACCTTGTGTTGGGCGGATTTTATATCATTACCTTTAATTTCACGGTAGAGATTTTTATACAAATCAAAAACGGTTAGGTGTATCGGATATCAAACAATTTACTTTTTCAATTTTATTTGATTTTCCAATATTACATCTTTCACACAATGTTCTAAGATTATCAGGGGTACTTTTTCCGCCCTTTGATATGGGCACAATATGATCTATATGTAATTTAACACCATCATTGGCAGAAGCTCCGCACAAAACGCACCTAAATCGATCTCTATGCATAATATCATATCTTAAAGAATCGCTCACTTCTCCTCTTTCCACATTAGCCAATTTTAAATATGTTTCTCTATCCAGCCATGCACGAGATATACTATTGAAGCAAGTTTCAATTTCATGCAAATTGAACAACTGTGACTTATGAAGATTAACTCTACCCTTTGGAGAAGAATATGACATCAATACGATAATATTCAAATCGGTATACTTGTCAAACAGTAAAATTTTCTGTATTAAATTATTTTCTCGTTGTTCAAATTGTCCTTGTGAGATCCCCAAACACTCGTAATCAATATCATATTTTTTATTCAATATTTCATTTAATTTTTGATCATATATAATTTTCTTATCTCTGTTTTCATTTATAATTTGAAAGCACTTGGCGTAATTATCCATTTTAGAACGAAGCTCGGCATTCAACAAATCGCCGGGTTCTATTTTATTATAACTCCACTTATTGTCATAATGCTTTGATATTGTAATTTTAGTCTTTATAGGAGAGAAGTGAATATTTTCGTTTAATGATTTGATTTCTTTTATTTTTATGCTGCTATTCTCTACTTTTTTGTTTCTTTGTTTATCTACTAAATTATAAATTAGGACAATCACTATAATTAGAAGGGCAACCATCAAATACATAATATTTCTCCAATAAAATGAATTTTAAAACAAAATCTCCGTCAATTTTTTTGCCATTGCGTCGTAATCGCCCGTATTTTCAATCACATAATCGCAAATTTCCTCATTTCTTTTTTCGTCGTCAATGGAAATTATACGGTTTACCTTATCCTCGTTGGAGGTATTTTTTTCAAGTATTGCCGAAAGGAGATCGCGTCTGTCACGCTTAAGGTATACTGTAACAACGTCCTTATACCTTGTTTTAAGCGCCATTGCTCCGCAGATATCCATTGCGGCGAGAACTATCTTTCCCTTTCCGATTATCTTATCAACGTCACTCTTCTTGGAGCCGAAGCCGTATGTGGCGTACATTGTAGATTCAAAAAGATCGCCGTTTTGAACCATATCAATAAATGAGCCCTTATCTATATAATTATACCAATCGTCATCGTCCTTTTCGAAAGGGTCTATCGTTGTATAGCTGATAAGCTTTTCAAATCGCTCATCGCTCTCCAAAAGTGCCTTGGCAAGCTTTGTCTTTCCTGCACCGGACGGTCCTACAAGTGCAACGATGGAGGGATCCTTATAATCGTCCTTAACAGCCGAATAACTGAGGCTTATTACTTCGACAAGCTTTAAAAATTCATCGTAATTATTAACTGCGAGCATTCCGGTCGCACTCTGGTTCCACGGACGACGCATAAGGATAGGATATGCCGCATTGGACTTTATTACATTATGCATACCGTCATCGAAAAGAATATCTACATTCAACTTATCCTTTCTCGTAGCCATATAGATATTTTCCGGAGGTATTTCGGGAAATTCCTTCATTATACGATCCGCTCTTATACTCATAAACTGCGGAGATACGGATGTACAAATGAACACCTCCGTCATCTGCGAGAGCTTGCGGACAAATTCCCTTGCCCCCTCTATAACAGGCTGATTTTTGAAGAACTCAGGATCATTGAAATATTCGAATATAACATCGGCACGAGTACCGAGCTTTCCCCATCTGTCCACCTCATAAATCGAAAGCGGCGGATCGAACTTATACTTTTCGTTTGCCAGCTTGATTGCATAGGGTACACATTCAAGCAACACATCATCTACGTCAAGTGCGGTGGTCATTCTGAATCTTCTGCTCATATTTTATCCTACCTTTCAGTTATTTAACCTATTTTAACACAAAAAGCGGCAAATTACAATAGTATTTTACCGCTTTATTTTATTATATTTACTGCTCTGCTTTGCCTCTGAGCCTTATATTTAATTTATCTATTGCTCTGTAAAGATAATATGATCCCATAAAAAAGCCTATATGCAAAAAGAACAGCACCGCAACATAGCATATTTGAATCGGCACATATCCGAAGCTTTCCTTAAGAGAATTAATAAAATCATATATTGGACCTACATTGCATTTATAGAAATTAGAATAATTCGTTTTAAGTATCTGCGCCATGGTAGCCGCAAGTGCGGAATAAATCACACAATAACGGAGCATAGGGCGTGCATAGCTCTTACTCTCATCAGTATTATTAAGTCTGAGAACAATTATGAGAATAAAGGCGAAGACCACCGCATTATGGAAAAATACCGTGTGAAAATCAAAATAATCCTCAAAAAAGTCTTTGATATTTCCGGCACTGTAAATTATATTCGGATAAAATGTCATAAAAAGCATAAGCGACGTGCAGACGCTGCATGCAATCGTTCTTACTCTGTCCTTATACTTCCCCGTATAAAAAGCCATAGCAGGCAAAAGAGAAATAAAAAGCGAGCAAACGTGGAGCGGAATATGGGTACAGGCTATATCCCTGCTTAAACGAAAGCACCTGCTTTATTACCTCGCTGATAAATAAAAGCACAGCCACTATTTTAAAGGGTATTGACCTTATACTCCAAGGCTTATCGCCCATAAATCTGTTAAGCACGAGTGCAACGACAACCATTACAATCACCGAAGGCACAAGCGTAATAAAATGCTCATAAGTCCAAAGCTGCTCAAAATCACCTTCTTATTTATTCATAAGTCCTATAATATCTTTTTCCTCGTAATCGTATACAAAGCTCGGGCATTCTCCGCCCTTTTGCAGGGTATAAAAAATTCTGCCGTCATCAGCCTCTTTTGCATCGTATACAAATCCGTGCGTTACTTCTCCGCGATAACGGAAGCGCACGAAGTCACCCGCCTTGTATTTTGCCGATTCAGGGTAAATCGAGCGTTTGCTTTTTCTTTTCAAAAAATCAAATATCATATACTCTCCTATTGCTTTTGCAATCGACGTCGTAAGCCGTCGAAGTTTAAAATAATAATACACTATTTTTGATACCGTGTCAATATTTTTGCAAAAAATACGGTTTATACCTTGTTTTTTAAGTTGTAATAAATTATATTTTCAAGCACTCGGCAAAGGAAACCGTACTCCTCAAAATATTCATTCTTTTCGAATATCTCACCAAGCACGGAGCAAATCGCACGTCTGAGACAATCACACCTCGCAACATCGGATGTATCGCCCTTGCAATATGCCAAAGCAAGTGAATTACCCAGAGAAGTTATGCGTGCATACGATCTTACACATTCATTAAGCGTATCAAGGCATTTATCAACATCAATCATGATTGCCTTATCATATTTTGAAAGAGCCTTGCTTTTCTTCAGGTATTCGACGGTGCTTGATATATCCGAATTAAAATCAAAAAGCATTAACCAATCACGACATACGCATTCCGTACCGATTATTCGATTAATCTGCATATCAAGCGTATTGCGTTCCGTTAAAGACAAGGGAGAGGCGGACGCTTTTTTCAGTATTCCGTCTACAAGATACGGATTAGGTCTTTCAAAATCCGAAGCTGTCAGAGCAAGTGCTGTTACGCATCCGTGGTGTGAGGCTTGCTCAATACCACTGCATATCACCTCTTCAAGCATATTGCAAGAATCTATCACTCCGATCTCATCCGAGCAGGCGGAATAATATGGAATATATTCGATTTTATCATAAAGAGATCTGCCGTTTAAAATATACTCTTTGATTTTTTCGTTAACACACAACCAAATCTGCTCACAATTTTCGAGATCAAGTGCAAGATCGCAGTCAAAAAGCAATTCAAGCTCCATATGGAGCAGCATATAAAGAGGATTACCTATGCAGCTCGGCATAGTTCTGCAAAGCTCTCTGAATTTTTCAAAATCCGACGCGTCGCCGTCGATATATCTTTCATCCGCCCCGCTTTCACGCACAAGAGACAGCAATCCCTTATCGTACTTAAGAAGCGCCTCGTAGGCATTGGATGGCGAGGTTTGACACGGTGAATCATAGGGGTGAAATACCAAAATCGGCAATTCGGCAGCACATTCAAAATACAGTTTTTGTGCCGTTTTATTAGTCAAAAGAAAGTTCTCCGTCATTTTCACCTCCCGAATGCTTTATTTCATTGTAACACATTTTGCAAAAAAGTCAAGAAAATTAAATAAACTCTTTACGCAGAAGATAAAATATGATATAATAATACATACTTTGATTTAAGGAGCAAACAAAATGGAAAATAAATTACTCAGACTTTTAGAAAATGACGCCACTCTCACTCCGGAGCAGCTCGCACGTATGCTGGACAAAGAGGTGGGCGATATAAAAAAGATGATCCTCGATTACGAAAAGCAGGGTGTTATACTCGGCTACAAGACACTCATTGACTGGGACAAAACCTCACGTGAGTACGTTACGGCAATTATAGAGGTAAAGACCACTCCACAGGCAGAAAGAGGCTTTGACAGAATAGCCGAAAAGATATATAACTATCCCGAGGTTGAAAGCCTTTATCTTATTTCGGGTGGATTTGATTTTGCAATAATAATAGAGGGAAAAACCTTGCGTGAGGTGGCACTTTTCGTTGCGGAAAAGCTTTCTCCCATATCGCATATTCAAACAACCTCAACGCATTTTGTGCTTAGAAGATACAAGGACAAGGGCGTTATTTACGGTTCCACACCTACACAGGACGAAAGAGAGATTTTCGGAGAATGATAGATTACAGCAAAATACTTCCGAAAAAAATAGTGGACATACCGCGTTCGGGAATAAGAAAATATTTTGATATGATATCCCCCGATATGACGGACGTTATCTCACTTACCGTAGGTCAGCCCGATTTTGTAACACCTTGGCATATCAGAGAGGCGGGCATTGCAAGTCTTGAAACAGGAAAAACATTCTATACCGCAAATGCAGGTCTTGAGGAGCTTCGCCGTGAAATAGATAATTATATGACGAGAAGATTTTCCCTTTCATATGATCCGCTTAAGGAAATAATCGTTACGGTCGGCGGCTCCGAGGCAATAGACATTGCTATGCGTGCAACCCTTGATGTAGGAGATGAGGTAATTATCCCCACGCCCTCATTCGTGTGCTACGAGCCGCTTGCTAAAATGGCAGGTGCAACGCCCGTTATACTTGAGACCACGTTTGAAAATGAATTCAAAATAGACCCCGAAAAATTAAAATCGCTCATCACGAGCAAAACAAAAATGCTCGTTCTTCCCTTTCCGAATAATCCGACAGGTGCTATTATGACGCGCGAGGAGCTTGAAGAAATTGCGGACATTGTAAGAGATACCGACATCGTTATTCTCTCAGATGAGATATATGCCGAAATGACATACGGATCTATTCATTGCTCAATCGCAAATATTGAGGGAATGAAGGAGCGAACGATACTCGTAAACGGTTTTTCAAAGGCTTATGCTATGACCGGATGGCGTCTCGGTTGGGTATGCGCCCCCGCACCCATAACATCTCAAATGCTGAAAATCCATCAGTATGAAATAATGTCAAGCCCCACAACATCACAATTTGCCGCCATCAGCGCATTGAGAAACGGAGACGATGACATAGCCTATATGACTGCGGAATATGACCGCAGAAGAACGCTCATATACAACAAGCTTCTTGATATGGGAATCGAAAGCTTTGAACCTCGCGGTGCATTCTATATTTTCCCCAAAATCTCTCAATTCGGTCTTTCCGGTGAGGAATTTTGTACCGAGCTGTTGCACAGATATCATGTTGCAATAGTTCCCGGTGAGGCTTTCGGCAAAAGCGGAACAGGATTTGCACGCATTTCATACGCCTATTCGGTAAATCATATAACCGAAGGCCTTGACCGTATGGAAAGGTTTATCAAGGATATCACCCGATAATATAAAAAAGGACTCGTAAAGAGTCCTTTTTCAGTTTAATTGACAATTTTTTATTTATTAAAGAGCTCATCAAGCTTTTCAAATGCCGAAAGATGAGTCCTCTCCTTTGTCATTGGCGTTACGGAAATAAATCCGTCGGCAAAGGCTATCGTATCTCTTGTTTTATCCTCCGGATGAGAATCCGGAATAGCGACGCCGTGCTGAACATATGTAGTTTCATCTACCTTATAGAACGAATCGGAGAAGAACGCATCGCCCTGCTTTGTTATCTTAATTCCCTGCACATTTTCGGGAATATTAACGTTATAAAGGCTCGAATACTCAAAAAGATTATTTTCCAGAATAAAATTATAAACCGTATCAAGATATTCCGCAGCACCCTTAAGATTTTCGGGCGTCGTCGAAAATGCGATTCCGCGATGACCTTGATGTGCAGCCTCAAAAATCGCTCCCATCGTTCCGGAATATATAACATCTCCGCTCATATTAACTCCGCGGTTGATTCCCGAGAGTACTATATCATACCTTCGTCCGAGTCCCACAGTACCGAATCTGACGCAATCGGCGGGAGTGGAAGCCATTGAATAAGCCTCAACGCCGTCTATATAGTCTATTTGCTTTATCTCAATGGGATTCATAAAGTCTATTGCATGGCTTTTGCCGCTCTGCTCAACCTTGGGTGCTATCACGGTTACCTCACCGTGTCCCTTTGCCCATTCAGCAAGCAGTCTTATTCCCTCGGCACCGATTCCGTCGTCGTTAACTATCAGAAATCTCATAACCAGCCCTCGTTGTTTTCCTTATATTCCTTAAGGCGTGCGTCTGCATCGGCAATAAGCGCATTCATTTCTTCTGTGCTGTATACCGTCGCTCCGCAAGCGCAGGCATGTCCTCCGCCATGATATTTTTCACCGAGCGTATTTACCGGTACAAATCTTGAGCGCAGACGAACGCGAGTTGTTCCGTCGGGATAGTCGATAAACGCTATCCATATAAGGCTTCCCTTGATGGAATCCATAAGTGAGACAGCGTTCGACGCCTGCTCGGTAGTAAGTTCAAATTTCTCCTGCATAGCTCTGTCGACATGGAGATAGACAAGTCCGTTTTCCGTCATTTGCATTCTCTCACGTGCGTATGCCTCAAACTTGAACTCCTTGAAATCACGAAGATAAAGATGAGCATACAAAATATCCGTATCAACTCCCTGATCAAGCATAAGTCCCGCATAACGCAGTGTATCTCCGGAAACGTCTCTGAAGCGGAAGCGTCCCGAATCCGTTACCATTCCGCAATAAATATACGTTGCTGCCTCTGTATCTATCTTAAGCTCATCGCTGAACGTATCATAAAATTCCGCTATCATTTCGCAGGTTGAAGATTTCTCTTCTATTACCCAATGATAATCGCCGTAGTGCTTATCAGCAATATGGTGATCTATTTTGCAAATTTCTTTACAAAGTGAGTATTTCTTATTCGAAATTCTATTCTCTGTTCCCGTGTCAAGCACAAGACCGAGTGCATCGGCATACATCTCGTCTGCTATCGGCTCGTCCTCTCCTCCGAGAAATGAAAGATAATCGGAAAAATCCGCATTTTGAAGATATATCTCCTTTTCGGGATAGGTAAGACGCAAAATACGCTGAAGTCCCTTTGTAGAACCAACTGCGTCTCCGTCGGGTCTGAGGTGTCGGAATATTATTATTCTGTTATATTCCTTTATTTTATCAAATATCTGTTTTTTGCTTTCGTAACTTGTCATTTTGCACCTTCCTTTTATTTTGTAAGCTCTACGAGATCGGCAAGCATCTGCATTGCAGTCTCTCTGTCTTTGACGGTGGCTCCGCTCGCCTTGGCATGTCCGCCTCCGCCGTATTTTGTAGCTATCGGGTTGATATTATATTTGTTTGAACGAAGCTCGCAAAGCACGCCGCTCTCTGTCTCCGTAAAGTTTACCCAGATATCTATTCCCTTTACATCGCTCATCGTATTAACCATTCCGCGTGAAATCGTGAAATTGTCCACGCCATAGCTCTTTGCTTCATCCAAGGTCGTATAAATATATGCTACCGGAGCGTCCATCATATTTATCTTAAGAACAAAGCTTGCACGAAGCTTGATAAACGGAAGCTCGTCGGCATACAAATTTGAAAAGATGTCGTTTGTATTGAATTTTTGCTCCATAAGGAAAGATGCTACACGAAACGTCTGTGCACTCGTCGAATCATAACGGAATCTTCCGGAATCGGTAATCATACCGGTATAAAGAGATTTTGCCGCTATTTCGTCAAGCTTCAGTCCGCTCTGCATAGCAAACATACCGATAAGTCCGCAGCACGATTCAAAGGATGTATCGATAACCTCTATGTCGGCAAATTCTTCGCAGAAAATATGGTGGTCCATTTTGATCACCGTATCCGCAAGCGTATATCTATCATCTGAAATCAGCGATTTTGCGCTTGTATCAAGCACAAACGCCAACGCGCCACTATACATATCATCGCTTATATTATCCGTTTCGCAATCATCCATAAAGCCATAACGCTTTGACGGATCTCCGACGGTATATATCTCCTTGTCGGGATAATTTACCATAAGAATATGCTTAAGTCCGACCTGCGAGCCTATTGCATCGCCGTCGGGATTTGTGTGTCTGTGAATTATAATTCTGTCGTATTTTTCAATTGCTTCAATTACTTTTTTGAACATTTCCTCTATCCTTTCATATTTTATCATTATATTATACCATATAATATTGTGATTGGCAAATGTTTTTTTCAAAAAATGAATATTTTCGAAAAAATTTTATTTTTTTACAAAAAAGGCTTGACTTTTTTATCATTATGTGATAATATATATGAGTCGTCGAAAAGACGCATCTGGGTGTGGCGCAGCTGGTAGCGCGCTACCTTGGGGTGGTAGAGGCCGCAAGTTCAAGTCTTGTCACTCA
>CAZHPZ010000004.1:0-52175 GCA_964534905.1 uncultured Lachnospiraceae bacterium | reverse complement strand
CTTATCGGTGACGGTAAGCGAAGATAGATGACCGTTTAAGACAGAACCCGGCTTATAGACACGATTGCAAAAAAGAAGCTTCCGTATGGAAGCTTCTTTTTTAGCTTTTAGGAATTCTGTGTATTCCTGATATATCCTTTTCGACTATGCAGTGAACTGGGCATACATCTCTGCAAGCTCCGCAGTTAGTACATTTATCATAATCTATTGTGGCTAAATTATTGACTACACTAATAGCACCGTTCGGACAGGTCTTTGCACATTTTCCGCAACCGATACAACCGTTTGTACAGAATTTTCTTGTTATCGCACCCTTGTCGTGACTTGAACAAAGCACAAGCGTTCTGTTGATATCGGGAATTATGTCTATTATATGGTGTGGGCACGCCTTAGTACAGAGTCCGCAGCCGATGCAAAGCTCATGCCTGATTACCGCAACGCCATTTTCAATGCAAATTGCGTTTTGCGGACAAACAGATGCACAGTCGCCAAGACCGATACAGCCGAATGAGCACGTACCTGCACCTCCGTAAAACATATTAGCTGCTTCGCAGGTTTTAACGCCCTTGTATTCAAATCTTTGCTTTGTAGCGGCGCAGTTTCCGTCACATTTGACAACTGCAACCATTTCGACGACATCCTCGACCTCCTTGCCAAGGATTTCGCCGAGCCGTTGAGCAGTAGCATCTCCGCCCGGCACGCAAAGATTGCATTTGATAGTCGGATCCTCTACAAGTGCTTTTGCATAGCCGTCACAGCCTGTAAATCCGCAAGCACCGCAATTAGCACCGGGAAGACATTCGCGAACCTTCGGTATTCTTTCATCTACCGGAACATTCATAAATTTTGCCGCAAGAACAAGAATAACAGCGCAAATAATTCCAAGACTGGCGACAAATGCCGCCGCAATTAAAATAGCAGTCATATTCTTCCTCCTTAGGCAAACAGATTTTCAATTATGCCGCCGAATCCCATAAAGGAGAGCGAAACTATCGATGCGGCAACAAGCGTGATAGGTAGTCCCTTAAAGGATTTCGGAATTTTATCGTTCCCCTCAAGAACACTTCTAACTCCCGCAAAGAGTATCATAGCCAGGAGAAATCCGAGTCCGCATCCGAGCGCAGAGAAAATAGATTCTATGAAGTTATATCCGTCGGAAATGTTGTTTATAGTTACTCCGAGTACCGCACAGTTTGTTGTAATAAGGGGAAGATATACACCGAGAGATTTGTGCAGAGACGGTATATATTTTTTAAGTACTATTTCAACAAACTGAACAAGAGTTGCTATAACGAGAATGAATACGATAGTTTGTAAATATCCGAGCCCGAGAGGATCGAGAATAAACTTCTGGATCGGCCATGCGGCAATTGTAGATACGACCATAACCGCGGTAACTGCAATTCCCATTCCCGTTGCCTGATCCGTTTTCTTGGAAACACCTAAAAACGGGCATATTCCGAGAAATTTGGAAAGCGTGTAGTTGTTAACGAGTACGGATGACATAAGTATGATGATCAGATTTTTAATCATATTTATACCACCTCACTTTCATTGACTTCGGTGCCGTTACAGCCACCTGCAGTTGCCTTTGAGCATACACTCGCAGAGGGACAGCCTTCACATGAGAAGCTCTTCTTTTTGGGATATTTACCCTTGGTTATAACCGAAACAAGAGCGATCAACATTCCGAAAACAAAGAATCCTCCGGGAGCACTTACAAGTATAGGAAGCTTATAGGGTTCAAGAAAGGGAATTGCGATTCCGGCAAAGCTTGCATTTCCGAGAACCTCGCGTATTGTGCTCATAACGAAAAGTGTAAGTGTAAATCCGAGTCCCATTCCTATTCCGTCGAGAGCGGAATCAACTACATTGTTCTTGTTGGCGAACATTTCGGCACGACCGAGTATTATGCAGTTTACGACTATCAATGCAAGGTATACGCCGAGCATATTGTATATGTCCGGTGCATATGCCTGAAGAAGCATCTGTATTGCACTTACAAATCCGGCTATGAGAACTATATATGCCGGGATTCGGATTTTGTCGGAAATAACATTTCTCAGAGCAGATATCGCCATATTTGAGCAGATCAGCACCGCAAGAGTTGAAAATCCCATGCTGACAGCGCTTATTACGCTTGTCGTAAGTGCAAGAGTGGGACATGTGCCGAGAACGAGGACGAGAACAGGGTTTTCCTTAATTATACCCTTTGTCAATGTCTGAAGCTTACTCATTGATTTTTCTCCTCCTGTTCCGTAATGATATTAAATGCATCAAATGCATCATTAAGCGCCGATTTAAAAGCGTTTGATGAATAAGTTACTCCGCTGAATACTTCAGCCTCGGAGCTTGTGGATTGATTAGCACCGACAAAACTTTCCGGATAATTGCCGAAGCTTTTGGATTCCATATAAGTTATTTGCTTTATAGCGGTTATTTTGCCGTCTTTACCGATACCTACCGAAAATTGCATCGGTGACGAGGAATATTGTGATTTTGCCGTAAATATTAAGGCATATCCACCACCGTTTTTATCCACAAAAGCATTGGTTACACTTGAAGGTAAGCTGTCCGTTTCTATAGGCTCAAAATCCGCGTTTTCTATAAGTCCCTCAAGAGAATTAAGTATCGCAAGACGATTGTTTTCCTCTATTATAGGAGCGGTAACGAGATTTATTGCGGCAAGGAGCACTGCAACAATCAAGCAGCAGGCGAAAAGAACTACAACTGATTTTACATTATCATTTTTCATTCCTTTATACCTCCAAATGGCTTGTTGCGTGTAAGTTTGATAATATAAGGATTTAGTATGTTCATAAGAAGTATGGCAAATGATACTCCCTCGGGATATGATCCGTAAACTCTGATTATAGCGGTTATAAGACCGCAGCCTATGCCGAAAATAAGCTTTCCGAGCGATGTATCGGGGCTTGTTACATAATCGGTAGCCATAAATACGGCACCGAGAAGAAGTCCGCCGGCAAGGATATTAAACGCAGATATGTAAAGTGAAAAATCCCCCGTTAAAAACGTAAATATAGCAACCGTACCGATAAAGGCAACCGGAATGTGCCATGTGATTACTTTTGTGGCAAGCAGTATTATAAGACCTATAATAATAGCTATTGAACAGCCTTCACCAATCGCACCTGCACGGTTACCGAGTAGCATATCCAAAAGAGAGGGAAGTATATCAGTTTTTCCCATAGCGAGATCTCCGAGAGGTGTTGCGCCGGACGCGATTTCAATATCCGTAAATCCTGTGTGTATGGTTTCCGTCATAAAAGTCGGGAAGCATACAAGCATTACTATCCTTGCGGTAATTGCAGGATTAGCAAAGTTGTATCCTATGCCTCCGAAAAGCTCCTTGACAACTATTATTGCTACCGCACTACCAAATACTATCATCCAAAGATTTTTAATTTCGCCGAATCCTGCCGGAAGTGTAAGCGCAAGCAAGGTTCCTGTTACAAAGCAAGACAGATCCTTTACGGTGTTCCTTTGCTTCCTTGCTTTGCACCAAATAAATTCAAACAGTCCGCACGAAATATTTGCTACCGATAAAATAAGCAGAGCGCGTATTCCGTAAAGAATTACTGCGGCTATCGCAGACGGCAAAAGAGCTATGAGCACAGTCCTCATTATAGATGAGGTTGTGCGAGAAGCTCTTATATGAGGGGATGGAGATACAGTCAATAAACCGTTCATTATTTTTTCTCCTCCTTACGTTCTTTAAGTATTTTCATAACCTTTGCCTTTGCAATTTTATTGGTATGGACAAGCTGACGCTTTGCGGGGCACACGAACGAGCAGCATCCGCATTCCATACATATATTAGCCTTTAGGGACATAAGAGCATCGTCGTCATTTGCGCGCAGAGCCTGAACAAATGCTTTCGGATCAAGTCCGAGAGGGCAGGCTCTTGTGCAAGCACCGCATTTTATACAAGCGGTTGGCTCCGGTATCTCAGCCTCTTTCTTATTGAATAAGAGAACGGCATTAGTGTTCTTCATTACAGGCATTTCGGAACTTTCTACACAAACACCCATCATAGGACCGCCAAGAAGTATTTTGTGAGGCTCCTCGCGAGTGCCTCCGGCAAATGCTATCAGATCGGAAATTCTTGTTCCTATCGGGGCAATGATATTTTTAGGCTCGGAAACCGCTCCTCCGTCGACGGTTATACATTTTTTTACGAGCGGTATGCCTGTTTTTACAAATGAAGCAATTTCGGCAAGTGTCGTGCAGTTGATAACTATGACTCTTTCGTCGATAGGCAGCTTACCTTCTTTTATAATTTTTCCCGTAGTGTGATAAACAAGTACCTTTTCTCCGCCTTGCGGATACATAGCTTTGAGCGGAATAATATTAACATTATTCATTTCAGATGTAGCAGATCTGATTTTTTCAATACATTCAGGCTTGTTTTTTTCAATTCCGAATATTATTCTCTCAGGAGCAAGACACTTTTGCAGAAGTGATAATCCGTATACTATATCACTTGTTCTGTCGAGCATAGTGCGCGTGTCGCTTGTAATATACGGCTCGCACTCCGCACCGTTAATTATTATTTCGTCAACCTGTTTAACGTTCAGCTTAACTGCGGTAGGAAATCCCGCACCTCCAAGTCCGACGATACCGCTGTCCTTTACGGCTTCGATAAGATCCGAAAGATCATTTATCTCTCTTGGACGTATATTATTACAGAGTGTATCGAGCCCGTCATTTTCAATCAAAACAGCAGACATTTTTCTGCCGTTTGAAAGAATAACGGTGTCTGTACTTTTTACCTTTCCGGAAATGCTTGAGTGTATCTTCGCCGAAACATATCCGCTTTCTTCTGCAATCACCTGACCTACCGTAACAAGATCTCCTGATTTTACGATAGGAGTTGCCGGTGCACCGATGTGCATCGAAAGCGGTATTAAAACGCTTTGAGGCGATGGCATAACAACAGGTGCAGAATTTGCAGTGCTTTTTTTATGAGGGAGAATAACTCCCGGAAGATTGAATAAAGACAAATCAGTCACTCCTTCAAATCAATTTATACATACGCAATTATTATATCAAAGTAATATTCAAATGTCAACCGATTTTTCAACAAAATGTACAAAAAAGATTGTTATTTTGTTGTCAAATTTGTGTATTGTGAAAAAATTATCAATAGTTTGAGAATATAGAAAATGAGCAGGGATAACCCTGCTCATTTTCTGACTAATTGTCTTTTTTGA
The DNA here is from genome assembly GCA_964534905.1 of uncultured Lachnospiraceae bacterium. Taxonomy (GTDB): domain Bacteria; phylum Bacillota; class Clostridia; order Oscillospirales; family CAG-272; genus RGIG4608. The sequence goes on along the minus strand of CAZHPZ010000004.1, from coordinate 46,941 downwards.
TTTTCGAAAGTGGATTTTGCTCCATTGCCGAGCGCATATTTTCATTTGAAACATGTGTATAAATCTGCGTGGTGTTTAATTGCTCGTGACCGAGAATATCCTTAAGAACGCGAACGTCAACGTTACCGCTTTGATACATAAGTGTTGCGGCGGTGTGGCGAAGCTTGTGTACAGAGAAATGCTTTGCCTCAAATCCTGCCATATCGAGATATTTATAAACCATCCATTGAACTGTTTTTGTGCTTATTCTTTTATTAAGACGGCTCAAAAAGAGTGCTTTTGTTTGCACGTTTTCGTATTTCGGCGATGTTCGAATTGCAATATAGTCCTTAAGCACCGCTTGACAGGCTTCATTAAGATAAATTATTCGTTCCTTGTTGCCTTTTCCGAGTACACGTAATGAACGAAGCTCACGGTCTATATCTGTAAGATTTATTCCGACAAGCTCCGAAAGACGCATACCGCAGTTAAGAAAAAGAGTGACTATGCAATAATCTCGTTCCTTGGTTGTAGATTCGGGATCATTTTGTATAGCCTCAAGCAGAAGCATTGATTCATCGAGATCGAGGAATTTCGGAAGTGTCTTTTTGGGCTTCGGAGATTCAATGTTGATTGCAGGATTATCTTCAAAGTAATTTTTCTTTATGGTCAGGTATTTATAAAGTCCCTTAATTGCCGAAAGCTTACGGGCCTTGGCACTCCACATATTGTTCCTTGAATCTCCCGTGTAAAAGAGAAATTCGTATATTTGCTCTGTCTTAATTTTAGAAAGGTATTCAACGTCTATAACGCTGACATCGATTTTTGTGAAGTCATCCGATTTTATATCTATTCCACGCTCCGTGGCTATCAAATATCTAAAAAAAGTCCGAAGGTCGAGCATATATTCGTTAACTGTTTTTTCGGAGCAACCCTGAATGGTGCGTTTATAAATAGCGAACTGCTGTACTTGCTCCGAAAATTCATTCAATGAGGGAAATGATGACATATCCGTTTCTCCTAATTATACAAAATCTTTCTTACATTGTATCACATTTCTTTTAAAAATAAAAGGGGATTTTAAATTTTTGTATTCGTAAAATTAATTGCTGGCTCAATTATGCTTATTGCTTATTCAAGAATTGCGAGTTGTAATTATACGATAATTGTGCAAATTCACAATATAATAACTAAAAGCATCTCGCAATCTATTTACTATTGACAGTTAAAATATTTTATTGTATAATATAATTACCAAATAAATATTATGGAGGACTTAATTATGTTAAGAAAGCGTTTTATCAGTTCAATTGTGTTTTTATCTCTGATTTTGCTCACATTTTTTATCCCCCTGAAATCGAATGCAAAAAATTTGGCAAGTGAAAATGATTTTTCCTTTTATTCTACAGATGAACAAGTTTCTGTACAAAAATCTGGAGGTGAAGAACCCGAAGATGAAGATTGGTATGATATTAGCCACAGAAGTATAATCCCCAGTTTGCCTCATTCAGTAGACTATTCATCCATGCCTGAACTGCTCACATATCTCAAAACCGGAGATATTGTCTACGAGCGAAACGGAAGTATTGTTGGAGATATAGTGGGGCATATTGCTATGGTGGTTGACATAGTTTACGATGAACATTTTGATCAATATTATGTATTGCTTATTGAAGCTTCATCTGAAGGTGTAACATATGGATTGTTGACACCAACAAGATTTACTGAAAAAGAAGTTATTATTTATAGGGTAACAAATGCTACAGAAGTACAAAAACAAAATGCGGTCAACTGGGCTTTACAAGAATTCAACAAAAAATATTTTGTTGATGTGTCGAAAGATGCAACACATGATAATACTAATTGGTATTGCTCAGAGCTTATTTGAGCGGCGTATTATAATCAAAATATATATCTTGATTCTGATGATAATTTAGCAAGTGGTGGTAGTGTTGTTTTACCAAGCGAAATAGCTGATTATTTGTACAATTTTCCTATACTTCATAGCGATTATAGTACTATGGTCTCATCTACAGGTACTTCAGAACATAAATTCACATGTAATGGCAATTCATATACAGAATCACACGTATTTAAAACGATAAATTCTTGTTACAAGCAATGTAGTGTTTGCAGTCATAGATATCTATTTCAATCTCACGATTACTCTTATGAAATAGTTGCTAAAGACAGCATATCACATTATACATACTGTGCTTGCGGAAGTGTGATAACCCAAAATCATACATATATTGAGTCTGGAGACTATAAAATATGTCAAGAATGCAATTATAAGATTTCCACAGCACATACACATAATTATATCTATTCTCCCTGCAACGACGGTAAATATCACTACAAAACATGCTCTTGCGGAATTAAAACTAAAGAATATTGTATAGGAATTTCAGATGGAAGTTCAGCATTAACCAAATGTGTTAAGTGTGAACAAAGACTCTTTTCAGATATTATTATTAACGCTTTAACTCCAGAACACCAAGAAACACCTTTGTGCAAATTTAAAAAGGAGGATGAATATTATGCTTAACGCCAAACCTTCGATCGCCGAAAAAATAATTTATGGATTATCCGCAGCACTGACCGCTTTTGCGATCATCTTGTTTTGGGTATGTAAGTTAGATACCAATTTATACTACGTTATTTCATTATTTGTAATGTCAAGCTTGAGTATTCCGATAATGACGTCACTGATATCCGCTCTATCCGGCGGAATATCCGTACACTTGCTTTATTCTCCGATCGTATCGGCGGCAATGCTTGCTCTAAACTGGCTTTTAACGCTTGACTTAAAGCTTTTTGCGGATTCCGGTCATTTATTTAATCATTTCGGAAACTCAGATATCACATATTTTGCGGTGTTTGCTTTAATAGTCTGCTTTTGCTCATCTGTAGCCGGAATTGCGGCTCATTATTTAATTGATTTTATTAAAAAAACAACATATGAAAATTCAGTTAACATCAATAAACGATATTGCGTTATCGCTATTTCCGTTTATGCTTGCAGTATGCTTGTAATTACCGCACTTTATTGGATTTTAGGCAAAAGTGTAACAAATTTTGAATACTGTTTGATTTTCAGAAGCTTTTTGCTGTGCATATTAATCCCGGCATTGATTTCTATATTTACAACAGTTAAGGTCGGATTAAATCGAAAACTTATACTTCTGCCCATTGTTTTTGTTAGCGGAGAACGTATAAACTATATTTCTACAATAGTACTAAACAGTATCATCAATAAAGAAGACGCATACTATTTTGCAGAACCGGTTGCGTCATGGTTAATATCGATATTATCCTGCGTCTTAGGCATTGCAATAGGCAGTTGTATTATATTTGTTAAAAGATTCGTTATAAAAAGTATAAAACCCATAAATTAAATAATTGCAAAGCAGAGAACAAAAGAAAAAAAGCAGATTGCGTAAGCAATCTGCTTTTTCTGGCGTGCCATGAGGGATTCGAACCCCCGACCTTTTGGTTCGTAGCCAAATACTCTATCCAGCTGAGCTAATGGCACATATGAGTGACTTTCAAGCACTCATATATATTAACACAAAGTAATAGATTTGTCAAGTGTTTTTTTGAATTTTTTCAAAAAATCTCAAAATCAAACATCTATATCCTTTATATATTCGCTTCCGTGCTCTGCAATGAATTTTTTGCGTGCTGCAAGATCATCACCGAGAAGAGTTTCGAATATTACCTCTGTCATATACGGATCGGCAGGGTCCACCGATATAAGGCGTCGAGTTTCGGGATTCATCGTAGTTTCCCACATCATATCGGGTTCATTTTCACCGAGTCCCTTGGAACGCTGTATTGTATATTTGGTGTTTCCGAGCTTCTTAAGAATTTCCGCCTTTTCAAATTCATCAAAGGCAAAATAAGTTTTATCCTTGACGGTGATTTCAAAAAGAGGCGTTTCCGCAATAAATACCTTATGTTCTTTAAGAAGTGTAGGAAGCAGACGATAGAAGAGAGTAAGCAGGAGAGTCCTTATCTGGAATCCGTCCTCATCTGCATCCGTACAAAGAATAATCTTTGACCATTTTAAGTCATTGATATCAAACGGATCTATGTTTCCCTTGACCTTGCCCTTTATCTCAACACCGCAGCCGATGACACGGAGAAGGTCCGTGATAACTTCGCTTTTGAATATCTTTTCATAAGAGCTTTTAAGGCAGTTCAGTGTCTTTCCACGGACGGGAATTATAGCTTGAAATTCCGCATTTCTGCCGAGCTTACATGACGTCAGAGCCGAATCTCCCTCAACTATGTAAAGCTCACGGACAGCAGGATCCTTGCTTCGGCAATTAACAAATTTTTCAACCTTATTAGCGAAGTCCATTTTACTCTTAAGACTTTCCTTAAGCTGAATTCTTGTTTTCTCTGCGGTTTCACGTGAACGGCGGTTAAGAAGAACCTGATTGGCGAAAAGTTCAGCCTCAACAGGATGCTCCATAAAGTATATTTCGAGATTTTTCTTAAGGAAATCTGCCATTGCCTCATAAATAAAGGTATTGGTGATGGACTTCTTGGTCTGGTTTTCATAGGATGTCATTGTAGAAAAGCTGTTTATTACCAAGCAAAGACAGTCAGATATATCGGCAAACTGTATTTTAGCTTCTGTTTTATTGTATTTTCCGGCATTCTTTATGTATTTGTCGAGTGCGTATACAAAGGCTATTTTTACCGCCTTGTCCGGAGATCCTCCGTGCTCAAGGTAGCTTGAATTGTGATAGTATTCAAGCTTGTTTACGGTATTTGAAACGCAGAACGAAAAATCTGCCTTAAGCTTATATTCGTCCTTGTCGTTCCTGTCACGTCCCTGCGTTTCGAGATGCCAAAGCACAGGCTCTGTCATGCCACTCTCGCCGGTCATTTCCTTAACGTAATCCGAAATGCCGTTCTCGTATTTGAATGACTTGCTTTCAAATTTGCCGTCGTCCTGCTCTATATACAGATCAAACTGTATTCCCGAGTTTATAACCGCTTGACGGTGCAATGTTTCCTCAAAAAATATCGGAGGAATATTGACATCCGTAAATACATCAAGATCCGGCTTCCAATGTATGACGGTTCCCGTACGCTTTTCGCCTCTTGTCAGCTCACGGCTTTCAAGCTCGCTTGAGGGTTCACCCTTTTTGAAATGTATCGAATGAACATTTTCTCCGTCATATGAATAAACGTCCATATATTCAGAGCTGTACTGCGTAGCACAAGCACCGAGTCCGTTAAGGCCAAGGGAATATTCATATGCGGAATCTCCGTTGTTATTATCGTATTTTCCGCCTGCGTAAAGCTCACAGTAAATGAGATCCCAGTTCCATCTTCCTTCGGCTTCATTATATCCGAGGGGAACTCCGCGTCCATGGTCATCCACCTCTATCGAATGATCCTTAAATACGGTTACCTTTATAATTTCACCGTGTCCCTCACGTGCTTCATCAACGGAGTTGGAAAGAATTTCGAAGAATGAATGCTCGCAGCCTTCAAGTCCGTCAGAACCGAAAATTACACCGGGACGCATTCTTACACGGTCAGCGCCCTTTAGCGCTTTAATGCTTTGATTATCGTATTGAGCTGTGGATTTTTTACTTTTTGCCATTTTTATCTCCAAATCGCTATTATCTGTAACACTATCTCTAATTATATCAAAAAAAATCATATTTGAAAAGGGCTTTTTCGAAAAATAATGAATAAAGTTTAAAATTCTATTGCAAAACGGGCAAAAAAAAGCTATAATATAAATGAATGCTTTTATTGCTGTGGAGAATTTATGAAAACCTCTGATATTATTAAAAACAGAATAGGTGACAAGAGAGTTGCGATACTTGGATTCGGAATTTCAAACGCTCCTCTTGCAGAGATTTTGCTTGAATGCGGAAACGAAATTACCGTTTACGACAAAGCAGATCTTACCTTACTTGATTCGAGGGCAAAAGCGTTGTCGGAGCACGGAGTAAGATTTGTTACCGGAGACGGATATCTCGATTATATTGACGCAGATATCATTTTTCGTTCTCCGGGAATAAGACCGGATTCTAAGGCTATTGTAGAAGCGGTAAAGCGCGGTGCGGAGCTTACATCCGAAATGGAGCTTTTTATGGAGCTTACACCTGCTACGGTTATCGGAATAACGGGAAGCGACGGAAAAACAACTACAACCACCATTACATATAAAATGCTTTCTATGGCATTCTCGGGTACAAGCAGAAAAGTGTATGTCGGAGGAAATATCGGCAATCCTCTCCTTTCGGAGCTTGACCGAATGTGCGAAAAAGATGTATGTGTTCTTGAATTGTCCAGCTTTCAGCTTTTTACAATGAAAAAATCTCCTCAAAGAGCGGTAATAACGAATATTTCGCCTAATCATCTCGATTGGCATAGGGATATGAATGAATATATTTCTGCTAAGACTAATATTTTCACTAACGGTGCCCGAATATTGACCACAAATGCAAATGACGCTATATGTCTTTCCATTGCACAAAAATCAAAATCAAAAATTAATTTATTTTCAGCAAAGCTATCGCTTGACGATATTCTGAAAAAGTGCCCGGATGCTAATAGCATATTTTATCTTAAAAACGGAAGTATTTTCAGATATTGTGAGGGAGCAAGCGAGTACTTGCTTGATGCATCGAATATACGTGTTCCCGGAATTCACAATATTGAAAATTATATGGCAGCCATATCTCTCACGTGTGGGGACGTTAATAAAGATACTATCAAAGAACTTGCGGAGAGCTTTTGCGGAGTTGAACACAGACTCGAATTTGTCCGTGAGCTTGAGGGCGTAAAATATTACAACAGTTCAATAGATTCAAGTCCCTCAAGGACTGCGGCGGCGTTATCCGCACTTGTGGAAAAACCGATAGTAATATGCGGTGGATATGATAAAAAAATTCCTTTTGCACCTCTCGCCGCAACTCTTGATGAAAGAGCAAAGGCTGTTATACTGACAGGTGCAACGGCTGAAAAAATATGTGAAGAGTTGCGTGCTATAAATACAGGTATTACGATACATATAGAAAAGGATTTCGAACGTGCTGTTTTGTTGGCGAGAAGTGTTGCAACAAACGGTGATACTGTGCTTTTATCGCCTGCTTGTGCAAGCTTTGATGCATTTAGAAACTTTGCCGAACGTGGAAACACATTTAAAAAAATAGTAAATGAATTTAAATAGTTCAAATAGATTGGAGAAAAATATGGAACTTAAAGATCTTATCGTCGATCTTTCATCGCTTATGAGTATAGGCGGATTTGAAAGATACGACAGAGAGAAGCTGCTTTCTCTTGTCGCAGATGGATTTGACGAAAATTATGTTGATAATGTAGGAAACCAGATTTTCGTCAAAAAAAGCGGTAAAGAAAACGCTCCTAAAATTATGCTCGACGCACATATGGATGAGATCGGTATGTACGTAACAGAGATACTTGATGGCGGATTCTTGCGTGTTACCAATATTGGCGGAATAGATACGGGAATTCTTCAGGCAAGCGATGTTATTATCTACGGAAAGGAAGAAAAGCTTTTCGGAGTTATTGCATCAACTCCGCCTCATCTCGCTACGGGAGACAACAAAACGCTTCCGAAGATGGACGAGCTTCTTATAGATACATGCTATACCAAGGAAGAGCTTGAAGAAAAAATAAGGATAGGCACTCCGATAGGATTTGCTCCCAAGTATACGGAAATGCTCGGCGGAAAAATTATGGGAAAGAGCTTCGACGATAAGGCTTGTGCCGCTTGTGCTCTTTATGCGGTTATCAATACACCGAAGGATGAGCTTGCGGGTGATGTTTATGTTATGCTCTCATGCTGTGAGGAGGTAACCGGAATGGTAGCTCCCGGTGCATATGCTCTTAATGCCGATTATGCAATGAGTATTGATGTAAATCTCGGACGTGCTCCCGGTATAAGCCCGAGTGAAACAGTAGAGCTTGAGAAGGGTCCCTCGATAACGATTTCAGCTGTAACTGACAGAGCTCTTACAAAAATGCTTATTGAAATTGCCAAGAGAGAAGAAATACCGTATCAGATATCTGTTTCTCCATCCTATACGGGAACAAACGCCTCTTCGATTCAGCTTGCGAGAGAGGGTATACCTACTGTTGACGTGGGTCTTCCCCTTGTCAGTATGCATACATATAACGAGATTATTTCACTTAATGATTCAAAAACACTCGCAGACCTTGTGAGTGCATTCATTAAGGACACCGATATTGCGAAAAGATTCAATAGAGGAGGCGGTCGTATATGAAAAAACAGGGCAGAGAATTGATGGAATATCTTTGTCAGAAATTCGGTCCTACGGGATTTGAATGCGAGGTGGCTGATGCAATTATCGAGCAGCTCGAAAATGACTGTGACAATATATTTAAAGACTGCTTCGGAAACGTTTATGCAGTTGTCAACGGTAATGGCGCCGAACCAAGAGACAGAATAATGATATCCTCTCATATGGATGAGGTAGGATTTATGATAACCTCTATCGACGACGACGGATATATCAAATTTGCCAATCTCGGCGGTATAGACCCCAAGGTTATTTACGGAAAACAGGTTACACTCGGTAATGAAAACACAAGGATAAACGGCGTTATTGCCGCCAAGGCAATACACCATAAAAAGCCAGATGAACGTTTCTCCGTAACACCAATCAAGGAAATGTATATAGATATAGGCGCCGAAAACGGTGATGAAGTAAAAAAATATGTTGATGTCGGCGACTTTGGCGTATTTAATTCAGATTTTGTTTTCTTCGGATCTGATAATAAGTATATGAAGGGCAAGGCCATTGACGACAGAGCAGGATGCTGTGCCATGATCGAGGTTATCAGAAAGATAAGAGAAAATGGAGTAAAGCTTCCGTTTGACGTATATTTCTGCTTTACCGTTCGCGAAGAAGTGGGACTTTCCGGAGCAAGAGCAGCGGCTGAGAGAATAAAGCCGAGCCGTGCGATTATTCTTGAAACTACTGCTATCGGCGATATAGCGGGTGCTCCGTCTCATAAGAGAGTTGCAGATGTCGGCAACGGAGGAGTTGTATCTCTTATGGATAGATCTACCATATACAATACCGAGTTTGTTAATTTCACCCTTGAAACCGCAGAAAGCAACGGAATCAAGGCACAAGTTAAGCGTTATGTTTCCGGCGGTAATGACGCAGGACATATTCACAAATCGGGCAAGGGAGTTAAGTGCGTTGCCATATCTATGGGCACACGATACCTTCATTCACACGCCTGTGTCGCAAGCTACGACGATTATGAATCTATCAGAGATCTCGTGTTTGCAATGCTCAATAATATAAAAGCGGAGGATTGATTATTATGTATAATACGTTAAAGCAGGTTGCTCTTGTTCACGGTGTTTCCGGAAAAGAGCATGCGGTTGCGGATAAAATTAAGGAGCTTATAGCTCCGTATTGTGACGAGAGCTATACGGATGCTCTCGGAAATCTCATTGCCGTTAAGCACGGAGTCGGTGAAGACAGAAGAAAGGTTATGCTTTGCGCTCATATGGACGAGATAGGCTTTATTGTAAACTACATTGAGGATAGTGGCTTTATCAGAGTTGCTCCGGTGGGCGGAATCTCATTTGTAGCATGTGCATACGGAGAGGTAATATCGGAAAACGGTACACACGGTGTTCTTGTTCCTAATGCGGATGTTAAGCCAGCAGATTACAAGCCCGATCTTTTCTACATAGATATAGGTGCGGATAACAAGAAGAACGCCGAAAGAAAGGTAAAAATAGGCGATACATTTGTACTTCGCTCGAGCATATCTAAGCTTTGCGGACAAAGAGTTGTAGGACGTCCCTTGGATGACAGAGCCGGATGTGCAGCACTTATCGAAATTGCAAAGAAAATTGCGGCAGAGCCGATAAATGATGATGTTTATTATGCATTTACCGTTCAGGAAGAGGTTGGATGTCGTGGTTCAAAAACCGCGGCATTTGAAATCGCACCCGACATTTCGCTTACATTTGATGTAACCGGCACGGGAGATTCTGCAGGCTCAAAGCCTATGGCAGTTAAGCTCGGTGGGGGTGCGGCAATAAAAATAAAAGATAGCTCGGTTATATGCGATATCGGAGTAGTCGAGAGCCTTATTGCGATTTCTAAGGAACAGAATATCAAATCTCAACTTGAGATACTGACATATGGTGGTACCGACACATCATCGATTCAGATGACAGCCTCCGGTTGTCGTGCCGGTGCACTCTCTATTCCATCCAGATATATTCATTCAGGTGTTGAAATGATAGATATGAACGATTTTCACGCTTGCATTGAGCTTGCGGTAGCATTTATAAAGGAGTAAAAAGTAATGAATTTTTCAGATAAGGTAATAAATCTTGTGGCAGAAGCCGAAACCGCACTTGCGGATACATTTGTCGAGATAGACAGAATTTCGTTTAATAACACACAAAGAGTTATGAAAGCATTTGCCGATCACCGTGTATCGGATACTATGTTCAATTCTACAAGCGGATATGGATACAATGACAGAGGCAGAGAGGTGCTTGACGAGGTTTGGGCCGATGTTATGGGCTGTGAAGCGGCTATTGTCAGACATTCAATCGTAAGCGGCACTCACGCGCTTGCACTCGGACTTTTCGGCATACTTCGTCCAGGTGATATTATGCTCTCTGTAGCCGGTAAGCCTTACGATACACTTGAAGAGGTTATCGGAATCACGGGTAATGCGGGAGACGGCTCTCTTAAGGATTTCGGAGTTGACTATCGTGTAATAGAGCTTACGCAGGAAGGAACATTCGATTACGATGCTGTTGCAAAGGCTCTTCGCGAAAACGGTCAGAAAATAAAAATGGTATTTATACAGCGTTCCAAGGGATATCTCAACCGCAGAACACTTTCTGTTGATGAAATAGGTGAGATGGCTCGTTTTGTTAAAAGCTTATCTCCGGAAACATTTGTTGTTGTTGATAACTGCTACGGCGAATTTGTTGAGGACAAGGAGCCTGTTGCGGTAGGTGCGGATCTTTGCATCGGTTCTCTCATTAAAAACCCCGGCGGCGGAATGGCTGAAACAGGAGGATATTTTGCAGGAACAGCGCGTGCTGTAGAGCTTGTAAGCTATCGTCTTACTTGCCCGGGAACAGGCGGTGAGGTAGGCGCTACCATAGGTCAAAATAAGAATATGTATAAAGGACTTTTCTATGCCCCCCATACAACCGCTCAAGCGCTTAAAACTATGTATCTTGCAGCTTACGTATTCGAAAAAATGGGATATAATCCCGCACCGAAGTGGAATGAAAAGCGCTCGGATATAATTCAGACCGTAATTACGGAAAATCCCGAGGTAATGTGTGCATTCTGCCGTGGTATTCAGGCAGGCTCTCCGGTTGATGCATTTGTGGTTCCCGAGCCCTCAGATATGCCCGGATATGCAGATAAGGTAATTATGGCTGCCGGTGCATTTACACAAGGATCATCAATAGAGCTTTCCGCAGACGGTCCGATCAGACCTCCGTATACAGTATATCTTCAGGGCGGACTTACATACGAGAGCGGTAAGATAGGCATTATGAGTGCCGCTCAAACAGTATTGGATTATGAAAACGGTTTATCTTGATAATAGTGCAACCACTCATCTTTGTACTGAAGCAAGAGAAAAAATGATACAGGCGATGGATTGCTTCGGCAATCCGTCGTCTCTTCATGCTAAAGGATTCGAAGCCTCAAAACTTTTGGATGAGGCGAGGAGCAGAGTGCTGAATTCGTTATTCATAAGAAACGGAAAAGCTGAAAACCTTGTATTTACCTCTTCGGGTACAGAAGCGGACAACCTTGCAATTCGAGGTGTCGCATATGCTAAATCACGCAGAGCAAGCAGAATAATTACAACAGATTCCGAGCATTCTGCGGTTGAAAATACGCTCAAGGAGCTTGAAAAGGACGGATTCGAGATCATCAGAATTCCTACTCGTGCCGGCGTGCTTGATATGAATCTCTTTCGCGACGTTATGAACAAAAACACACTGCTTGTTACTATGATGCATGTAAATAATGAAACCGGAGCACTTTATAATATACGAGATTGCTTTAAGTATGCAAAATCGATCAATCCCGATGTTGTTACGCATACAGATGCAGTTCAGTCATATATGAAGACTAAGGTATCACCCAGTGACCTTTTTGCCGATTTGATAACCGTCAGCTCACATAAAATACACGGTCCTAAGGGCGTAGGCGCTTTATATATCAGTTCTGATATTATAAAGAAAAAGCAGATTTCTCCTATAATTTACGGAGGCGGTCAAGAGAGCGGAATACGCTCGGGAACTGAAAATGTTATCGGAATTGCAGGATTCGGTGCTGCAGCTGAAAGAGGATTTAAAAATATTTCATCCGATATTTCTGCTATGAACGAGATCAGGGAATATGCTATATCTAAATTGTCCGCACTTGATTTGACAATAAATATTCCGAGCGAAAAATGTGCCCCTCATATAATAAGCATTACGCTTCCCTCTATAAAAAGCGAAACTATGCTTCATCATCTTTCGTCTTACGGCATATATATTTCAAGTGGATCTGCATGTGCTTCCAATTCTGTATCTAAAAAGATAAGCAGAGCATTGTCCGCATTTGGACTTTCGGATCATGATGCAGAATGCACCGTCAGAATCAGCCTCTCGGCATATAACACTAAGGAAGATATTGATTATCTTGTCCTTTATCTTGCACAAGGAATAGAAAAGCTTGTTAAAATTAACAAGCGTTGATAAAAATTGTATAAAAAATCACCGCAAGCAGTAATTAGATTTGCTTACGGTGATTTTTATTTTAATGATTGTTGATTACAAGTTCTGTTTCCGGATCAAAGAGATATACGTTGTTATAGGGAACATAATAATCAAATTTTTCATCCATTTCGGGAGTGTTATGAGGATCTACCTTAAGTATAACCTTACCTTCAGGCATATCAACATAAACATTAGTATTATCTCCGAGAAGCTCGGTAAGCTCAACATTAGAGGAAAGCTTATAACTATTTGGAGTATTATCTATTGTAATCGATTCAGGACGGAAACCGAAAACTATATTCTTGCCCTCGTAATAATTTAGTTGCTCTTGATTAAGCAAAACAGAAAGATTATGCTTACCGCCGATTTCGACGCAACCGTCTGTAACCTTAGCAGTAACAAAATTCATAGGAGGCTCTCCGATAAATCCGGCGACAAACATATTTACAGGATTAAAATAAAGCTCCTTGGGAGTACCTACCTGCTGGATATATCCATCTTTCATAACCACTATTCTGTCAGCCATTGTCATAGCTTCTGTCTGATCGTGTGTTACGTAAATAGTTGTAGAACCTACCTTTTTATGAATATCAGTAATTTCCGAACGCATTGTTACACGCTGTTTAGCATCGAGGTTTGAGAGAGGCTCGTCCATAAGGAATATATTAACCTTTCTTATGATTGCACGTCCAACAGCCACACGCTGACGTTGACCGCCGGAAAGAGCTCTCGGCTTTCTATCCAAATAATCTGTAAGACCGAGTATTTTAGCAGTAGCCAAAACCTTTTTTTCAATGATATCATCATCTATACCCTGCAAGGAAAGACCGAAAGCAAGGTTATCGTATACAGAGAGATGAGGGTAGAGAGCGTAGCTCTGAAAAACCATAGCGACTCCGCGTTCGCGAGGACGCATTTCATTTGCACGAATACCGTCAATATAAAAATCTCCCTTGCTGATATCCTCAAGTCCTGCTATCATACGCAATGTTGTGGATTTTCCACATCCTGAGGGACCGACAAAAACTATAAATTCACCTTGCTCGATATCGAGATTGAAATTATGTACGGCATGAAAACCGTTTGGATAGATTTTGTTAATGTTCTGAAGAGATATGTATGCCATAGAACTCCTTTACTCAATGACAGAACTACTGCCATTTTCAATTTTGTTAATTTTATCTTTTAGGTAGGATACTGCAAAGGAAAGATCATCTCCGATTGTACCCTCCAACACTAAAATAGCGTTGCGATTGCTTTGATATATTTTATTAAGGATTCTGTCAAAATCAAGAATGCCTTTGCCGACTCCGCATTGCTTAAGCTTATTACCCTCAATAACAAAATCCTTGATGTGAAAGAGAAGTATTCTATCTCCCAAGAGAGATATTCCTTCGTCAAGTATTGTATATGCATTATCGACATTTGAAATATCTAAATAATTATATAAATCAAAAACGAACCTGATATTTTGCTTGCCGATTCTTTCTGCAGCTTCAAGTAAACGTTCGGGAGTATGACAAACATGTCCGAACGCTCCCTCTATTGCTACACTTACACCGTACGACTCTGCAAATTCAGCAAGCTCTTTAAATGTATTTACCACTCGGTCAATAGCCTCTTCCGAGTGATTCATTGGATGATATATCCAAGGATCTCCGTTATAGGAGCCTGTTTCACTTCCGATATATTTGCATCCGATATCATTGGCAAGAGAAATATAATCCTTAAATACTGCAATTCCATTATTAATTTTATCAGAATTAGGGTGTACAGGATTGAAATATGCGCCGATCATAGCAATTTCTTTTCCGCCTTGCTTTATTAAATCGGAAATCTCCTTAGCCTGAATATGAGTTAACTGATTTGGAGAATAGGATATTCCGTCAATTGACTTATACATTACAAGCTGAACACCGTCGAGATCTAATTCATTGAGCCTTTTATTGATATTATTTGCGCCCTTGATACCTAAATCATGAGCACGAACCATTAATTTCATTTTTTAATTACCTGATTTATTTCTTAGAATTTCCGTATAGCAAAGTATAAACGGAGCAACACCCTTTGCATCATTTTCAACAACAGGCTCTGAAATATAGTATTCAAAGCTTCCATCGCGGCGTCTATTGGAGTTCGGTCCGAGACCGGCAACCAAGCAAATGCCTTCCAAATTGAGATCTCCGTCATCTGATACGGTTAAATATCTATTGCATATACCGTCAAACGTTTGCTTTCCGTATTCCGCAAATTGAGAGGGAAGCACGCCAAGCCTTGCTCCCTTGAGCTGAGCATAAGCAATCATAGAAGAACCACTTGTTTCAAGATAATTACCTTCGCGATCACCCTTATCCACTACCTGATAGTACATTTTACTGTCCTCATCACGGTATTTTACGATATTCTCCATAAGTTCACGGAAAATAGCCGATATCTCAAATTGTGTTATTTTGTCATCACAAATCTCAATAATATCTATCATTGCTACGGCATACCAACCGATTGCACGTAACCAAAAGCTACTTGAAACTCCTGTCTCTTTGTCAGCCCAGAATATGGATTTTGAAAAATCGAATCCGTGATAGTATAAGCCTGATTTTTCATCATACATATGTTTTCTGACATTCTTAATTTGCACGAGAATATTTGAATAGTCGTGTGTATTATGAAATTTTTGATATTTAGCATTGAATACTTGAGCCATATAAATACCATCAAGCCATATCTGGAATGGGTAAATGAGTTTGTGCCAATAATTACCCTCACATGTTATAGGCTGATAATGAAGCTGTAATGCTTGCTTCTCGATTGCTAAACGATACTTTTCTTTTTTTGTTTTTTCATAAAGTTCAAAAAGAACCTTACCCTCGTTGACGTCATCAAGATTAAAATTCTCCATATTATATCCGAGAATAGAACCGTCATCGCCTACGTAATAGTCAATAAATTTTTCGCAGAAATCAAAATATCTGCTGTCATTTGTAATTTTACCTATTTCAAGAAAAGACGTTATCATGCAACCGTCTATATAATTCCAATGCGGTGCTTTTCCTTGACGAATGCTTTCAATATTCCACATCGGTGCTTGAGGAGTCGAACAATTAAGCAATTTTTCAATATAAGCATCAATTTTATTATACATAAAAGCATCCTTTCAATGTCATTTTATTGTTTTACCGACGTGATTTGCAAGTAGAATTTCTCCATTTGCTCCGTCAACAGATACATTTTTAAGAGTAAGAGTGCCGACGTTGTCAAAATACATACCAAGCTTACATACCTCATCAAGGTAACTTCTCATAATCGGCTTAGCGGGCTTCGCGTTTTCTGCAAAGCTAAAATGAATATTATCGAATGTAATTGATTTAATGGGCTGCTCGGGAAGTCCGTCGCAATAGCAAGCAGCGGCTTCGCAGTCAACACAATTCATATTTTTAAATGTAAAATCACCAAGATAGGGAGTTCTGTCATCTATCGGCAAAGCTTCACGAGACCAAACATATTCCGAAAATCTGTCGGGATCACAGCAATTATACCACATATTTATGGCAATTGGAGTAATCACACCTTTCATTTCGATGTTTTCGAATAAAACTCCATCAATGACCGCATATTTTCCGCGTCCTCGGCGTGTCTTTATCCTAAGACCTCTGTCGGTATGATTGAAGACACAACGGTTTACGGTAAGATTTGTAACTCCGCCTGACATCTCACTACCGAGAGTAATAGCACCATGACCGAATTGCATCAAGCAGTTTCTGATAGTATGGCGGTTAGCCGGAGTATGAAATTTTTTAGCAACATCGATTTTTGAAGATTTTATCGCAATGCAATCGTCTCCAACGCTGAATTTACATCCTATAATATTTACCATATCACAAGCCTCGGGGTCTATTGCATCGGTATTCGGGCTGTCTTTAGGCGCGAAAATCGATATATCAAGAAAATCAATATTTTTAGAGTAATATGGATGAAGCTGCCATGAAGCTGCATTCTGCGCATTAATTCCGTGGACTCTGATACCGTTACAGCGATTAAAGAAAAGTAATCTCGGACGTCCTATGGGAGCCTTGGGATTTTGCCACCATATAGAGTTCTGTGCATTACCGTCAATAGTACCCGGACCTATAATAGTTATATCTTCTGCATATTCGGCGAATATAAGCGCCTGGTGCATCGATATTGCGTTTCCTTCCCAAGTTCCGAAATGAACCTCATCACCGCTTTGCATATCGACAAGATATCCGGGAATAACGGGATATCGGTCTGTTTCGGTAACGCCGAGAATCACAGCATCCTTTGCTAATTCAAGAGTTATGTGACTCTTAAGGCAAAGAGGAGCGGTGAGATATGTTCCGGCGGGAAAATAAAGCTTAGCTCCGAGAGGCAAGCAATTAATTGCGCTTTGACAAGCGATCGTGTCATCTGTTACACCGTCGCCCAAAGCTCCGAAGTCTTTAACATTTATAACATTAGTATCTTTCCTTGTTTTGAACCTTAGCGTGTCGGAATTTAATGAGTTAGTAAGCTCATATTCCGTATCGGATTTAAGGTCAAAAAGGGAAAATACATTTGTATTTAATGAAAGAACCTTTTTACCGTTAAGTAAAATATCGTATTCTTGCTTCGTGTAATATGGAAGATTATTATCCCATTCAAAGCACGCTGAGGATGATGATATAAAAAGTGTATTAATCATTTTATTTGTTTGTCAACCTTGTTTTTCGCATCGTTTACTATTGTAAAGATAAAACGCTTTATTCCTATAAAAAGAAGATCAAAGAGCATATAGAATATGCCGAACAAAATAGGTTCAACGCCGATATATATTTTATCGGATGTGCCTATAAGATAGTTTAAAGAAATATTTATCGCCTCATAAAAATTAATGACACAGAAAAGAATTATAAATGAATATAAGATATTTGCAAAGAACGTCCAAAGTTTTTTCTTCGGAAACATCATCCATTTTGCATTTTCTCCCGGAATTGTTTCAATAAAGCGAAGAGTGTTATTTACCAAAATATCGGTAATCATACCGAGAACTATAGCCATTATAAATATCATATCGAGTGTATCGTTAAGATACAGGCTGAGTCCCCAAAATATAAAATAGCATACTGCTCCGTTAAACCAAAATTTAACGAACAAAGATTTAACAACAGATGGAATTTTGTCTAAAAATCCCGATCTGTATTGTTTCGCGGGATCATTTAGCTTTTTATCATTCGGAATTTCGATTTTGTTTGCGTTGACAAGTCTGTCAACTGCTTTTGTATTAAGCTTATAGTGATCTGACGTGTCGTTGTCCTTACGATTAGACTTGTTCTTAGACATTTACGATTACTCCTCGTCGGCAAGATCGATATCACCGATTTTTGTATCATCAAGCTCAATGGTTGTATTGATTTTCTTAAGCAGTTTAGCGAATACAGGCTCAAGAGCAACACATGCTGCTGTCAATGCCACGAGAATAATGTGAGCAATCATCACATACAAAGCGGTATTGATGAAAGCAGAGGATTTCGTGGGCGGATACTGGGGGCTTGATATTATTGCATTGATGTAGAGAATATCAGAGGTGATTATGATTGCGAAAAAGAGAAAAGCAATAGCAATCATAGCGTAATTAGGCTTTTGTCTCTTAGGAAATGAGTTAAGCACGCAGAGAATAGAAAGTATCGAAAGAAGCATAGATGCAAATTCGCAAAGTCCCATTCCTGATCCCTGAATTTTAGCAGTCGTATTTGAAATATCGGTCAAATTAAGCGAAAATACAAGAAAAGATATGAAGAGCATACACAGGGGTATAAGGCTCGGGTTTTTCTTGAACTTAACAATAAATTTTCTTCCGAATTCGCGAAGTCCAGCTAAAAATTTGTTAGAACTGTTTTTTTTCTTACCGTTTTCCATACCGTTATCCTTTTATCTGATTGCGTTAGTAGTTTCTTTATCAAAGAAGTGCATACGATTGATAGAAGCCTTAACAGCATCGCCTCTTTTATAAGAACACCATTCGCGGAATTTAGCCGTGATTCTGTGTCCGTTTACATGTCCATGCACTAATGTATTGTGACCGAGATTTTCATTAGCGGTTACATCTATTGTAATATATCCGTTCTCATCTTCAACAATATTTTCGGGTCTTGCACCGAGAATAATATCCTTGCCCTCATAGGGGAAAAGAATAGATTTTTGCTCGTCAGACAAGGGAGCGGAAAATGCTGATGATACGAAATGTCCGTTTTCGATCTTTCCCTCAAAGAAGTTCATGGGAGGAAGACCTATAAAGCTTGCTACAAAAACATTTGCGGGTGTATCATAAAGTTCAAGCGGAGTTCCTATCTGCTGAACGTATCCCATAGACATACAAACGATTCTGTCCGCAAGTGTCAAAGCCTCGGTTTGGTCGTGAGTTACATAGAGCATAGTAGTTCCGAGTCTTTTGTGAAGAAGAAGTATCTCACGGCGTGTAGCACCTCTGAGCTTAGCGTCAAGGTTAGAGAGGGGTTCATCAAAAAGGAATACCTTAGGAGTACGAACAATAGCACGCCCCATGGCAACTCTTTGACGCTGACCGCCGGAAAGCTGCTTGGGCTTCTTGTTAAGCTGATCGGTAAGACCGAGAATTTCAGCGGCTGCAAGTACCTTTTCGTGTATGATATTGGGATTTTCTTTGCGGAGAGTAAGAGAAAATGCCATATTTTCATAAACAGTCATATGAGCATAAAGCGCATAGTTCTGGAATACCATAGCAATATCTCTGTCCTTAGCCGGGAGCTTAGTGACATCCTTGCCGTCTATAATAAGGGAACCGGAGGTAATATCCTCAAGACCAGCTATCATACGAAGCGTTGTCGATTTTCCGCAACCGGAGGGACCTACCAAAACGATAAACTCGCCGTCTTTTACATCAAGATTAAAATCAAAAACAGCTTGAACGTTATTATCGTATATTTTATTTATATTCTTTAAGCTTAATGAAGCCATAGATGCACGCCTTTCTTTATGGAGTGTTTGATAGTTAATTACTGATTTGCAATCTGTTGCTCGTAGTCATGAAGCATCTTGGTTTTATAAATACCGATGGCCGCAGCTATGAAGCACGAAATTGCCGATATAATAAGACAGATGCAAACCCAATAGAACTGCTTATCACCCATAACCTGCGTATCAACGCCGTCAAGATGAATGATAGAGCTATGAGCGTCGGACGGAATTCCGAAGATTCTGACTATCTGAAAAATTCCCAAAGGAATAAATGCAATCGAATATCCCATTTTATATCCCTTAACACCCTCCGAGCAAAGGAAAGCAGAAAGCAGGAATAGAAGATTACAAATAACGGAGATACCGATAGTTATAGAGTAATAAAAATTACCGACGTCTTTATGGTAAATGCTGACGAAATATAGAACATTAAAAAGAATTGCTATATAGGCAAGGGAAGCGGAAGTAGTGTTTTTTGTATAACGCAAACGGTCTTTTTTGATATCGATATTCGTTGTCATACGTTAGCGTCCTCCAATCCCTCGGAAATGAGTTCTTTTTCCTCTTTCATCAGCTTTGTTTTCCAAATTAAATTAAATATTGAGAGAGCGGTAGCAACGAGCAAAAGTCCGAATACAACAAAAGCGATATCAAACCAGAACGTAGATTCGGTATAGAGAGTACCCCATTTCTCGGAATATGCTTTCAACGCCTCAAAATCAACAGTTGTAAGAAATTGATGTCTGTATTTAAGAATATTTATAATAGCCCAAACGGAAACGACAATATTCGCAATAGCTGAAATGCCGACCGATATGTAATTAGCAAGATAATATTTTCTGCGTGAGTTTGTACTTGTGATAAACAAAAGAATACAACATCCGATAAGCACGATAGATGCTGTGGTAAGGGAAGAGTTAAAGGGCTGAATATGATAATAAATTTGTGAGCCCTCAACTTTTGTGTTGTTAATATTATTGGGATCTCTCATAGTGAAGTAAAACGCATCGTAAAGATCGGTTACAAGACCGAGAGAGTATACAAATACAAGAGCGGAGGCTGCAAGCAAAGCAAAGCAGATCAGCTTTTGAAATTTCATTTGTTTTCTGTACATAGTATATCCATTCTGTCGCAACAGCGACGTTATGAGAGTTTAGTGATGGTTAGCTTCAGAGGGGAATCCCCCTCTGAAGCATTAAATAATCAAAGAATTATTTTGTAAGAGTTGCGTAGTAAGACTGAAGTCTTGCCCAAGCGTCGTTCTTTATTTCAAGATACTGAGAACCGTTCCATGTTGTCTTAATTGTATTAAGAAGGTCTGCACGGTTAGATGTTCCTTCTCCGGAATATCCCTTTGCGATAAGATCAACAAGAAGGTTAGAACCACCCTTAGAGGATGAGAATTTTCCGCTTGAACCAAGCTGTGTATAACTTGTAATCATATCGTTTTCTGTTGTAGTAGTGGGCAGGGTGGTAGGAACAATAGTGTACCAAGGATTCTCTGTAATAGCAAGTTCAGGGTGCTTGATTGTTCCGAGACCGATAGCTGTAGAAATGTGACCTGCGCCTTCCTTACCGACTACGTGTGTGCACTGATATTCAAATGCCTGGCTCTTTACGAAGAAAAGAGTAGAACCGAGATAGTAACGTGCGAAGTTAGTGTAGTTACCGCTTGCAAGCTCCCAAAGGTCCTCGTATGTCTCATCGGAGATAACGGGCATTTCCTTACCGTTGAAGTTGAATGTTACATAAGAGCCGTCAGAGTTTGTCTTGATGAAATCATCAGGACCGTAGGACATAAGAATCTGTCCCTTTTCGCTGTATGCGTAATCAATAAGAGCAAGAGCTGCGTGAAGCTTATTTGTGTCGTTTCCAACACCTGCAAGAGAAATACCGATACCGTCGGTCTTAACAGATCTCCAAGATTCTGTAAATCTCATATACTGCTCGCCTGTTCCGTCGTTCCAACGTGCAACGGGAACCATAACAGCCATATACTTTTCGCCATCGTCAAGCTTTGTTTCATTGTAGATTGTCTGTGTCTGGTTATAGTCATAATGCATAAAGCCTGCATCTGTCTTAAGCATAACACCGGAGTCTGTATCTTCACCGTTTACGAAAGATGTGGAGATAAGTCCTTCTTTTACCATAGCGTTCATTCTCTCAAGTGCAACATAAGTGCTTTCTTCCTGACGAGCGTCGTGAAGAAAACCGTCGTTACCTACATAGAGGTAATCCTGACGAGATTCAAGGCCACGAACTCCAAAGAGAGTGCCTGCAAATCTGAAC
The DNA here is from genome assembly GCA_964534905.1 of uncultured Lachnospiraceae bacterium. GTDB lineage: Bacteria > Bacillota > Clostridia > Oscillospirales > CAG-272 > RGIG4608. Next base: position 24,881 of record CAZHPZ010000004.1, on the reverse strand, counting down.
ATATCAACTCTTCTCTGGTTGTTGTCATCTTCTCTTGAGAAAAGACCTGCAACCTTATCTGTTCCGTTAAGAGTCTGAGGGTTAGCAACTACGCAACGAAGAAGAGCAACGAGCTCGTCTGCGTCCCAAGCAGCATCCTGACCGATAAAGAGATCGGCTCTGTTTGTGCCGTAGTATCCGTTATAAGCCTTATCAATGTAGTCACGAAGCATATTAACCGCTTCAACGCCTGTAACTGTGCCTGCAGCAAGCGCGTCATTCATAGTTTTAACTATATTGCCTGCTTTGTCATAATCCTTAGTAAGAGAAATAACTTCTGTGCCTGCTTTGTTAACAGCGTCAACTGTTACCTTGCCGCTTGTAGGCATATAGGGAGTGTAGGAAGCGTTGGAAAGGTTGTTAGACTTTGTAGCGGTGAATTCACCCTCTCCGTTAAGAAGCTTTTCAACCCAGTCGGTTCTCATAAGAGGCATACGCTCAATATCATTTACACCGTCAAAGTAGGGAGCAAAATAGATAGCGCCTGTTGCGGTGTCGGATGTGATAGAAAGACGAACGATGGGGTTTGCATCAAGATATGCCTTGAAGTTAGGCATATGATCAAGATACTCGGCAATGTTTACAAGCTTGCCGGCAGTACCGTTTTCGGAAAGCTGAGAAGCAGTACCTGATACTATGTCTACTTCATTGAGTTTTTCATTCCATACCTTGTACTCTTTTTCTGCAGAGCCTGCACCTGTAAACTTATCAACAAATTCTACACCGAGAATTTCCTGAAGTTTTTTCCAAGTGGGCTTAAGGTCACCTGTGTAATATGTGGTGCCGTCAGCAAGAGTGATACCTTCTTCACCGATTCCGATATCTGCGTGGAAGGAAATGGCGGTTGTTGTCTTATTGTAACCGGCAGCCATTCTAAGTTCTGTGCCGGGCTCGTATTCAAGATCGAATTTAGGATCTTCAGTAGGATCTTCTACCGGTGACGGGCAAGCTACCAAGCTGAGCATCATCACGAATACCAAAGCGAGTGATAAAAACTTTTTCATCAGTTTTTCCTCCAAAATATTTTTTATTTATTACTACGGGAAATACCCCGATAATAACCTAAACTATTGATCTTATTCCTTTACGCCGCCCATATTTACGCCCTTTGCGAAATATTTCTGAATAAAGGGATAAATGATGAGAATCGGAATAACCGAGCAAACGATAAGAGCATAGATCACGGAGTCGGATGCATAGCTTTCGTTCCAACCCGCCATAACCTCGGGGTCCTGATAGTTTTCAAGATATTTACGAATAAATACCTGAAGAGGCTGCTCGTTGGAGTTTGTGATCATCTGGCGTGCCCAGAAATATCCGTTCCAACGTGAAATTCCGAAAAGAAGAGCAACGGTTGCAATTGTAGATTTGCTCATAGGAATATAAACATTTGTAAGCACCTGGAATTCACTTGCGCCGTCTACAATAGCGGCTTCCTCTATCTCACCGGGAACACCCTCGAATGCATTACGAAGAAGAATTATGTTCATTGCCGCCATACCCATTGCGATAACAATGAGCCATTTAACGTCTGTAATTCCGATTGTCTCAAATACCTCTTTTGTGTTAAGATAATTAATGTACTGCGGCACAATACCCGCCGAAAACCACATAGTAAACACAAGGAAGAAATTAAAGCCTTTTCTGAAAAGCAATCTCTTCTTGGAAAGAGCATAGGCTCCGAGAATTGCAACGCCCATAGACCACAGGGTACCGTAGAATGTAATAAAGAGTGTATTTGTATATGCGTTCCAAAAGTTATTGTCAGTAAACATTTTAGCAAACGCATCAAACTGTATATCCTTGGGAAAGAGAATTATCTGACCATATTCAACCGCCTCACGTCCGCTTATCGAAGATGCAACGGCATAAACAAAGGGGTAGAGACAGCAAAGTGCAAATACGGTAAGAAAAGCATAGCTTATTATTTTGAATATAAGCTCCGATATTTCAAGTTTTCTTTTCATAGCTCTGCCACCTCCTTAGTAAAGTGAAACATCCGATGCTTTACGTGCGATTGCGTTAGCACCGATAACAAGCAGCATTCCGACAACGTTGTTAATCATCTCTGCCGCGGAAGCTATACCGATCATTCCGGAAGAACCGAGACCGTATCTTTGAGCAAATGTCGAAACGACGTCTGCCGTAACGTAAGTATCGGTATTATAAAGCAAAAGAACCTTTTCGTATCCGACATTAAGAAGAGAGCCTATTCTTGTGATGAGCATAATTACGACAGTTGAAAGAATGCTCGGAAGAACAACGTATCTCATTTGTGCCCACTTATTGGCGCCGTCGATCTGCGCCGCTTCGTAACTTGTGGGTGAAATTGCGATTATTGCGGCGAAGAACACAATAGAGTCATATCCTGCTGTTTCCCATATACCGCTTATCTGATAAATAGCTCTGAAAAATTCAGGCTGCTTTAAAAGTCCCGCATTGCCAACCTCTTCGGAAATCGCACCGATTGAAACAAGAAGCTTAGAAATAACGCCCATCTCGATTCCGGCTATGGAAGACGAAGAACGAACAAGCATCGTTACAAGAGATGTCATAACAACAGTTGACATAAACTTGGGCAAATATGTAAGAACCTGATAAATGCTTCGTGCAATATTCGATTTAATCTCGTTAAAGAAGAGAGCAATAATTATCGGCATAGGGAAGCCGAAGCAAAGACCGTAAAAGCTGAGAAGGAACGTATTTCTGAACGCTCTCCAAAATTCCATCGAAAGGGACGTGGTGCCGGCAAATAACTGCTTGAAATACGCAAATCCTACATAAAACTGATCGGAAACATCTTTTACCGCATCATAAAGCTTGAATGATCCGAGAAGCTCGTACATAGGCATATATCTCCAAAAGAAGAATACCAATATCATAGGAACGAGCATGAGATAAAGACGCCAGTCCTTAAGTATAGTCAAGCCGATGTGCTTCCATTTGTGCTTTTCGACATCGTCTCTGACCACTTGCTCAGGATCCTCTCTGTATTTTCCTGTTTGTTCGTCATAGACGAGATAATCAACTGCTTTTGATTTCATAAAAATCTCCATTCGGTAATTTGTATATAATGTAGATAAAATCTAAAACTAATCATTTTCATTTGCCGCTTGTTCTTCACGCTTTTCTTTGTCAAGTCTTAACAAGTATGATTTCTGATCCTCAATAAGACCATCGGCGTTTTTGGCCAAAGAAACAACAATAACCGCAAAAAGCAATGAGAGAAGCTCTGTGGGCGAGAACATAAATGCTGTGAGTGAGGAAAGACTTAACTCAAAGAAAAGTGATGTAAGCCATCTTCCAAGCTCAATAGCCGTATAAACCGTCGTGACAAATACAAGACGCCTAAAGAAATCAAGTCTGACCCTGTCTTTACCAAGCTTTTTCAAAACCGGTACAGCAAGCAAACAAAAAAGACCGCCTGAAATATAAATTATATATTGTTTCAGGGTGCCTCCCGATACCACGCAATAGGTGACGGCTCCGACTAAAGAGGGAATAAGCGCAAGCTCGCTCCATCGCAGCATTGCTATGCAGACCATAGTAAGCGTAATTGATACGGCGAGCGGTTGAGCTGACCAAACCTTATATCCCGCCGCAAATGTCGCAATACCCTCAAAGATCGCGGTTAATATGCATAAAATCGCAATGTCAATTTTACGATATTGTTTAAAAGATATTTGCTTCATAATAATTCCGTTTATATTGTTTATTGAAAGTGGCAATCGCTTCAAAATACATTTGTGACGATAAAAACCCACTTTGCACGTTTATTTTATAATAATCTTGAAATGCTGTCCTTGATTTTTTTGATAGGAAAATTTACTTGTCTTTGTTTTTTTGATATCAAAAACAAATTATGTTTATCTATGTAAAAAAATCAATATAAGATTTGTGCAAGATGAACAAAACGATATAAAATCGGCTATAAATGCAAAGAAAATTGACATTTATTTAACAATAGCGCTTGCGGGACGGGCTATTTATCTTGCGGAGATTAATATCGGCAATAAGAAATTATCTATATTTTAATGTCAAAAAAGCAAAGACACAGCCAAACAAAATGGATAACTGCAATACAATGTTATAAAAATTCGATTTTTATCTTGCAAAAATTATTGTTTTGTGGTACCATAGATATAACAAAGGAATAAACGCAGAGCATCTGAATTTTACATTCGTTGTCGGGAGCATAATTTGCTTTCGGGGATAAGGAAATCACGGTGCAAATCCGTAGCAACAGCCATTACCGTAATTGCAAAAAAGCACAAGTCGGAATGCTTATCGCTCTGTGACACGTAAAAGCGTTCTTGGGCAAAGAGGAGAGGCGGCGTGAGAGTATGGCAGGGTACTCTTTTTTCGTGCGCATCACAGAAGACGCGCTTTTATTTTATCCTTTTGAAAAATGAAAGGATTAAAAAAATGAAAAAGACAATTATCACAAAAATTGCATTGCTTATGGCATTGCTCCTCGTATTCGCACTTTCTGCTTGCGATCTCTTTACGGGTAACACTACGACATCACCCGACGATTCCGACACAAACGTAACTACTCCTTGGGATAGCGCAACGTATAAGGAAAACAAAGCATTCGGTGAGGGTGCTAAAACCGTTCAGGTTGAAGTAAAATATGAAAGTCATTCTGTAACATTCACAATCCATACCGATGCGGAAACCCTCGGAGAGGCGCTTCTTGCACACGATCTTATTGCAGGTGAAGAAAGCGCATACGGTCTTTATGTTAAAACTGTAAACGGTATACTTGCCGACTATGATATTGACCAGAGCTATTGGGGATTTTTCAAAGACGGAGAATATATGATGACAGGTGTTGACGGAACCGAGATATCCGGTGGAGAGCATTTTGAGCTTGTCTACACAAAATAAAAAGCATAAGCATCTTTCTATAAAGGAAATATGCGTTTTTGCCATACTCGGAACATTAATGTTCGTTTCTAAAATAGTTATGGAAGGCTTGCCAAACGTTCACCTGCTCGGAATGTTGACGATTACCTATACTATAGTTTTCAGAAAAAAAGCATTGGTTCCGATATATGTCTATGTTCTACTTAACGGGTTGTATGCCGGCTTTAATGCGTGGTGGATACCATATCTTTATCTTTGGACAATTTTATGGGCTGTAACCATGTTTTTGCCGAAAAATATGCCACGAAAGGTTGCTTGTGTTGTATATCCCGTTATTTGTGCACTGCACGGACTTGCCTTCGGAGCCCTATATGCTCCGGCACAGGCATTAATGTACGGGTTTACATTTAAGCAAACGATTGCCTGGATAATATCAGGACTTCCTTGGGATGCGGTACATGCAGCGGGAAATTTTGCAGCAGGATTGCTTATTTATCCGGTATCAGAGGCTCTGAAAAAACTAACCAAAAAAATTTAGGAGTTAATATGACTGTCAGCGAACGCCTTTTTGCAATTCAGGATTTAAAATACAGGGACTTTGAAAAAAAACTCATTCCCAATATCGATTCCGAACGCATTATAGGCGTTCGTTTGCCGTTAATTAAAGCCATAGCCGATGAAATGGTGAAGAATAATATCGAAAGCGAATTTATAGGTACGTTGCCTCACAAATATCTTGAAGAAGATCATCTGCATTCGTTTATAATCGCACAAATTTTCGATTTTGATGAATGCATAAATAAGCTTGAAAAATTTTTGCCATACATCGATAATTGGTCTGTATGCGATTCTTTGAGACCTAAATGCTTTAAAAAGCACAAGGATGAATTATCGGAGAAAATACGCAAGTGGATCAAAAGTGAAGATACATATACGGTAAGATTTGCAATAGAGATGCTTATGGTCCATTTTTTAGACGATTATTTTTCAGATGACCATTTTGTTCTTGTATCCGAGGTTAATTCCGATAACTATTATATAAAAATGGCTGTTGCTTGGTATTTTGCAACCGCACTTTCGATGCAATACGAAAAGGCACTTGAATTTATTGAACATAATTTAATTTCGGACATATGGACTCATAACAAAGCTATACAAAAGGCTTTGGAAAGCAATAAAATAAGCACCGAGCGAAAAATGTATTTGAAAAGCTTAAAAAGATAATTTAACCGTCAAGCATTAATACGGAGGCAGCTATGAACAAAGACTATCCAAATAAAATAAAAATGTTGAAGCTGTATGAGCTTTTAAAAAGCAGAACAGATAAAGACAACCCTTTGCTTGCTTCAGAAATCAGCGCGGGACTGGAAGAAATGGGTGTACATTGCTGCAATAAAAATATTCACGGTGAAATAAAGCTTTTAAATCATTGGGGTTATAACATAAAATTCAAAAATCTAAACTCTCACAGAGCGTATTATTTTGATGACCGTTTGTTTTCCGGGAGCGAAAATAGATTAATGATATCTGCATTGCAGTCATCAAAATTTGCTTCCGAAGGAAATACTCGCGCTCTGATACAAAAGATTGCAAATTCTGCGGGGCCTTGCGGGAATAATTTGCTCAGAACCGACGTGAGTGTCATTTGTCCCAATTCGCGAAAGCGCGACTGTGACGCTATGTTCGGGAATTTTAATGTAATTGAAGATGCTATTTTACAAAACAAAAAGTTAATATTCAAATATTATGATATAGATGGCTTGGGAGAACGTGTTTACAGATGTGACGGGCAATATTTAGTTGTAGAGCCTATCAAAATCATATTTATTGACGATAACTATTATCTGATAGCTTGCAATGGCGAACAATCCGATACCGTAAATTATCGTATCGACAAAATGGATTGCCTTAATTCAATTGATAATCATATATCGCAGCATACCGCAAAAATAAAAGAAACCATCAAAAATCATCCTCAACTGGCAAGCGACATATACGGAAAGCCCGAAATCGAAATAAAGCTACGATTCCACGGGGATATAGCGGAAGCAGTATTTGATGAATTCGGATATAACATATCGACAACTAAAATATCCGAAAACATATATGAGGCGAAAGTAAAGTCTTATGAAAATATAAGACTCTGGGGATGGTTGCTTGAGCAGGGAAAAAGAGCAGAAATTATTTATCCTGCGTCGCTCAGGGAGAAATATAATACAAAACTTGCCGATTCCATTGTAAAATCAGAATAAAATATTCAAAAAGCTCGAAGAAAAATAATCTTCGAGCTTTTTTGAACAATATATTTCTTTATTGAATATACTGTTTACAGAAAAGGAGGCGTAATATGTCTATATTATTTTTAGGCAATGATCCTCGACAAAATTATGCCTGTGAATATCTTAAATATAATCACAACATTGACAGTATTGTTTATTCGAAAGAAACAATTCAAGATGATATTTTTTTATTTCTAACAAAAGCCGAGGCGATTGCACTACCGTCGCCGGTTAGCTACGACGGAGTAAATATAAGTCAAACAAGGTTTGGCGTAGCCGATATTATGAATTATATTTCCGAAAAATCCGTTATTTTAGGAGGTATGATAAACGAAAACACCAAAAAATCACTTTATAAAAAAGGCATAAAATATTTTGATTATTTTGATTATCCGTCGTTTCAGATAAAAAATGCGCTTTTATCTGCCGAGGGAGCATTATATTTTGCAAAGCATCATTACAAAAAAAGCATCTATGGCTCAAATGCGGCAATTTTAGGATTTGGCCGAATAGGAAAAATATTAGCACTTTCTTTGAAGGCTCAGGGAGCCGATGTTTGCGTATGCGCACGAAAATCCGAGGACATAGCATGGAGCAATATGCTCGGATTCGATTCGCTTAATCTATATGAGCCTAAATTCAAGGATAATTTCAAAAGTAAAAAATATGATATGATTTTCAACACCGTGCCATGCAATATATTGAATGAGGATTTTGTCAAAGTATTGCCAAGGGACACGCTGATCATCGATATTGCTTCTTATCCTTATGGAATAGACAAAAGCTTAGTTGAAAAATACAATCTTAATTATCACATTGAATCCGGAATTCCAGGAAGATATGCTCCGCAAAGTGCGGGGATACTCGTTGGCGAAACGATAATGAATATTATATACAGTGAGGGGTGATATTTTGATAGGTGTAGCGTTGACAGGTTCGTTTTGTACAATTTCAAAATCGGTTGATATGATAAAAAAGCTTGTTGAGAAAAAATATGACGTCATTCCCATAATGAGTGAAAACGCTTATTCAACAGACACAAGATTCGGAAAGTCCGACGAGATAAAAGCATTAATATCCAACATTACAGGCAAAAAAATAATACACACGATAAGGGAAGCCGAGCCTCTCGGTCCACAAATATCATTAGAAGCGTTAATCATATCTCCTTGTACCGGAAACACATTGGCAAAATTAGCCAATGGCATAACGGATACATCGGTTTGTATGGCTGCAAAGGCACATTTAAGGAACAATAAGCCGCTTATTATTGCACTTGCGACAAATGATGCATTATCGGCAAATCTCAAAAATATAGCTACGTTACTCTCAAGAAAAAATATTTATTTCGTGCCGATGATGCAAGACGATCCGATATCAAAGCCTCATTCGCTTGTTGCCGATTTTAGCTTGTGCGAAGAAGCCTTCGTTGCGGCTATGTCTGGGAAGCAACTAAATAAAATATTCAGATAATCGAAAAATCAGGGAAAGAAAATAATCTCTCCCTGATTTTTATAATTTTTTAAATAAAGCCACCTATAAATGACTTGTATTTTTCCAAGTTCTCGTACATTACATTTTTGTCCGTACCCGTCAAAAGATAATAAAACTTAATTTTAGGCTCAGTGCCCGAGGGACGTGCGATAATCACGTCACCGTTTTCTGTCTTGAAGGATATAACATTAGATGAGGGGAGATTAGTGGGGATGCTTTCTCCTGTGATTCGGTTTACTATTTCTCCCTTAAGATAATCTCCGGACTCAACGATATTTTTATCGGCTATATAATCAGGCGCGTTATTACGCAATGTATTCATTAAGGCTGCCATTTTATCCTTTCCGTCAACCCCGTGCATATAAAGCTCCTGATTAGATTCAAGATAATATCCGTATTTCTCGTAAAGATTATTAAGAGCGTTGAAAAGAGTCATTCCTTTAGCATGATAAAATGCTGTCATTTCGCAAATAAGCATAGTTGCTACAACGGCGTCCTTATCTCTTGCATATGTGCCCTTAAGATATCCGTAGCTTTCTTCAAACCCGAATAAGAAAGAGGCTTCCTCTCCGGATTGCTCGTATTTTTTGATAACCTCACCGATAAACTTAAATCCCGTAAGCACGTTGTGAAGTTTAACGTTATGCTCCTTGCATATTTTAGCCACAAGCTCAGTTGACACTATTGTTTTTACGGCATATGGATTTGCTGGCATAGTACCCGTTTCCTCGTATGCGGTAATAATATAGTCAATAAGCAATGCGCCCATTTGGTTTCCGGAAATGGTAACAAATTTTCCGTCGCTTGTTTTTGTAACAACTCCTACACGGTCTGCATCCGGGTCGGTAGCAATAACCAATGTGCTTCCTACGTTGTTTGCAATCTCAATTCCGAGTTCAAAAACCTCAGGATATTCCGGATTGGGCTTTTCAACCGTAGGAAAATCACCGTTAATTTCCATTTGCTCGGGAACTACGTATAAATGCTCAACGCCGCAGCGTGAGAGAATATCGGGAATCAATCTGTAACCGGTGCCGTGCAGTGGAGAATATACAATACGAAGATCATCCGCTACTTTTTTGATCGCATTGGGATTTACAAGCTGCTTCATAACCTCGGAAAGATATTTTTCATCCATTTCCTGATCGAGAATAATAATCTTTCCATCATTTACAGCCTGATCAAAATCAATAGATTTGATATCGGCAAAAACATCTATTTTATTTATCTCGGAGGAAACCGTCTTAGCGTGCTCAGGTGGAAGCTGGGCTCCATCCTCCCAATACGCTTTATATCCGTTGTATTCCTTCGGATTATGCGAAGCGGTAATATTGATGCCCGCAACGCAGTGGAGCTCTCTAAGCGCATACGAAAGCTCGGGAGTGGGGCGAAGCTCGTCAAATATATAAGCCTTTATTCCGTTAGCGGCCAAAACACTCGCGGCAGTCCTTGCAAACAATTCTGAATTATTTCGTGAGTCATAAGCAATAACTACTCCGTCGTTTTCTCTTTGCTCTTTAATGATAAGAGTAGACAAGCCTTGTGTGGCCTGTGCTACAGTATATTTGTTCATGGCATTGGTGCCAAGCTTCATTTTTCCGCGGAGCCCGGCAGTGCCGAATTCAAGCGAGGAATAAAATCTTTCCTTTATTTCTTCTTCGTTGTCCGCAAGGCTTAAGAGCTCATCCTTTTCATCAGCGGAAAGGGAAGCGGAGTCTATCCATTTTTGATATTGTTCTCTATAAAATTCCATATTACTTTCCCCATCAAATTAAATCAATCGTTAGTATATTGCTTAAGAGCCTGTGCGAGTTGATCAGGGCACGATGTAGGTCTCGGACCGCATTTAATACCGTCCAATCTTTCTATTGCTTCGTTTACTGTCATACCCTTAACAAGAGCCGCAACGCCCTGTGTATTTCCCGAGCATCCTCCTGTAAATTTAACATTATCGATTATTCCGTTATCGGATATCTCGATATCAATTTGTCTTGAACATGTTCCTTTTGTTGCATAGGTAATGTGTGACATTTTTATTTCTCCTTTTTATTGATTTTAATTTTTTGATAAAGCGATTTAACAGCATTTTTGGCAGAGATAAATGTCCTTTTGGCAAAGCTGTCGTCGGCATCGTTTTTATTATCGGATATTTTTCTCGGATCTCCGACATAATAATCTGAAATCGAGGTTTCCAAGCCTTTCTTTCTAAGTGAGTTCATGGTGAAAGAATTTATTATATTAATAATAACCGCAAATACGGGAACGCCGATAAGCATACCGAATATTCCGAAAAGTCCGCCCATTGTTACTATTGCTATTATTGTAGCAAGAGAGCTTATATTGATTTTATCACCGAGAATATGCGGACAAATTATATTTCCGTCTATTTGTTGAATTACGACTATAAGAATAATAAACAGTATTGTTTTTTCAGGTGCAGTCAGCAACACGAGCAATGCAGACGGAATACCTCCTATAAACGGTCCGAAAATAGGTATTACATTTGTAACCGCAACGATTGTCGCAATAAGATGGGGAACCGGAATTCTGAAAATCAGGAAAACAATATAAGATACCACACCTACTATCAATGCGTCAAACAGCTGACCCTCAATAAATCCTCCGAACGAGCGATCGATGAGTTTTCCGAATCTTATGGTAGCACGAACATTTTTGGGGCTGAGAAAGCTGTTTAAAAATCTTCGTATGCCCGCTTTACATCTCTCTTTAGCCAAAAGCATATAAACGGCAATAAAGAGCCCGAGTAAAACATTTTTAACGCCATTGAATACGGAAGTTCCCAAAGAAAAGACATAGCCGAGTAGCTTTAGGATATTTTCCGTTGTAAACAAATCGGAAATATTAAAAATCGCGTCGGAATCGTCCGGTGTAAATGTTTCGTTGGGGAATATGCTCGAAAAATCTCCGACAACTATTTCTCCGAGCCATGGCAGTTTGGTTTCTACCCACTCGATCAATGCTTCCGGATCTATACGCATAGCTGTATCAAACACCGAAAAGCGATCCATAAAGGCATTTATATTTTCGGATATTGCGACCAATGAATCCTTATAATTAACAATATAAGTGTTCCAGAATGATTCAAGAGTTGTCGCTATACTCGGTATAAGTATAGCAATTAAAAAGCAGAAGAAGCCTATCAAAAGAAATAATGCCAAAATAACCGCTATAAGCCTTTTAACCGTAAATTTATTTATACGCTTCAGTAATTTATTTTCAAAAAACTTAACTATCGGATTTATAAGATAGGCTATTACAAAACCTATTATAACCGGCGAAAGCACCTCGAATAATGTATTTATAAAATTACCGACAGATCCGTTTATCAAACCGTAGATCAAACAAATCGCTATGACAATAATGCAGGTTATAATCAAGGTTGAAATGATAATTTTCTTATATGTCGAAAGCCAATTATTCATATTTGAAACATCTCCTACTTGATTAATTTTACTATATAATTATAAATAAAATATTACGATAAGTCAAGAGATATTATAATTATTCTATTGAAATTTTATGCTTTTTATGATATTATTAGAATCGGTAAAGATCAATTCGGAGGTGTATATATGAAATACAGAGTAGAAAACGCTTATGCTAAAATAAATTTATATTTGGATATAAAGAAAAAAAATAAGTTTACGGGATATCACGAATTGATTACTATAATGCAATCGGTTACCTTAGGTGACGAGGTTTACATAAAAGGGAACGGAACACAAAAATTTAACGTTTGGTGCGATAAGGATATCGGAGTTGAGGACGAGGACAATATCGCATACAAAGCCGCAGATTTGTTTTATAAAGAATTAAATTCGGAAGTGGATGAAAAAGTAGATATATCAATCGTAAAAAAAATACCCTTAGCTGCAGGCTTGGGCGGTGGTAGCGCAGATGCGGGCGCAGTGCTCAGAGGTTTAAATCGTTTTTACGGTAAGCCGCTCACCAACGATGAATTGTGCCAAATGGGCTCAAAGCTTGGCTCGGATGTGCCTTTTTGTGTAGTTGGCGGAACTCAAATGTGCGATGAGCACAGCTATCCGGTTTTCCAAATGTGCGGAATTCATGATTATAACCTATTAATTGCCATAGGTGATAAAAAAGAATCGACTGCCGAGCAATATCGCAAATTGGATTTAATTTATGATGATTTCGTGGATTACAGAGAGGGCTTGGGATATAGCGAAACCTTAATTTCATATCAGGGTGCAAGATGCAGAGAAGCATTCGAAACATCAAAAAATATATTCGAAAGTCTATATGACGACAATTCTCAAGTACAATTTATCAAGGAAGTAATGAGTGTAAACGGGGCTTATTTCGCACAGCTTAGCGGAAGCGGTCCGTCAGTAGTAGGCGTTTTTCCTGATCGTGTTTTACTTGAGGATGCGGAAAATGCACTGAAAAAGTTTGACATACAAACCTTCAGATGCTTGCCGGTCAATTCCACATACGACATGATAGAACGGGGATTTGCATTGTAAAACACGCAATAACCAATTATACAAAATGCAAATTTTGTATAATTAAGAGAAGCAATTGGCAAGTGTTTGTGCAAATTATGGCAATTAAATGCCCGACATCGCAGTTTTATTACTGTTGAGCGGTTGATTTGGCATGTAAAAATTTTTGCTTAGTAGCTTCGCCGCCACGCAGATGTCTTTCTTTTTTATTAGTCTCCAATATTTCATGAACCTGCTCAAATAATATAGGATTGCATCTTTTTAAATTCTGCGTTACGTCCTTATGCACTGTACTTTTGCTTATACCGAATCTTGAGGCCACCTCACGAACGGTAGATTTATTTTCGACCAAATATGTACCTATAATCACGCAACGCTCCTTATTAGATGCAATATACATAAGATTTAACCTCACAGTTATATAAATTTATCAGACGTTCAATCTTATGCATTCTGTTTTATTAATATTAATTAAAGGATTTTATTTATGGAAAATATTCATTTTGACCGTGATAATTATGATGTTTTTGAAGGTATGACAAGCATTACTTCTGTCATATCCGCAATTGAAAACGGTATTTCAAATCGAAAAATTATAAAAATTTTGTATAATTCAAGCAAGAAAAAATCTAAATACAATGAATTGAAATTTTTGGAATTTAAAGCTCGTGAGCTCAATTTTGAGTTAAAGCCTGTGGCGCATACCGAAATTGATACTATAGCACTCGGAAAAACTCACGGAGGTATAATTGCTATATGTACAAAATCCGCCATTTCGCCTCTTTTACCCTCTACACCTATTGTATCAAATGGATTTTATATGATTTTAGACGGTATCGAGGATCCCTTTAATTTTGCATATACCGTGCGTTCCGCATACGCCGCAGGAGTTGACGGAATTATAGTCCCGTCATACCATTTTGAAAATTCTCAAGGTATTATCTGTAAAAGCTCCGCCGGTACATCCGAATTAATCCCGATATACACTTCCGATATTTTAAATGCTATAGATATATTCAAATCTAAAAATTACAAAATAGTTTGCGCAGGCATACGCAATTCAACGTCACTCTATGAAACCGATTTAAAAAAGCCTGTTTTACTGATAGTCGGCGGCGAAAAAAGAGGCATATCAAGTGCCGTACTCGACAGATCGGACGCTATTGTACGAATAGATTACGGAAAAACATTTAAGGGCTCATTAACTGCTTCATCTGCGGCAACGGTGCTTGCATTTGAGGTTTTCAGACAAAATAAAAGTTGACCTGTAATCAGGTCAACTTTTATTTTTATTCGGTATAAAATTTATAAATAGTTGTATAATCGTATACATCTCCGGGATTTATTACCGTATCGGTAAAGCCATCGTGATTAATCGAATCCGGCATATGCTGAGTTTCAAGGCAAAATGCCATCTGCGGATGCTGCTCACAGTTATTCTTAAAAGGATACTTTTTGTTACTTAAAAAATTACCGGAATAAAACTGCACGCAAGGCTGATTAGTATACATTTCCATTACCCTGCCGCTTTTTGAATGAACGACGCGGGCTCTTAATTTTGTATAATTGGATTCTCCACCTACAAAATTAAGGCAATGATCATATCCTCCTGCAATCTTAAGATCTTTATTGTCGGTGGATATATCCTGTCCGATTTTTTTAGGTACTCTGAAATCAAACGGCGTACCGTCAACACTCTTTATCTCACCTGTGGGTATAAGAGTTTCATCGGTTGGTAAATATGTATCCGCATCCATCCAAAGTAAATGATCGTATATATTGCCGGAATTGTATCCTCCAAGATTAAAATATGTATGATTTGTCAAATTAATTACTGTGCGTTTGTCAGATACAGCTTCATATTTTATTGCAAGCTCATTGCTATGTGTGAGAGTATACGTTACAGTCACTCTTAAATTTCCTGGGTATCCCTCTTCTCCGTCCTTGGAAAGTAAAAATAATTTAAGAGAGGGTGCATCAGAATTATTTTCAGACAAAACGCTCCACACATGCTTGTCAAATCCAACATTACCGCCATGAAGATGATTCTGTCCGTCATTGGTAGCCAGCTCATATTCAACGCCATCCAAAGTAAAGCGCCCGTGACAAATTCTGTTGCCTGCTCTTCCTATAATCGCTCCCTGGTATCCGTCGGCATTTATATAAGACTGAAGATCGTCATATCCGCATATAACATCAGCATTATTTCCGAATTTGTCCGGAACCGATACGGAAATAACAGTGGCACCGTAATCGGAAATTTCCACAGTCATACCATTAGAATTTTTCAGTATATATTTAGATATTTCCTTTGAATTATAAAAACCGAAGTGTTGCTTTAAAATGCTCACGATATGTTCCTTTCGAAATGCATTTAATCAATCATTATATCCGTTGGGATGACTCTTATGCCAATTCCAAGCACTTGAAATTATTTCCTCAAGGCTATTGTGAACAGGCTTCCAACCCAATATTTTCTTTGCTTTTTCACTTGAAGCTACAAGTCTTGCGGGGTCTCCGGCACGTCTCGGAGTCTCAATTGCGGGAATAGGGTGTCCGGTGACTTCTCTTGCCGTCTCTATAACTTCTCTTACCGAGTAGCCTACCCCGTTACCGAGATTGAAGATATCGCTTTTTCCTCCGTTGAGCAAATATTCCACAGCTAAGATATGCGCCGAAGCAAGATCTGTAACGTGAATATAATCACGAATGCAGGTTCCGTCAGGAGTATCATAATCGGTTCCGTATATAGAAATCGCTTCTCTTTTTCCGTTGGGTACCTGAAGAATAAGAGGAATTAAATGACTTTCGGGATTGTGAGCCTCACCGATATTTCCACACTCGTCTGCACCGCAAGCATTAAAATATCTGAGAGAAACGAAATTCATTCCATGCGCCTCGCTCGTCCACTTGAACATTTTTTCCATAGCGAGCTTAGTCTCTCCGTAAGGATTTGTGGGACAGGTTCTATCGCTCTCAAGGATCGGAATGTTTTCCGGCTCACCGTATGTTGCCGCGGTAGATGAAAATACTATCTTTTTTACATTGTTTTGCACCATAGCATCAAGAAGAACTTTGGTACCGTAAATATTGTTTTCATAATATTTCAACGGATTTACAACACTTTCACCTACAAGCGA
Organism: uncultured Lachnospiraceae bacterium; assembly: GCA_964534905.1. Taxonomy (GTDB): domain Bacteria; phylum Bacillota; class Clostridia; order Oscillospirales; family CAG-272; genus RGIG4608. The sequence goes on along the minus strand of CAZHPZ010000004.1, from coordinate 8,573 downwards.
GAAAGCCGCAAAGTGAATTATAGCATCTATCTTCTCTGCTTTGAAAAGATTATTTAAGAAATCAATATCACGAATATCTCCGCAGTAAAACTTAGCTCCCTCAGGTACAGCCTTTCGGTATCCGGTAACAAGACTATCTGCTATTACTACATCATATCCGGCTTTTATAAGCTCAAGAGCAGTATGCGAACCGATATAGCCCGCGCCGCCCGTAACCAAAATCGACATACATATACCTCCTTATTTCCAAAGATGCTCGGGATATATACCCTCGTTTATAAGTTTCTTTATTCCCGCAACAACCGCAGGCTTGTCCTCGGCATATGTAACTCCGAGCCAGCAAGCATTTGTATCATATACGGTTACATCGCATTTATCGGTCTTTATCATAATGTCAACTACATCGGTAATATAAGACTCATCCTTAAGAGGATTCGATATATTATGCAAAAATCTATCAAATTCGGATGTAAGATATGGGAAAAGATCAGGCGTGAATCCCCAGAAGTTCATAGATACAACGGTTTCAAGAGGCAAGCTTGCCACACTGTCACCGTTCGGATATTCAGCCATTCCGTTTCCTATAGGCTTAATTTCCTTTGTCTCAACTATATCTCTGAGGAATCCGTTTTCATCAATATGACAAACTCCGCGGTTCACGGTACCATGCTCTGTAACAGTATTTTTGAGCTTATAACCGGGCATGCAGAACTGAGGCTTACCGTCAATATATTTAGGATTCTTAAGGTGCTCTGCTATAATCTCAAAAGCCTCTCTGCCGTAAAAGTCATCGGAGTTGATAACAGCAAACGGCTCATTTACTATATCAATTATGCTCATCATAGCCTGTGTTGTTCCCCAGGGCTTTGTACGCTCGGGTGAAACAGTGTACCATGCAGGAACATCTTCAATTCTTTGGAAAGCGTATTCAACGTCGATATACTTGCTTATACGATTACCGATTGTTTCCTTAAAGTCGTTAAGATTGGCTTCTTTAATAATAAAAACAACCTTATTAAATCCGGCTTTTATAGCGTCGTATACCGAAAAGTCGATGATAAAATCACCGTCGTCGTTCATAGGATCAATTTGCTTCATTCCGCCGTATCTGGATCCCATGCCGGCAGCTAAAATAACAAGAGTCATAATAGATATCTCCTTTGAATTTTTGTTTATTTTATTATACCATAAAAAATAGATTAATCAATAGTATTTTTAAAAATTAAAACTAAAATCCATAAAAAAATCAAGGCTCAAGAGCCTTGATTTGATTTTAATCGTAATGCAGAAGATTTCTTATTTCATACATATGAGTAGCTATATTGAAAAGCACATCGCTATGCTGGCCGGTATGGTCAAATGTTTTCTGATGATAATTTTCTATAACGTAATGATATCTGTCATTAGCCTTGGATATTGCATCTTCCCAAGAAATATAGATCTTCTCTTGAGCATTTTTTCCGACGCTTTTGATAATATTGGGATTTTTCATCAAATATTCAAGTCTTTCACTCATATCGCGGGCATCTTGTCTTATCAAAAATCCTGTATCCATATTAGACATTCCCTCGGCTGCGCAGGAACCATTAATCAGCATTGCAGGTACCTCGCAAGCAGCTGCTTCTCGTACAACTATTCCGTTAGTATCAAATGTTGACGGGAACAAAAACATATCACAAGCGGAAAATAAGGCTCGCAGGGTACTTCTGTCTGTAATAGAGTCGGTAAATACGCACATATCGCGAATTCCGTATTCTGAGGTTCTCTTTATTATATCATTCATATCCATTCCGGAGCCGATAAACACCATTTGATAATCATATTTTTTATCCTTAAGCGTCTTAAGAGCATCAAGTATAATATCAATCCCCTTGTACCACATCATTCTACCCGCAAACATAAATTTAATACAGTCATTTCTAAGTCCGTATTCTTTAGTTACACGGTCAATATCACTCTGCGTTGATTTTCCCCTCGGAAAATCAACCCCGTTTTCCATTATCACGTACTCCTTTTCATATCCGAGAGAACGAAGATTTTCTCCTGCGCCCTTGCTGACTACCCAAACCTCATCGCAAGCGTTTATATTATCAACTATGAGCTTAATTGCCGATTGTTGAAGGTGCTTTCCTTTAATCAGCTTTTGAATATCAATATCGAATTTGGTGTGATAAGTAAAAACAATAGGAACATTGGTTATTCTTTGCATTGATCTTGCAATTATAGTTGATACGAACGGACAGTGTGAATGTAAAATATCGGGATTACTTTCAATCGCCTTATTGAATTTGGAATCACCTATAGGCACGCCTGCACGGTAATTTATGATTTTTTCCGTATGCAGGCTCGGATACCTGATCACCTCATAGGGATAATTGTCCTCAACATTGGGATAATACGGTGTAAGCACGGTAGGCGTACCGTGATTTTTGCATATTATATTTGCATAATTAAATACCGTATTGGCGACTCCGTCAATTGTGGGTGGAAATGAATCGTTCAAGAGACAAACATTTAATTTGTTTTTAGCCATTCAATTAACCTCCGTATTTATCGTTTGAGGAAAGTATACCATTTGCTTTTAAATTTTCTTAAGTATAATGTTTAATTTTTTGAAAACAAGCTCGATCAGATTCGTCAAAATTTGATTCTTTCGATAGATAAAACCTTCTTGGAATCCGGATCTATTTCAACGATAACGCCGCAGGCGTTTATCGAACCGTCGGCAACGACAAAATGCTGCGGAAGCTGTTTGGTAAATTTTGTGATAACCGCTTCGGATTTTGTTCCCAATATACCGTTGACCGGCCCTGTCATACCGATATCAGTAATGTAAGCACTTCCTGCGGGAAGTATCTGCTCATCGGCGGTTTGAACATGAGTATGAGTTCCGAACATAATTAATATTTTGCCATCGAAATATCTGCCCAACGCAATCTTTTCGCTTGTCGCCTCGGCATGAATATCCATAATCGCAAAATCGTAATTTCCGACTTCCCTGTTAATTATTCTGTCAATTGTTTCAAAGGGATTGTTCAACGGGTTCATAAACATTGTTCCGAGAATATTTATCATAAGTATTTTGTATCCGTCAAATTTGATTATGGAATATCCCTCTCCTGGGGCGGAACTCGGAAAATTTGCCGGGCGTATTATACGGTGACTGTTATCGTCAAGAAAGGTATATATATCGCTCTTTCCGAAGGCATGATTACCAAGGGTGATAAAATCAACGCCCGCATTGTATATAAGTTCTGCATCGTGCCTTGAAATCCCCTTTATTTCGCTCGCGTTTTCTCCGTTTGCGATAGCAAAGTCGATATTATTTGCGGAGATAAAACCGGATAGTTTTTTGGATAAATAATTTACGGAAGCCGAACCGACTATATCACCTAATATTAAAATTCTCATATTGCTACTTTCTATTTTTATAGTAATTTATAAACATTATATACTACCCAATAAAAAAAGTCAACGAAATTGCAAAAAATATTAATTTTGCTCTTGATTTTTTTAAAAGTTGTGGTATAATAGGAACGTTGAGTCACCAACTATACAGTTGAGCTCAATTAATATTGGAGAGGTATCGAAGTGGTCATAACGGGGCTGACTCGAAATCAGTTTGCGAGCAATCGCACGCGGGTTCGAATCCCGCCCTCTCCGCCAAATTTCGCAAGGTCTGACACAAAGGTATCAGACCTTTTTATCTTGCAATGACAGCGATAAATTGATTGAAAAATGCAAAAATTTGCGGTATAATGAATTAATGATTTTAAGAGGTGTAAAATGTCGATGAATAAATTGTTTATTAGTTTTTCCGCAAGAGAAAACGGAAATTGCGACAGTATTGCTCGTTTTTTATCGTGTGAACAAGACAAGATCATTTATTTCAGAAATACAAAATATCACGTATGTACCAACTGCGATTACGAATGCTTCGATAGCTGCTGTAAATACCGTAGCGATGACTTATACAACATATTTGAAGATATGCAAAAATATCAAAAAATTATTTTTATCGTACCAATGTATTGTGGAAATCCTTCATCGCTTTATTTTGCTTTTAATGAAAGATGTCAAGATTTTTTCATGCATAACGAAGAAAGGCATGAAAATATTTTAAAAAGAATTTTTATAATCGGTATTTACGGAAGCCGAGAAGAATCACCCGATTTTATTCCATGTCTTGAAAAATGGTTTAAAGGATCTCGGTACTCCAATCATGTATTGGGAATTGAAAGACACAAATTCAACCTAAAATTAAAAGATTCTGTTTTGAATGTAGATGAGGTCAAAATAGCCGTCAGCGAATTTATTAATCCTACAAATGCCACGGAAGAATTGAGCGCTATGGCAGTCGTTTTATCGGGTAATAAAATTCTTGCTACAAACGAATTAATCTACGGTAAAGAAACGTTATCCTTACCCAAAGGGCATAAAGAGATTGGCGAATCCTTGATTGACACTGCAATCAGAGAATGCTTTGAAGAAACAAATATAATAATCACCGAAGATGATTTGATCAAGGAGCTTACACCCTTTTCTTATGAATTTTTGACTCCCTCAAATAGACTGATCAGAAAAACTATTGTCCCCTTCCTTTTCGAAACAAAAAGCGAAGGCAATCCATTTCCTAAAGAGGAAAGAATGATATCCGTTGAATGGATGAATAAAGATGATTTTCTTGATAAATGCACTCTTGAAAACGTAAGGATGATAGTTAAAGGTATTTAAAAGCTTAATGTACGAAAATTCAAGGTCTGACTAAAAGTCAGACCTTTTAATTATTAATTTATTCCTGAAGTTTAAACGCCAATCTGTTCATCATTGCTATTTTTGTCTCCAGCATACTGTGTGCATATCTGTTAAGCGTGATCATAGCACTTTTATGTCCCATTATTTCAGATAATGTTTTTATATCCATTCCGCTTTCCATCGCTCTCGTTGCAAATGTATGCCTGAGAGAATGGAAATTCAAGGGCTTTACTCCGCATTCATTGCATATCTTTTTAAATGTCTTTTGATATGTCCTCGTAAGCATCGGACGCCCGGACGAGCTTGAAACCATATATTCGCTGTTGCTATTCACCATTCGTTCAACAAGCATATCCTTTATGTAATACGGCAACGGGATGATTCTCTCCGACGACATAGTTTTCGGAGAGTTTAATGAAGATTCCTCGTCGATTTCTCTCGTATTTCGCCTGTACACCGTCTTTTTTACATATAACGTGCCGCTTTCTATATCAAAATCAGACCACTTAAGTGCTAATAGCTCCCCTATTCTAAGTCCTGTATACAAGCATAACAACACACCGAAATAAGAGTTGTTTTCAGAGCTTGCGATGTAACGCTCGAGCTTGATTTGGTCTGATTTTGCAAAAGCCTGCGATTTATTTGCACTTATCGGGAGCCGTTTTATCCTGATACAAGGATTATTGTCTATCAATCCGAGATCACAAGCGTACTCAAATCCGAGATTTAAAACAGATATTACAGCATTAATGCTTGATGCCGCCAGAGGTTCCGAGGTGCTCTTTTTATGCAATTTACCGAGCATCCATTGTATGCACTTACGGTCAACAGTTGATAAGTCTCTGCTTCCGATATTTACATTAATGTATTTGTTTATGATATCCTCATATCTCATAAATGTACGCGGCTTCACTTGCTCTTTCTTGTAAATAATCCAAATTTTAAATAATTGCTTTACGGTCATTTTACTTTCTCCTTAAAATAATAAAATTCGACGGACTTTCCGTCGAATTTTATTATACTAAATATTCAATTATATCAGAGGCAAAATTGTAATATATCAGTAATTATCACAAGCTGTAGGCTGTTCAACCTACGCTTACGTACAGATTGAGAAATTCCGCATCATTGTAAGTTTCATATTCTTTGATTTTCATATTCAAATCTCCACAATGATAACTCCGCTGTTACCGGAGATCAGTTCCGCAGCAATGCTACCGAATTTGAAACATGCCGCACCACCTGCGGCGGCATCGTTTTTCTCTGCATCCGCGCAATAGGGATTGACAAGAAGAACGCAGTCACCGCACAGAGCTGCTTGCTCTGCATATACCAAATGTAAGCTACGCTACTCATTACTATGATGAACGCCCAAAGCATCGGAAATAGTTATATTTGATTTTTTAATGCGCCAAAGAATAGTATATCTAAAATTTCATCTATGGAAGCAATCGCCAAATTCAAACCTTCCGTATCCTGACCAGCAAAATCACGATAGCCCGAAGAACGCATTAAGAACTCTATTCCTTCCATCATACGAATCACGCTTTCCTGTTTTACCCCTGAACGCAATGGCATATAAGCAACGATTTCTTTCAGATATTCTTTATTGAACTGATTGATTTCTTCATGCAAAACAGCAATCTTTTCTGCAAGATGTACCGGCGGGTGAAATACTGCTCTTTCAAAGATCCGTCTATACTGTGGATGAATTTCCATAAATTGCTCACGCAACATAAAGAAATCCTTGATCGTTTTCGTTGTGTTTTGACCATCCGGTTTCAGGGCGTTCTCTTGGATATAATGATTTAAGGACTCAAATGTATCTTTCACACACAATAAAAAGAGTTCATCCTTATTAGAATAATAGTGATACATCATTCCTTTAGAAATATCATGTGTAGCACATATACGATCCATCGTTACATTTTCATACTCTTGAGAGCTAAATTCTGCCATTGCCGCTTCAAAAATCTTTTCTCTACTCTGATTTTGACGTTCTTGTTGTGTCATACTGAAATACCTCCGGTTGCTTTATTGATTTCTCCAGAGTATTCAAATCCTTTTTTTGCCATAAAAACAGCAATAATTTCATTGATAACTGCCGCTGCTGCAATCGTTCCCTGAAGAATTGCTGCACATTCCGGTGCAGCTGTATCTAATACGGATACTGCAATACCAGTAAATACCAACGATACGCCGGAATGAGGAAGCAATGTAAGCCCCAAATATTTTTTTACAGTTTGAGGTGCGTGTGTGATCGAAGCTCCAAAATAAGCTCCACCATATTTTCCAACTGCCCTTGCAATGATATAAACGGCTGTATAAATTCCAGCGCCAAGAATTAAATGATAATCTAATGGGGCACTCAGATTTAAGATTACCACTATCATAGCTAATCCAATGATTGGATTCATTACTTCCATAATACTCGAAAGCTGTTCCTCTGAAATCATGTTTGCAAATGCTGCCGAAAAAGCCATTCCAAGCAACATAAAATTCAGAATCGGCACAGGCAAGAAACTATTGATCAAAAATCCTAATCCAGCTGACACAAGCAACATCAATAGCATAACAGTCACGGAGCTGCTTTTTGTATGACATTTGTTAAGTAGTTTGCCTGTTAAGAAACCGGTAATGATTCCCAATATAACCGGCAAAAAAATCAGGAATAGCATGACTGCCACAGAAACATTCTGTGTAGAAACCTGAGCAGAAACAAAAGCAAGAACTACAAAAAACACAACTGCTGCAACCAAATCATCCAATGCTGCCATCGGGATCAAGGTTCTTGTAACAGGACCGTCCGTCTTCATACTTTGAACGACCGATAAAGAGGGTGCCGGTGCAGTAGCTAACGCAATACCACCAAACAGAAATGCTAAATAAATCGGAATATCTGTAAACCAGAAGATAACCCCAAATACCAAACTTACAAAGACAAAAGTTCCCAATGACTCTGTAAGTGTTGTTACTACAATTTGTGTACCGGATTTCTTCATTTTATTCCAAATAAGTTCTGTTCCGATCATCAATCCAAATACACATTCACACAAACTTTCTGTAACTTCAAACCATTGTGCATCCAAAACTGAATTGCTCAATAAGTTCAACGCATACGGACCGATCGCCATACCAACGATCAACCAGCCCAATACTGCCGGCAGTTTTAATTTTGAAATTAGCTTACCTGCCAACAAAGCAATCATAACTGCAACCAAAAGTCGCAATACACTTAATAATAATTCCATGCTATTCACTCCTGTTTATTTTATAGACTTATAGACGATTTCGTCTATTTTTGCATTATAGCAATAATAGACGATTTTGTCTATAACTTAAATGTAAATAATTTATTAAAAATGTGCACTTTTTCTCTGCAAGTTTTTCAATATTTTCATTTACGCACGACAAAACAGCGACAGAAAAAATTCTGTCGCTGTCTGACTTATCACATTAAATAATTCCAAAATATTCAAATGCGTCTCTGATTGCTTTCTCTTTCTCCGGTGGGCACTGCGGCTGTCTGCTATCATCAGACTTTGGAAGATTGTAGTTTTTACCTACTTCCAATCCGCACTTCCGCTTAATCTGCGAAATATACAGGTTTGAAACCTTTAATCCGCTATGCTCTAACACATAGTCCTTAATCTGTGTGTAGGTCGCACTGTCCTGAAAGTCTGACATATCCATATCTTCCAAAGAGAACTCCACACGAACCTTTTTCGAGTCGACCTTTCCCTTGGAAAGAAGGACAACCGTCTCGACCGTACTTTCTTTGTCAAGGTAAATTGTGTCGCTTTCTCTATCTCCGTATT
>CAZHPZ010000003.1:0-53499 GCA_964534905.1 uncultured Lachnospiraceae bacterium | reverse complement strand
TTTGGTATAACCTTTGTTGCCCACCCGCATAGCGGGTGGTTGTCTGTTTCGCACTGCGTGCTCAACCCGCCTAAAGGCACAATATAAAAGCGGCACAATTTTTGTGCCGCTTATCTGTCAGAAGAGCTCGATAAGCTCCTTTTTACTGTGTGTGAAGTTGTGTATTCCGTTCTCGGTTATTGCCGCCATATCCTCGATTCTGCAGCCGTAAACGCCGGGAATATAGATTCCGGGCTCAAATGTTACGACATTTCCGGGAACGAGAAGTGCATTTGGATCGACTCCGGGTGCAAGACGGGGAGATTCGTGGATGTACATTCCGACACCGTGACCGAGAGAGTGGCCGAATCTGCCGACATATCCCTCTCCGTTGATTATATCACGAGCAATCTTGTCAAGCTTGAATCCGCTTCTTTCACCTGCCTGTGCTGCCGCAAGAGCCTCGGTCTGCGCACGCAAAACCGTGTTGTAAAGGCGCTTCATTTCGTCGTCCGCCTTACCGAGCGATACGGTTCTTGTCATATCCGAGCAATATCCGTCGACAACACATCCGAAGTCCATCGTCAAAAAACCTCTTTCAAGCTTGCATCTTCTCGGAACACCGTGAGGCATGGATGATGCGCTTCCGGAAACGGCGATAGTGTCAAAGGATGTTCTTTCCGCTCCGATCTTGCGCATGAAAAATTCTATTTCAAGAGCAACGTCCTGCTCTGTCATATCGGGGGTGATAAAATCTATGATGTGCAAAAATGCACGGTCTGTAATCTCTTGTGCTCTTGCCATTTTTTCAAGCTCCGCATCTGTTTTTACGGTTCTCATTTCCGTGAGAGTTGCCGAAGCTCCGCCGATGTATGATACCGCACCCTCTGCGGCTTTTTCGAATATCGAAAGTCCCTCAAGAGAAAGCTCGCTTTCCTCAACAAGTATTGTTCCGACTCCGTGCTTTTTCGCAAGCGTGGGTATGAGCTTTACAAGAGATGTGCCGGGAGCGAGAATTTCAAAATCGTCCTTGTTTACCTGTGCCTCGGCTGCCTCGGTATATCTGAAGTCGGTGAGCAGATAAGCCGCATCCCCGAATACAACAACGTATCCATCGTCATATGCAAAGTCCGAGATGTATCTTTGATTGAGAGAGGAGGAGAGAAGTATGCCCTCAATGCCTCGCTCGTTCATAATTTTTTGCAATCTTTTGAGCTGTGTCATAAAAAATCTCCTTTATATAAATTATGTGTGTTGCTTTTTAAAATAGCTGTCTATAATGGGCTTTTCGAGAAATCTCTTGAATCTGAAGAAGAGATTTGTTTTGTCCTTAATGGGCGGAACGAGAATTGTTCTTATTCCGTATATCTTTCCCGCGCAAACGTCTGTGAAAATCTGATCTCCGATAAATGCGGTCGTGGATTTATCTCCGCCGAGCGTTTTCATTGCGGAGTCGATGTTTCGCTTGGCAAACGGCTTTTTGCTGTTGTCAAACGCGGGTGCGCCGATCTTTTTGTTGAATCTTTTGATCCTGTGAGAGCTGGTATTGTTTGATATGAATGCGTATTTAACACCGCCGCGATTCAAAGCCTCAAACCAATTCATAATTCGTTCGTCGGGCTCCGGCATATCGTAGGGAGCAATCGTATTGTCTACGTCTATCATAAGTGTTTTTATATTTTTCTCAGCAAGAAAATCGGGCGTGATTTCTTCGAACGTATTAAAATAATAGTTCGGGTAAAATTTATCTAACATAATAACGCCTTTCAAAGCATAGTGATAATATTGCAAACAGCAATACATAAATATAATATCAAATTTTGCGTGTGTTTTCAATGCTTTTTCAAAAAAAATAAAAAAATATAAAAAATTATTAAAAAACTCTTGACAACGGGGAAAAGTTGTGCTAATATAATAAAGCGTTATTTAAGAAATACGTTCGCGAGTGTAGTTCAATGGTAGAATTCCAGCCTTCCAAGCTGGTCGCGTGGGTTCGATTCCCATCACTCGCTCCAAGCCGACGTTAAGTCGGCTTATTATGTGCCTTTAGCTCAGTCGGATAGAGCAACTGCCTTCTAAGCAGTAGGTCGGGGGTTCGAATCCCTCAAGGCACGCCAGCCGAAGGGAATACCCTTTGGTTATGGTGGGTGTAGCTAAGTTGGTTATAGCGCCAGGTTGTGGCCCTGGAGGCCGTGGGTTCGAATCCCATCACTCACCCCACATTGAACCACATTTGCAACAGCGAGTGTGGTTTTATTTTTTTACGTGAGGTATCTGTTATGATAAAAAAATCGATAAAAATAAAGCTTACCTCGGAGAGAGAAGCTTCAAACGAGAGCTTTTTCGACGAAATGCTCGGAGCACCTGCAGACGATGCGGATGATGACGTTTCGGTTGAGGAGGAGAACGGACCGATAGAAATGTTCTCCGAGGGAGAGATATACATAACCGATGAGCGGGTAATAATCGCCTATGACGAGAGCGAGCTTACCGGAATGGAGGGCTCTACAACTCAGGTCAGATTTGAAAGAAGCTCCCCTGAGCTTGTAACGATGATGAGAAGCGGAACGGTAAATACCATTCTTGTTTTCGAGGAGGGCAAGCGTCATATCTGCACCTATCAGACGGAGTATATGCCGTTTGAAATTTGCGTTTACACGAAGGAAGTTAGAAACAATCTGCTTGATGACGGAAAAATCGAGCTTGATTATATCGTTGAGATAAGAGGCGCGCAGGCGGAAAAAACTCACTTTACGATAGAGGTATTTGAAGTCGAGTCCGCTGCGGAATAAATAAAGAAAATTACGCATAGCATAATCCGAAGAGGTATTGCTATGCGTATTTTAATTGTTATGGGCACTCGTCCGGAGGCGATAAAGATGCTTCCGCTTGCCCGCGAGTTGAAGCGATATTCGGAATTTGATATATCTGTTTGCAACAGCGGTCAGCACGGGGATCTTGTTGAGCCTATTATGAAATATTTTGATGTTGAGGCGGATTTTTCGTTTAAGTGCTCCGTGGGAGCTTCGGATTTGGTAAGCCTTAGCGAGAGGCTTATGCTGTGCTTCGATCGCCTTTTTAAGAATGAACAATTTGACATTATTATGACTCACGGAGATACGACCACGGCTCTTTGTGCTTCTCTCACGGCGTTCTATCACGGTATTCGTGTAGCGCATATTGAATCCGGGCTTCGTACATATAATATGCAGTCTCCCTTTCCGGAAGAATTTAACCGTGTCGCCGTTGACGCACTTTCCTATATTCATTTTGCACCAACGGCTGAGTCTGCACTAAACTTAAAAAGAGAGGGCAGAGAAAATATATACGTCGTCGGGAATACCGTTATAGATGCCCTCGGATATACTCTGACTCAGGATTACAGATCGGAAATTACAGATAAGGCGGCGGGAAGAAAAATATTGCTTGTTACCGCACACCGACGTGAGAGCATCGGTGATAAAATGGATAATATATTCGGCGCTGTTGCCGATATTCTCGGTGAAAGAGAGGATTTCTTCGGCGTGATACCGATGCATCCTAATCCAAAGGTTCGCGAGCGGGCAACGCGTGCTCTTTCGAATGTCAAGAACGCCGAGCTTTGCGAACCGTTTTCACCGTATGATTTTCACAATATACTTTCGCGTTCGTTTGCAACCTTGACCGATAGCGGAGGTATACAGGAGGAGGCATCGTATCTCGGAGTGCCGGTGTTTCTCTTGAGAGATACGACCGAACGCCGAGAGGGTGTTCGCACAGGAAATATAAGAATACTCGGAACGGACAGGGAGAAAATAAAGCGCGGCTTTTTAAGCGTAGCAGACGATACTTACGCATATGCAGAAATGAAAAAGGTCAGTCTTGCATTCGGAAAATATGGATCTTGCAACAAAATTGCGAAAATACTATTGTCTTTCGTCTGAAAAGATGTTATAATGAAACAAATATAATAATTTCGTCAGGAGATACATATATGAAAATTTCGGAAATTAAAAATAATATACTGAACGGTGGACTTAACTCAAGACTTGCGTCTCTTTATTCGCCTGCCGCAGTTATGGAGCAGAGAGAAAGATATCTCGGTGCCATAGATGAATTTGCTTCTCTTTACGGCAAGGACAGGGAAATAAATCTGTATTCCGTTTCGGGAAGAAGCGAGCTTGCGGGAAATCATACGGATCACAACAGAGGACGTGTTATCGCGGCTTCCGTGAACCTTGATATTATAGCGGTCGTTGCACAGAACGGAACCGATAAAATAAATCTTAAGAGCGAGGGCTTTGACGAGATATGCGTTGATATCGCAAGCTACACCGAGCCGCGTGAGGATATGTTCGGAACGAGCGCAAGCCTCATTGCCGGTATGTGCAGAGGATTTTCGGACAACGGATATGCAACGGGTGGATTTGATGCTTATCTTACGTCGAGTGTTCTTAAGGGCTCTGGACTTTCGTCGAGTGCGGCGTTCGAGGATATGATCGGAAATATTCTGAGCTATGAGTTTAATAACGGAAATGTCAGCAACGTCAAGATATCAATGCTTGCGCAGTATGCGGAAAATAAATTTTTCGGAAAGCCCTGCGGTCTTATGGATCAGGTCGCATGTGCCCTTGGCGGTATTGTGAGCATAGATTTCGAAAGCGAGAGCAACCCCATAATCGAGAAAATAGATTTTGACCTCTCGGGACACGGATACAATCTTTGTATAGTAAATACAGGCGGAAATCATGCGGATCTCACGGCGGATTACGCCGCAGTTCCTGCGGAAATGAAGAGCGTTGCGCATTTTTTCGGTAAAGAGGTGCTCAGAGAATGCTCTCTTTCCGAGATTATAGCCAATGCAGCCGAAATACGTGAGAAGCTCGGAGACCGTGCATTGCTTCGCGCTATCCATTTCTTTAACGAGAACGAGCGTGTTGACCTGATGAAGAATGCGCTTAAATCCGATAATATCGATTCTTATTTTAACGGTGTGCTCAGCTCCGGACGCTCGTCATTCTGCTATTTGCAGAATGTTTATACCACCGCAAATGTAAGAGAACAGGGACTCAGCCTCGCACTTTGCCTTGCAGAGAGCTTTATGAAGGGCAGAGAGGGAGCGTTCAGAGTACACGGCGGCGGATTTGCCGGAACGGTTCAAGCTTATGTCAAGGAGGAGGACGCAAAGGATTTTGCGACTCTTATGGACAGTGTATTCGGAGAGGGCGCCTGCCTTACGCTTAGAGTAAGAGCAGAGGGTGCGGTAAAGGTCAATATCTGATGCCGAAATATTCGATAATCTCCCTTTATTCGGGCTCGCGCGGAAATTCTACACTGATCTGCAGTGAGAATACGAAAATTCTTATCGACGCGGGAAGGAGCGCACGTGCTCTTACATCGGCGCTTGCGGCTCTCGGTGTTAAAGCGGAAGAAATTGACGCTATATTTATTACTCATGAGCATACGGATCATATATCGGCACTGCCAGTTCTTCTTAAAAAGAGGGATATCCCGGTGCACGCTGTATCTGCCTCAACCGAAAGAGCGCTTTTGCGTGATGAACGTTTTTTCGGCAATATGCTCCATAATCATGAGCCGATATACAGCGTTACGGTTGGTAATATGACAATAACAAGCTTTCCTACGCCTCACGACAGCAATTTCAGCGTCGGATACCGTATTGAAATAGGCGACGGAGATGACAGGGTGTGCGTCGGATATGCAACCGATACGGGCGAGGTGACGGCTGAAATGATGAGCGGTCTTTACGGATGCGAGAGTGTCGTAATCGAGTCTAATCACGATCTCGATATGCTTCGCCGCGGACCGTATCCGTATGAGCTTAAGGAGAGAATAATGTCACGCAGAGGACATCTTTCAAATTCCGAATGTGCCTCGTTTGCCAATTATCTTTGCTCGGGCGGGACAAAAAACATACTTCTCGCTCATCTCAGTGAGGAGAATAATGAGCCGTCGCTTGCCTACGATGAGGTTTTATCGGCAATATGCGATTATGACGTGCGACTTACGGTCGCATCTCCGTGCGAGAGCGTCAGACTGATTTGAGGTGCTTAAATGCTGAATATAAAAATATATGTTACGGGTACTCTTAAGGAGCCGTATTACAGAGATGCTCTTGCCGAATATAAAAAGCGTCTCGGTGCATATTGCAAGCTGGAAATCGTGGAATATAAAGAATATAAGCTTCCCGATGATCCGTCGCAAAAGCAAATAGAACAGGCGCTTTCCGCCGAGGGCGACAGAATACTTTCCGATATCGGAGCACGTGCTTACAAGATAGCGATGTGCGTTGAGGGAAAACAGCTTTCGAGTGAGGAATTCGCCGAAAAGCTGGAGGATATATCCCGATCTCACGGTGAGCTTGCGATAATAATCGGAAGCTCTTACGGGCTTTCCGATAAGCTTAAGGATGCGTGCGATATGCGTATGTCCGTTTCTAAAATGACTCTTACCCATCAAATGATGCGCGTTTGGCTGCTGGAAATCTTATATAGATGTCTTTCTATCTCTCATGGCGGAAGATATCATAAGTAGGAAAAAGCGCATAACGCGCTTTTTTTGTTAAATAAATTCGCTTTTTGATAAAAAAATGTGAAAAAGCTCTTTACAAATTGCAAAAAAAAAGGTATTATATATAGTGGTATAATAACAATCCGTGGAGGAAGCAATGGAAATCAAACGACCGAAATATAAAAGAGTTTTGCTTAAGCTTTCTGGAGAAGCACTTTCGAGAGATTGCTCCGGCATTCTGAATTTCGAATATATCGAAGGGATAGCCGAGGTTTTGAAAAAATGCGTTTCGGAGGGAGTGCAGATTGCAATAGTCGTCGGTGCAGGTAATATCTGGCGCGGCAGACAGAGCGGCAGTATGGACAGGACCAAGGCAGACCAGATGGGAATGCTTGCAACCGCCATAAACGCACTTGCTCTTGAGGAGACATTTAATTCGTGCGGACTGCGTGCGAGAGCAATGACTGTTATGGAGATAAGCTCATTTGCGGATCATTACAGCATCAGAGACGCAAGAGCGCATCTTGATGACGGAGAGGTTGTTATTATCGGCGGCGGAACGGGTATGCCGTTCTTCTCAACCGATACGGGCGCTGCAATACGTGCAGCCGAGATCGGAGCCGATGTTATACTTATGGCGAAGAATATCGACGGAATATATTCCGCCGATCCGCATATAGATTCCACGGCAACGAGATTCGACGAGATAACGTACTCGGAGGTTCTTGACAGAGACCTTAAGGCTCTTGATACAACAGCAAGCGCTTTTTGTATGGAAAACGATATCAAGTGCTATGCGTTCGAGCTTAAGGATCCTATGAATATTTACAGAGCTGTTATGGGCGAAAAAATAGGTACTGAATTACACAAATAAAATGAGGAAAGAATAGAGGTAAACAATATGGCATTCAATATCAAGGATTATGAAGAAAAGATGAAGAAAACCATCGGAGCGTATGAGTATAATCTCGCTACCATTCGTGCAGGTCAGGCCAATGCCGGTGTGCTTAACAGAGTGACGTTTGAATACTACGGCTCTCCCACACCTGTTAATACAATGGCAGATATCAGAATGGTCGATTCGAGAACGCTTACTATTACCCCTTACGACGCCACAACTCTTAAGGCTATCGAAAAGGCTATCCTTACGAGCGACATCGGAATCAATCCCTCAAACGACGGAAAGATGATCCGCCTTGTTTTCCCTCAGGTAACGGAGGAAAGACGTAAGGAGCTTACAAAGCAGATACAGAAGATGGGCGAGGAAACAAAGGTCGCAATCAGAAATATCAGACGCGACGCAAACGATGCTATCAAGAAGCAGAAAAAGGACGGAATACTTACGGAGGACGACGTTAAGAGCGCCGAGAAGAATGTTCAGGACCTTACGGATAAATACGTAAAAGAGGTAGACGCTGTTTCCGCAAAGAAGGAAAAGGAAGTAATGGCTATCTGAAATATGACTACTGAGGCGGGCGAAATTCCCGCCTTTTTGGGAGTTTAGAGGTATTTGATTTTGATGGATAAAAGCTTAAAAATTGATGAAAATTTAAGGCATATTGCCTTTATAATGGACGGAAACGGCAGATGGGCAAGAGCACGCGGAATGGAGCGCACCGAGGGACACAAGGCGGGAGTCAAGGTGTTCGAGCGTATTGCTTACGATTGCTTTGAGCTTGGACTTGACGCCGTGACGTTTTATGCGTTTTCGACGGAAAATTGGAAGCGCCCGCCCGAGGAAGTAAAAACCATTATGAGCCTGCTTTCGCTGTATCTTGACAAGAACGGCAGAGATCTTGTAAAAAAGAAGATACGCCTGCGCGTTATAGGCGACAAGAGCGGTCTTGACGAAAATCTCAGAGTTAAGATAGAGAAACTTGAAAAAAAGACGGAGCAATTTGACAGAGTGCTCAATGTGGCAATAAATTACGGCGGACGTGATGAAATACTTCACGCCTGCAAAAGGCTTGCGGACAGCGGTGAGGAGATAACCTCAGAGAGCTTTTCGAGGGCTCTTTATACAGAGGGAGGAATAGATCCGGATATGATAATCCGTACTGCGGGAGAAAAAAGACTTTCTAATTTCCTTTTGTGGCAGGCATCGTATTCCGAGCTTTATTTTACGGATACCCTTTGGCCCGACTTTACAAGAGATGACCTCAATGCGGCAATAAACGATTTTTATTCGAGACGTCGAAGATACGGCGGTCTTTAATTGGAGGATTGTATGAAACAGAGAGTTATTACGGCGATTGTACTTGTTATAGTGGCTATCCCGATTTGTATTTTATCTAACACTGTGGCATTCCCGATAGCAATGGCTTTTTTGGGAGTTGTTGGAGTTTATGAGCTTCTCGGATGTATGAAAACGAGAAAAAATTATTTTATCTCCGTTCCGCTCTATGTAATGGCGCTTGCTATGCCGTTTGCAACGAGATATTTTGACAGCACTCTGCTTAAAAAACCGTCAGCGGTGGCGCTGATATTGCTTGCCTACGGCTTGTATCTTCTTGCTGTTTGGATAATATCCTATGAGAAGGATCCGCAGGTGGATATGAATATATATCTTACAAGTGCGCTTGTAAGCCTTTACATAATCGGAGCTTTTTCGTCAATAATTATGATACGTGACGCTAATCACGGAGAATATTATTGGTATTTTGTATTCATAGGCGCTTGGGTAACCGATACGTTTGCTTATTTTACCGGAAGACTTTTCGGAAAGCATAAGCTTATGCCCAAAACAAGCCCGAAAAAGACGGTTGAGGGAAGCATCGGCGGAATGGCATTTTGCGTTATTCTCTTTGTTACGTATGCGGCGATTATAAATCACTTTACTGAAAGTGAAATAAGCCTTGTTCTGGTTGCTCTTATCGGACTTGTTTGCTCGATCGTATCACAGATAGGAGATCTTTCAATGTCGGTAATCAAGAGAACGTACGGAATAAAGGATTACGGCAAGATTTTCCCCGGTCACGGCGGAGTTCTTGACAGATTCGATTCCATTCTTGCGGTTTCGATCGTCCTTGCTCTTTTCTTGGTATGATTTCATTATGAATACGGATAAAACAGTAAATACGGCAAATAAGGAAACAATGCTCGTGCTCGGCTCAACGGGATCTATCGGCGAGCAGGCGCTTGACGTTGCCGAAAAAACCGACACATCGGTGCTCGGAATATGCGCAAATAAAAATTATGTCCGTGTGGCTGAGCAGGCAAGACGGCATAATGTCAGATTTGCCGCTATGAGTGATGAAAATGCCGCAAAAAAGCTTCGTGAGGAGCTTTTGGATACGGATATAAAAATATTTTCCGGCGTTGAGGGAATATGCGAGATGATATCGCAGAGCGGTGCTACCTTTGCGGTGAATTCTATAATAGGTCAAGCAGGACTTCGTCCTACGCTTGCCACACTTGAGGCAAATATCAGACTTGCTCTTGCCAACAAGGAGAGCCTTGTTGTTGCGGGAGATATTGTTATGAATCTTGCGGGAGAGCATCACATCGATATATTGCCCGTTGACAGCGAGCATTGCGCTATACATCAATGCTTGCGTGCCGGAAAGCACGAAGAGGTTAAAAAAATAATACTTACCGCGAGCGGAGGTCCGTTTTTCGGTATGAGTAAGGATGATATAGAAAATGTTCCTCTCTGCCGTGCACTCGCACATCCGACTTGGAAAATGGGTAAGAAAATAACCATTGACAGCGCTACTTTGATGAATAAGGGCTTTGAGATAATCGAGGCGGCGCATTTGTTCGGAATGACGCCCGATAAGATAGACGTTCTCGTTCATAGGGAAAGTATAATTCATTCAATGGTCGAATATATAGATAATAGCGTTATCGCTCAGCTTTCCGTACCGGATATGCGTCATTGCGTGCAGTATGCGCTTGACAGAGCGAGCAGAACAGATGGCGTTATAGAGCCGCTTGATCTTGCTAAAATATCGACTCTGACATTCGCGCGCCCCGACAGAGAGGCGTTTCCGTTGCTTGATCTTGCGCTTTATGCTCTCGGAGAGGGTGGAGCGAGCTGTGCTGTGCTTAATGCGGCGAACGAGGTTGCGGTTGCAGCGTATTTGAATGAGAGGATACGCTTCGGTCAGATATCCGACGCTGTTTGCAATACCGTTTATACAATGAGTAATGCTAAAAATATAAGAACGCTTGACGGAATCCTCGGTGCCGATATTGAGGCACGGGAGATAACCGCATCGTATTTGAAAATATGATTTGTTAAGGAGAATTGATTTGAGTTTTATTTTATATGCGCTGATAACTGTGCTTATTATAGGATTTTTGACCTTTATTCACGAATTCGGACATTTCTTTTTTGCCCGCTTGTTTAAGGTTCCCGTGCTTGAATTTGCAATAGGAATGGGACCTAAAATATACTCCTGGGAGGGAAAAACGGGAACAAAATATGCGCTCCGTGCATTCCCCATCGGAGGGTTTGTCAGTATGGAGGGTGAAGAGGGAACAAGTGAAAATCCGATGGCTTACAATAATCTCAGCCCTTGGAAAAAGATAATCGTGACTGCGGCAGGTCCTGCGGTAAATATTATTTTTGCGATTATTGTTATGCTCGCTCTTGTTATCAGTACGCCCACGCTCGGATCTACTACAATAGGGCAGTTCAATGACGGCGCGGTGAGCGATCAGGTGCTTCAGATAGGGGACGAGATCCTTAAGGTAGGCAACGTTAAGGTTCATACCGGCGAGGAAGTCGTTTATGAGATAATGATGCAGGGATATGAGGCGTTAGATATTACCGTAAATCGCGGCGGCGAGGTTATCGTGCTTGATAATGTTGTGTTTAATACGGTAGAGGAGCAGGGTACTCTGCTCGGAGATATAGATTTTAGGCTCTATTCCCTTAATTCGCTTGAGGACGTTACTATATTGGATTATCTTTATCAGGCTTTTTACAGATCGTGCAATATGGTAAAGATGGTGTTTGATTCTCTTATAGGAATGATAACCGGAAGATTCGGTATGGATGCCGTTTCCGGTCCTATCGGAATAATAGATACTGTCGGACAGGTGGCACAGATAAGTATATCATCGCTTGTCAACCTTGTTGTTCTTATAAGCATGAATCTCGGAATATTTAATCTTCTGCCCATTCCCGCACTTGACGGCGGAAGAATACTTTTCCATCTTATAGACGGAATCGCGGGTAAAAAGGTAATAAAAAAAGAGGTAGAGGAAACAATAACCGGCATTACGATGATAATTTTGATTGTGTTTATGTTCCTTATCTCCGTTAAGGATATTGTAAATCTTTTTTGAGGCTTAAATGAAGTATAACGACATAAGAAGAAAGACGAAAAAAATAAGGATAGGAAACGTATATATCGGCGGTGATTCTCCGATTGCCATTCAGTCAATGACAAATACCGATACCTGCGATAAGACAGCAACTCTGAAGCAGATAACTGCGCTTCAGGACGCGGGCTGCGATATCGTCAGAATAACCGTTCCGACTCTTGAGGCGGCAGATACTATTCCTTACCTCAAGGAGAACGGTGTGAGGATTCCCATTGTTGCCGATATACATTTCGATTACAGAATAGCCCTGCGATGCGCGGAGCTCGGAGTGGATAAAATCAGAATCAATCCCGGTAATATCGGAAGCGATGACAGAGTTCGTGCAGTGGCGGATGCGTGCCGAGCAAGAGGAATACCGATAAGGATAGGAATAAATTCCGGATCCTTACAAAGGGATATTCTTGAAAGGTACGGCTCTCCGACGCCGGAAGCACTTTGCGAAAGTGCGCTCAGACATATACGCTTGCTTGAAAAATATGATTTTGAGGATATCGTAGTTTCCATAAAGGCGTCGAACGTGCCGTCGATGATAAGCGCAAACAGACTGCTTGCCGAGTCCTGCCCATATAATATTCACCTTGGCGTGACCGAGGCGGGAAGCGAGCAATCGGGCACTATGAAGAGCGCTATCGGCATCGGCTCTCTCCTTTGCGACGGTATCGGAGATACTATTAGGGTTTCGTTGACTGCCGATCCCACGCTTGAAATAGCGGCGGCGAAGAATATACTCTCCGCAGTTGAGATTGAGGGGCAGAGCGGAATGAAGATAGTAAGCTGTCCGACATGTGGAAGAACAAGGATAGATCTTATACGCCTCGTTCATCAGTTTGAGGAGGCTGTCGCAAGAGAGAAGCTCGGCGATATGCCGATAAAGGTAGCGGTTATGGGATGTGCCGTAAACGGTCCCGGAGAGGCTCGTGAGGCTGATATCGGCATTGCCGGAGGAATAGGTGAGGGATTGCTTTTCTCACACGGAGAGATAATAGGCAAGGTTCCCGAGGATAGAATTATAGACACTCTTATAGATAAGATTAAGGAAATGAAAGCTTGAGGTAGATATGTCGCAAAAGGCGTTTCTCGAAATATTTAATAAATACAGTCCGGATGGCAGAGATATAGCTGCCGTCCTTTCTTGCGCAGGAGACGTTTCCGTGCGTGCGGATAAGGTAAGGAGAATACTTGAAGCAGAGGTGCATTTCGATTCGATAGTGGACAAGGATATGCTCTACCGAATCGAAGACGGAATAAAAGAAGCGTACAAGCTCAATGCTATGAGAATCTTGCCTAAATATCCCGAGGATCTATTTGACGGCATTTACTTTGCTCAGATACTTAAGGAAGCTGAGAGAGTGGGCGTTGTCGCAAGAGGATTTTTCTCGGCTTGTGATTGGAGCATTGCCGACAATGAGATAACCGTGACTATCCCGTTTGAGGAGGGCGGCGTTACACTTTTAATGAATGCCGACACTCATAAAATAATCGAAAATATAATTTTCTCCGAGTTCGGAAAAAAGTATAATGTTAAAATCATACACGATACGCATATGACCTCTTCATCAAGAGAGAAGCGCAAGAGCGAGATGACGGAGCTTGATAAAAGGCTTACCGAGCAGAGCAAAAGATACGATACATCAGCGTCTTACGGAGCGGACGGATCGAAGAGTGCCGAAGCAGAGGCTCCCGGAGCCGCGTTGCCCCGTGTTGCTTCACTGTACAGTGCGACCATAGAAAGAGACGGAGATATTGTATCTATCGGAGCGAAGAAATTCGATATCGGCTCTCCCGAATATGTGATCGGCGAAGAGTTTGATTTAACTCCCGTGGGTATTGCTTCTCTTGAGGGTTCATCGAGGGGAGTGTGCGTTATAGGCGAGGTTTTCGGCTTTGCTCAGGAGCCTACTCGCAGAGGTAACAAAACCGCTACGACATTCTTTATTTACGACGGAGATACATCGCTTGAAATCCGTTCATACGATTCCGAGGATGATGGACGTATGATAGCTGAGGCTGTAAAAAACGGCGGAAGCTATGCTCTGTATGGTGACGCAAAGCACGAGAAGAAGAAGGACGGAACGTTTGACAGAGACCTTGTATTTTCCTTTAAGCATATTGCAAAAATCAATGAAATAAAGCGAATGGATAATGCAGATGAAAAGAGAGTAGAGCTGCATCTGCATACTCAGATGTCGGCTATGGACGCTCTTCTTCCGCCCGATGTTGCTGTCAAAACCGCATATGAATGGGGACACAGAGCGGTTGCCATAACGGATCACGGAAACGTTCAGGGGTATCAAATGGCTATGCTTGCAGCCGAAAAGCTCGGAATGAAGGTCCTTTACGGTATGGAGGCATATTTTGTAAACGATAAAACGAGCGCGGTAACCGGAGAATATAAGGGAACATTTGCGGATGAATTTATAGTTTTCGATATTGAGACAACGGGACTTTCCGTTCTCACCTCACAGATAATAGAAATAGGTGCGGTAAGAATAAAGAATGGAGAGGTACTTGAGCGCTTCGACGAATTTGTAAATCCCGGATTTTCCATTCCGCAGAATATAGTAGAGCTCACCGGAATCGACGATTCTATGGTTGCCGATGCGGACGGAATAGGCGTTGTTTTGCCAAGATTCTTGGATTTTATAGGAAATAAGCTTCTTATAGCTCATAATGCGAATTTTGACGTTTCGTTTATAAGAAAAGCGTCACGTGAATGCGGACTTAAGTTTTCAAATCCGTATCTTGATACCGTGGTGCTTTCGAGATTTATAAATCCCGAGCTTAAATCTCATAAGCTTGATGTTATCGCCAAGTATTATGACCTCGGTAATTTCAACCATCACAGAGCGTCGGATGACGCGGAGATGCTGGCTAATATCTTCTTCTCAATGGTCGATAAGATGAGCCGCTTAGATATAAATACCTTTGCGGATCTGCAAAAGGATATGAACGAGAACGCCAATCCGCTTAATATAAAGCCATATCACCAGGTAATACTCGTTAAAAATCCCACAGGACTTAAAAACCTTTATAAGCTCGTTTCGTACAGTTATCTTAAATATTACAAGAGGACGCCGAGAATTCCCAAAAGTGAGCTTGAAAAGCACAGAGAGGGACTTATAATCGGTTCTGCCTGCGAGGCGGGCGAGCTGTTCAGAGCGGTGCTTGAAAAGAAATCTGAGGACGATATCAGAGATATCGTCAACTTCTATGATTATCTTGAAATTCAGCCCATATCCAATAACCGCTTCCTTGTTGAAGAGGGAACGGTGGCGTCGGACGATGATCTTCGCGATATCAACCGTCAGATAGTGGAGCTGGGTGAAAGATATAAAAAGCCCGTCGTGGCAACATGTGACGTTCACTATCTTAATCCCGACGACGAGATCGGAAGAAAGGTGCTTCTTTCTGGAATGCGCTTTAAGGATGCCGACAAGGATTGTCCGCTCTATCTGAGAACAACGGAGGAGATGCTTGAGGAATTTTCCTATCTCGGTGAGAAAAAGGCATATGAAGTCGTTGTAAAGAATACAAATCTCATAGCGGATATGATAGAGGACGGAATCAGACCGTTCCCCAAGGGAACTTTTACGCCCAAGATAGACGGTGCAGAGGAAGACCTTCAGAGAATATGCTATGAAAATGCGGAGAGCAAATACGGTTCACCCCTTCCCGATATTGTAAAAAACAGACTTGATAAGGAGCTTTCTTCGATTATCAAAAACGGATTTGCCGTTTTGTATATAATCGCACAGAAGCTTGTAAAATACAGTGAGGATAACGGATATCTCGTAGGATCGAGAGGCTCGGTAGGATCATCGTTTGTTGCGTCCTGTGCGGGTATATCCGAGGTTAATCCGCTTAAGCCGCACTATTACTGCCCGAATTGTAAGCACAGTGAGTTTTTTGTAAACGGCGAAGTCGGATCGGGGTTTGACCTTCCCGACAAAAACTGTCCCGTTTGCGGAACAAAATACCGTGCCGACGGACATGATATACCCTTTGAGACCTTCCTCGGCTTTTACGGTGAAAAATCTCCCGATATCGACCTTAACTTCTCGGGAGAGGTACAGGGAAAGGTACATAAATATACCGAGGAGCTTTTCGGAGCAGAGAACGTGTTCCGTGCGGGAACAATCGGAGGCGTTGCGGAAAAAACTGCTTACGGCTTTGTGCTTAAATATCTTGAAGAAAAGGGAATAAGCCTGCCGAGAGCGGAAATGAACAGACTTGTATCCAAATGCGTGGGAGTTAAGAGAACAACGGGACAGCATCCCGGTGGAATCGTTGTTGTTCCAAAGGAAATGGAGATATACGATTTCTGCCCCGTTCAGCACCCTGCGGAGGATGTCAATTCCAATATCGTTACAACTCATTTTACTTTTGAGTATCTTCACGATACGCTCTTGAAGCTTGATGAGCTCGGTCACGATATGCCGACCAAATATAAATGGATAGAGAGATTTTCCAATACAAGCGTTATGGACGTTCCGATGAATGACAAGAGCGTTTACGAGCTGTTCTTGTCCACAGATTCTCTCGGAATAACCCCGGAGGATATCGGAGGAGCAAAAATAGGTACGTACGGCTTGCCTGAATTCGGAACAAGGTTTGTAATGAAGATGGTTGAGGAGGCAAAGCCTCGCTCGTTTGCCGACCTGCTTCAGATATCGGGACTTTCACACGGCACCGACGTTTGGACAGGTAACGCTCAGGATCTTATCAATGACGGAATATGTGATATTTCCCATGTTATAGGATGTCGAGATAATATTATGAACGACCTTATCGCTTACGGCGTTGACAGTGCGCTTTCGTTCCAGATAATGGAGAGCGTAAGAAAGGGACGCGGACTTAAGCCCGATTGGGAAAAGGCGATGATAGAAGCTGGCGTGCCTGATTGGTACATAGGCTCGTGTAAAAAGATAAAATATATGTTTCCCAAGGCACATGCATCGGCATACGTTATGTCCGCAATACGTGTCGGATGGTATAAGGTGCATATGCCGGTTGCATTCTATGCCGCTATGTTTACCGTTTCAAACGTCGGACTTGACGCGGAGATAGTTATGAGGGGAAAGGGAGGAGTTCGTGCCGAGATCGAGAGAATCGAGAAGCTCGGCAAGGACGCATCTCAAAAGGAGCAGGCATCCGTTGCGGGACTTCAGCTTGTTAACGAGGCGTACGCACGCGGCATAAAATTTTTGCCGATAAGTCTGCAAAAATCCGACCATAAGGCATTTCTGCCCGAAAACGGAGCTATAAGACTTCCTTTCTCATCGCTCGGCGGACTTGGTGAAAATGCCGCACAGAATATAATAGAAGCAAGAAACGACGAGCCGTTCTTTTCTATCGAGGATCTTCAGATAAGAGCGAAGCTTTCGGGCTCGGTAATAGACATTCTTCGTAAAAACGGCGTTCTTGACGGACTGTCCGACACAGATCAGATGTCTTTCTTCTAAGGAGTAAAAATGACTGACATATTTGAACTTTTTAAAAAAATATCAACAGAGGATACCTCTCGCGAGCCGATATCGTACGTTATCGTGGGGCTCGGAAATCCCGGCGCGGAATATACGCGTACAAGGCATAACGCCGGATTTATCGCAATAGATTATATTTGTGATAGATGCGGTGCCCATGTTACAAGGGCGGCGCACAAGGGACTTGTGGGCGAGGCTAAGATTGCGGGAAAAAGAGTACTTTTGGTGAAGCCCCAGACGTTTATGAACCTTTCGGGCGAATGTGTGCGCGCCGTGCTTGATTATTACAAGCTCGGAGCGGATAAGCTTATTGTAATATACGACGACATCAGTCTGCCTACGGGCAGACTGCGTGTTCGACGCGACGGAAGTGCCGGCGGACACAATGGTATAAAGAGCATAATCGCCAATATCGGTACTCAGACCTTTGCGCGCATTAAAATCGGCGTCGGCGAAAAGCCGCACCCCGATTACGATCTTGCCTCTTGGGTGCTTTCCGAGTTTTCATCGGAGGATTATAAAAATCTGACCTCTGCACTTCCCACGGCATATGAGGGACTTGAAAAAATACTCGGCTCAAGCATAGATGACGCTATGCAGATATGTAATAAAAAAGCCTGATATTAGGAGAGAATAATGAATTTTATTACCGATGCAATAAGGCTTGACGGAGAATATCTGCAGCTCGGTGAGACTGTAAAAAAGGAGTTTCGTGCTCATAAGCCGTATCCGATAGCGGTGAGCGGACTTTCCGACGGTGCGTCCGATGCCGCTTACGTGTCACTCATATCCGACACGGAGACGCAGCGAAACGGAATGCCGCTATTTATTCTCTGTCCCGAGGAAAAGGAGTGCCTGAGAATTACTCAAATGCTTTCCGTATGCGGAAAGCGAGCGGCGTTTTATCTGAACCGCGATTTGAATTTTTATAATATAACAGCCTCCCATGAGTATGAGCATGAGAGGCTTAAGGTCTTGCTCGGAATAGTTAACCGCGAGCTTGACGCAGTGGTTACTACGCCCGATGCGGCACTTTCGTATACCGTCCCCGAGGAAAGGCTCAAAAAAAGCCTCATAAGGATAGGGACTGATACGGTTTGCTCCCCGAGAGAGCTTGCTAAAAGCTTGACTCTTTCCGGATATACATGCGTGGATATGATTGACGGTGTGGGTCAGTATGCCGTCAGGGGAGGAATAGTTGATATATTCGCTCCGGGCGGATTTTACATTAATGAAAACGGTGAACGAGTAGATGCATCTCTTCCGGTCAGAATCGAATTTTTCGGAGACGAGATTGACAGAATGGGAGTGTTTTCTGTTGAAACGCAGAGAATGCAGGAGAGCATTGAGCTTATCGAGATCGCTCCCGCAAGAGAAATAATAACCGATGCAGAAGTGCTTGCCAAGGTTCGTGCGGCTATTTCGACACAAATAGACGGAAGCAAAAATGCCGATGCCGTTATAGAAATGACGGGAGAGCTTACAGCTATTGACGGCCTTTGCGGCGAGGCGGGATCCGTTAAATTCATCGATAAATACATCACGCTTATTTATCCCGAGCGTGCATCTCTGCTTGATTATTTCGGAGAGCGTACCTGTGTTCTTATTAAGGGTACAAATGCGATTGCGGAAAGAATCAAGGGATCCCAATGGCACCAAAATCAAGTTATCGAGGAGCTTTTGGAGGGCGGAACGATAGCTCCGAAATATACGGATTATTCCAAGCCTGCCACGGGACTTGAGCTTTTTTGCGACAGAAACGTCACCGTTCATACCGATTCGATAGTGCAGGGACTTTCAGGTAAGAGCACAAGCGGAGTGTTTCATTTTAAAACAAAGCAGACAGTGTCGTATGAGGGAAGAACCGATCTGCTTATCGATGATCTTGAGCAATATATCGCCTCGGGATTTAAAACTGTCGTCTTGTGTGAAAACGAGATCTTTGCAAAAAATCTTTGCGGTACATTGAACGAAAAGGGAATATCCGCATCCGTAGAGAATACGGACGAATTCAATGTCGGAGATGGCGAGGTTGTGCTTTGCTTCGGCTCTCAATTTAAGGGATATGAGCTAAGCACTCCGCGTGTGGCGGTGCTTTCCACCGATTCTGCGGGAAGAAGCGGAATAAACTCTGTTTCCCGTGCTATGCGCAAAAAAAAGAAAAGAAGTAACACGCAGGCTATATTTTCCTATAACGATCTGGAGGTCGGTGACCTCGTGGTTCATGAGGCTTACGGAATAGGAAGATATATGGGAATTGAAAACCTCGTGCAGGAGGGCGTTGCTCACGATTATATAACTATACAGTATGCCGGAAGCGATAAGCTGTTTTTGCCCGTTGAAAAGCTTGACGCCGTTTCAAAGTACGTCGGTGCACATTCCGACGACGGACTTATAAAGCTTTCTAAATTCGGCGGTGCCGAATGGGGACGCGCAAAGGCAAAGGCAAAGGCTGCGGTAAAGGATATGGCAAAGGATCTTATAGACCTTTACGCAAGAAGAATGAGAACGGAGGGATTTGCTTTTCCGAAAGACGATGAGCTTCAGCGTGATTTCGAGGCGGCATTCGAGTATGACGAGACCGATGCTCAGCTTGAAGCAATAAACGATATAAAGAGCGATATGATGCAATCAATGCCTATGGAAAGATTGCTCTGCGGAGATGTCGGATTCGGGAAAACCGAGGTTGCATTCCGTGCGGCATATAAGGCTGTTCTCGGCGGAAAGCAGGTAGCTATACTTGTTCCGACCACAATTTTGGCACTTCAGCATTATCAAACCGCACTGAGCCGTTTCCGTTCTTTCGGAGTTAATGTGGATATGCTTTCCCGCTTTAAAACGGCAAAGCAGCAGGCACAGACCAAAAGACGTCTGAAGCGTGGCGAGATAGACATACTGATAGGAACGCATAGAATTATTTCAAATGATATAGAATTTAATAATCTCGGCTTGCTTATCGTAGATGAGGAACAAAGATTCGGCGTTGCCCAAAAGGAAAAACTCAAAAGGATAGCCGGAAATATAGACGTACTCAGCCTTTCGGCGACACCCATTCCCAGAACTCTTAATATGGCAATGGGCGGACTGCGCGATATATCGGTGCTTGATGAGGCGCCGATCGACAGAATTCCGATACAGACGTATGTGCTTGAGGAGGATGATCTCATCATAAACGAGGCGATAAGGCGTGAGCTTCGCCGAGGCGGACAGGTATTCTATATGCATAATTTCGTTGAAAGCATATATTCCGTAGCAGCAAGGCTTTCAAAGGCTTTTCCCGATGCAAGAATAACAGTGGCTCACGGTAAGATGGAGAAGGAGGAGCTTGAGGATATATGGAATTCAATGCTCATAGGTGAGATAGATATCCTTGTAAGTACTACGATAATAGAAACGGGAATAGATATTCCTAACGCCAATACCCTTATTGTGGATAATGCGCACAGACTCGGACTTTCTCAGCTTCATCAGATAAGAGGAAGAGTCGGACGCTCATCACGCCGTGCATATGCATATTTTACTTATCCGAGAGATATGGCACTGACGGAAATCGCACAGAAACGACTTGAGGCGATAAGAGAATATGCCGAATTCGGAGCCGGATTTAAGATCGCTATGCGAGATCTTGAACTTAGAGGTGCCGGAAATATGCTCGGTGCACAGCAGCACGGACATCTTGACGCTGTGGGCTACGATCTCTATATAAAGCTTCTTAATGAGGCTGTGCTTGAGGAAAAGGGCGAAAAGCCCGAGGAGAAGCCCGAATGCACCGTTACTCTTGCTTACAGTGCGTTTATCCCCGATAAATATGTTCCGTATTCCTCGCAGAGAATGGGACTTTATAAGAGAATAGCTCTCATAGAGGATGAGTATGACAGAATAGATATATCAGACGAGCTTATAGACCGATACGGTGATATGCCGAAATCGGTAGAAAATCTTCTTATGATAGCTCTTATCAGGGCTAATGCAATAAAGTGCGGCATCGTATCCGTAACACAGGATGGAAGCGAATACCGAATCGTGCCCGAGCATATAGATATTGATATTTGGTCGGACGTGGAGGAGAGATTTGACGGAAAAATGAAAATAGTCCTTTCCTCAAAGCCGTATATCAGTATAAGACTTGCCAAAAACGCATATCCTCTGCAGTCGCTCAATAAGGTTCTTGAATTTTATATTTCGATTGCATCGCAAAAATAAAAAAATCTATTGACAACGGTGATGATATGTGATATATTTATCTTACAATCGCATATAAAGTCAGGGGTGCTTTTTGCTGAGATGAGGCGGATTTTGCCTTGAACCCTTTAACCTGATACGGATAATGCCGTCGTAGGTAGAACTACAGAGTTGTCTCTGAAAAAATTCAACCGCACGGACTTTTCGTGCGGTTGAATTTTATTTATTCGGAGGTTTTCCTATGAGAGAAAACAAAACAAGAGCGCAAGCTATAACGCTTAGCGCTGTTATGATCGCATTTTCGGTTGCGATATCTGCCGTTTGCTCGGCTATGCCGTTTCTTAATCTTCCGTTTGGCGGCGGATTTACCGTTGCAAGTATGTTGCCGATAGTTATAGTGGCATATATGTATGGCACACGTTGGGGACTGCTTACCGCATTTGCTTATTCATTCGTGCAATTATTGCTCGGCTTCGGTACAGTGAGCGCATTCTTTCTTCCGGGTGACAGCCAGATGGTTTGGTGGCGTGCGATACTTGTGTGCATTATAGATTATGTAATTGCATATACCGTGCTGGGCTTTGGCGGAGTTTTCCGCGAAAAATATTCAAAGGGAAAAGCACTTTGTCTCGGAAGTATTTTGGCACTTACGTTGCGTTACGTCGCACATATCGTTTCCGGTGCCGTATTCTTCGGCACCTGGGCAGAGTGGTTCTTTACGCAGGACGGCTTTCCCGCTTGGGGACAGGTAATAGTCGATACATTCTCGGGATTTGAGCTTTCGATTATTTATTCTGTTGTGTATAACGGACTGTATATGATTCCCGAAATAATTATTACGGCACTTGTTGCTTTGATAACAGTACGTATTCCGCAAATAAAGACTTGCGAAAAAGCACTTTAACACATAATATCATCCGAAGAGGGTGCGAATAGGAATTTTTAATTCCGAAAAATAAGGTATAGCCAAGTCACGGCTATACCTTTTAATTTCGATTATCTTTATTTAAAGAGCCTCATAAGTTTTCTATTTAAATCTCACGGATTGATGAAGCACAGGCTTCTCTGCATTGGCGGCTACTACAACATTGAATCCGGTGTTATGTACAACCCACTCGCTATCGGCAACAGAATAGTATTCGAATGCGTGACGATCAAGATGTATCGTAACCCTTTCGGTTTCTCCGGACTTGACGAACACCTTAGTAAAGCCTTTAAGCTCTAATTCGGGACGATATACCTTAGCAATTACCTCGGAAATATAAATCTGAGGGACGTCGTAGCCATCTGTGTCGGATATGTTGATGACGTCAAATGACACATCGAATCCGTCTCCGGCAGTCACAACCTCAAGATTATCGTAATCAAATTTCGAATAGCTTAAACCGTATCCAAACGGGAACAATACGGGTTTTCCAAAGGTTGAGAAGTGACGATAACCGACGTTCAAGCCCTCTGCATATTTCATAACGGTAGAATCACGATATGCATTTTCGGCAGGTACGTCTGACAATTCTAACGGAAATGTTTCACTAAGTCTTCCGCTCGGATTGACCTTGCCCGAAATGATCTCGGCAAGTGCTTTATGACCGTGTTGACCGGCATAGCCAACCCAAATTACAGAATCGACATATTTGATCCATTCATGCATATCTATTGCAGCACCTGCATATACAGCCACAACAAGCTTGTTTGCAACTCTCGCAAAGTCTTTAATGACAAATTCTTCTTCTTTGGATAATTTGATCGTTTGACGGTCGGCACTTTCATATTCACAGCTATTGGGATTGCCTACGGTCAATATCGTTACATCAGCCATTGCCGCGCGCTTAAGCGCCTCGGGCATATTACCTACATGGCACTGATGACCGTGTGATTCCCATACCGACTCATACCATTCGGCATTGTAGCCCTCTTCTTTCATGGCATCTACCAAAGGTAAGAAGGGAACATCGGGAGTAACCTCAGATGATCCGCCGCCGAAGTAATATCTGAAAGACGGCGCACCGGTAACAAAAACGGTCTTGTCCTTGCTAAGCGGCAATACGTCTTCGTTTTTGAGCAAAACAATACCCTCACGAGCTATTTCCAAAGCTATTGCTCTACGCTCTTCCTTGCTCAAATCTATTTTTCTGAGCTTGCTTTCGGCTTCCAGCTTTTCGGCAAAATCTACAACCTCTTGTGCGCACTTGTTGAGTGCAGATTCATCGAGTTCACCTTTACGTGCATATTCGAGAAGTTCTTTTTGGAGATGCTCTTCAAAAGGCATTGTCAAAGCAAGACCTTGTTCAATGGTGGCTTTTGCATCCTTGACTGCTCCCCAATCGGACATTATCAATCCATCAAAACCGAATTCGTCACGCAATATACCGAAAAGCTTACCGTTTTCCGACATTCTTCTGCCGTTTACGAGATTATAGGCGCACATTACACTCCATGGCTTTGCTTGGGCGGCAATGCGGAACACTTCAAGATAGATTTCTCTCAATGTGCGTTCATCAACCTCCATGCTTGCCCATAGACGACTAAATTCGCTATTGTTACAGCAATAGTGTTTCATACAAGTGCCTACGTGCTTTTCTTGAACACCCTCTATATAAGATTTACCGAGCATACCTGCCAAATACGGATCTTCCGAAAAATATTCAAAATTTCTACCGTTTGTCGGTAAACGCTTAATATTTAAGCCGGGACCCAAAACCACGTCGACACCGGCCTCGATAGCTTCGTTTGCTATGGCATTACCCATTTTCCTAACAAGCGGCAAATTCCATGTATTGGCGACGGTCTGCGATGCGGGAAATGCAACAGCAGGTATAGGATGCGAATCGTTTTTGTTGGTCAAATCGAAGGTGCGCATACCTATGGTGGCATCAGATAGCTTAAATTTGTATAATTGTCCGTCAATGTCGTAGTTAGACCAAATATCGACACCCATGGTCAGGCGTACTCGCCGGTCAATCGGCAATTTTGAAACGTCGATTTTCATAAAAAATTCTCCTTAAATCAGTTAAGTGCTAATAAACCTATATCAAAAGCCATTGCTATATTGTAAATTTACTTACACATCATTATTTTACAAAATAAAAATAGCGGTGTCAATAGGACTGTGAAAATAAACCCTTGAGTATGATTCTTTTTTTGCGCTTAAATATGCTAATTTAAAAAATCTCTGATTAAATATATTTGAAGAAGGGTGTTTTTGCGCTCCGTATTTAAAATATTAAAGAAGCGTTCATTAAAAATATTTGACTTTGCAGTGTATTTGTGTTATAATGATAAATTGATAGAATATGTTCTTTGGAGGAAGCTTGTGATAATTCTCGGTATCGACCCCGGAGTTGCGATAGTGGGTTACGGTGTAATTGAATATAACGGCTCGAGGTTTAAAACTCTTGATTACGGAGTAATAAGGACGCCTGCGCACACCGATACGGAAAAGCGATTGGCTTCCATTTACCGTGAGCTTAAGGATATTATCGAAAAATACCGTCCGGACGCTATGGCGGTCGAGGAGCTTTTTTGGAATACAAACCAAAAGACAGGTATATCCGTTGCCGAGGCGAGAGGAGTAATTCTTCTTTGCGCCGAGCTGCTCGGAGTTGAAATATTCGAATATACACCGCTTCAGGTAAAGCAAAGCGTCGTGGGATACGGCAGAGCCGAAAAAAATCAGGTCATCACGATGGTGCAGATGTTTTTGAATATCAAAGAAAAAATTCGTCCCGATGACGCAGCCGACGCATTGGCGATAGCTATATGTCACGCACATGCAAAAAGCTCGCGTATATCGCAGTATTATAATAAAAAGCAAACTTACGGAAAGGTTTATTGATATGTGGAGTGCAGACAATTGGAAAGACTATCAGCTTATAGACGCATCCGACGGAGAACGTCTCGAAAGATGGGGTAAGTATATACTTATTCGTCCCGATCCTCAGATAATCTGGCACGGAGAACGTAATGCTCCCGAATGGAAGAGAGCGGACGGAATATATCGCCGTTCAAGCACGGGCGGCGGAAAATGGGTGAAAAAGAATCTTCCCGAGGAATGGAATATTTCTTACGGATCTCTCGGATTTGTGCTTCGTCCTATGGGATTTAAGCATACGGGACTTTTTCCCGAGCAGGCGGCAAACTGGGATTGGTTCTCGGATCTTATAAAAAAAGCGGGAAGACCGATAAAGGTGCTCAATCTCTTTGCATATACAGGCGGTGCGACGGTCGCCGCGGCAAAGGCGGGTGCATCCGTGTGCCATGTTGACGCGGCAAAGGGAATGGTTGCTCAGGCAAAGGAAAACGCGCGCCTTTCGGGACTTGAGAATGCGCCGATAAGATATATTGTCGACGACTGCAAAAAATTCGTCGAGCGTGAAATAAGACGCGGAAACAAATATGACGCGGTGATAATGGATCCCCCCTCTTACGGCAGGGGCCCGTCGGGCGAGGTCTGGAAGATAGAGGATAATATTGATGACCTTGTCGCGCTTACCGCACAGGTTTTGTCGGATAAACCGCTGTTCTTCCTTATAAATTCGTATACAACGGGGCTGTCCCCCCTTACAATGAGTTATATTGTCGATCTTCGCATATCCAAGGTACACGGCGGAAAATGCGAGGCAAGCGAGATAGCGCTTCCCGTAAAGCATACGGGAGGATATATGCCCTGCGGCGCAAGTGCGAGATGGCAGGAGAATTGATCAGAGAGAGGAAAGCAGAGTGAATTCTGATTCTTATATCAAAATAGAAAATTTAAGCTGTGCATACGAGGAAGACGACGGCGGTAAGCTTACGGTTCTCAAAAATATTTCCCTTGATATAAAAAAAGGGGAGTATCTTGCCGTGCTCGGTCATAACGGCTCGGGCAAGAGCACGCTTGCAAAGCTTATAAATATGATACTTGAGCCGAGCGAGGGGAAAATATACGTTGACGGTAAAGATATCACGGATCCCGATATGACGGAGGATGACGTTTTCGAGCTTAGGAAAAAAGTAGGAATGGTATTCCAAAATCCCGATAATCAGCTTGTGGCTACAATAGTAGAGGATGACGTTGCATTCGGACCCGAAAACCTCGGAATCGAGCCGAGGGAGATAAGAAAGCGAGTTGACGAGGCTCTTTCGATAGTCGGAATGAGCAGCTATGTTAAGGGAGAGCCCGCAAGGCTCTCAGGCGGTCAAAAGCAAAGGATAGCAATCGCCGGAATACTTGCTATGAAGCCCGATTGCATAATCTTTGATGAATCAACGGCTATGCTTGACCCGATAGGAAGACGTGATATTATGAATACCGTCGAAAAGCTTAACCGCGAGCACGGTATTACGATAATAATGATCACGCATTATATGGATGAGGCGGCAAGAGCAAACAGAATAGTTGTTCTTGATGACGGTAACATACTTATGGACGGAACTCCGGCACAGATATTTGCAAATCCGGATAAGCTTACCGCCTGCGGACTTGATGTTCCGCAGTGTGTAGCACTTGTTCATTCGCTTAAAAAGCAAGGAATTAAAATTAAGGGGGAGTACCACACGCCGTCGCTTTGTGCGGACGCTATACAGAGGGTGCTTGAAAATAAAAATGTCTAAAATAGAACTTCAAAATGTGTCGTTTCTTTACGGTAAGGGAACAGCATATTGTAAAGAAGCGCTGAAAAATATAAATATTAAGATAGAGAGCGGATCCATAACCGGTATTATCGGGCACACAGGCTCAGGCAAGAGCACGATGCTTCAGCTTCTTAACGGACTTGCGACGCCCGATGAGGGCAGGGTGCTTCTTGACGGTACGGATATATGGGAAAATCCCAAGGATATCGGCAAGGTGCGTTTCCGTGTCGGACTCGTTATGCAGTATCCCGAATATCAGCTTTTTGAGGAGAGTGTGGAGCGTGATATTGCCTTCGGACCGAAAAATATGGGACTTGATGAGACTGAAATATCAAAAAGAGTAATGGATGCGATAGACTTTGTCGGACTTGATAAGGATATTCTCGCAAAGAATCCCTTTGACCTTTCCGGCGGACAGAAGCGCAGAGTAGCCATTGCGGGAGTTATAGCTATGCGTCCCGAGGTGCTTGTCCTTGATGAGCCTGCCGCAGGTCTTGACCCTCAGGGCAGAGACGTAATACTTGACGGAGTTTTCAAATACCGTGAAAAAACGGGTGCTACCGTTATAATAGTCAGCCACAGTATGGAGGATATGGCGAGACTGTGCGACGATATAATAGTGCTCTCAAACGGAGAGGTCGTGCTTCAGGGTACACGTGACGAGGTGTTCTGCGAGTCCGAAATGCTTGAACATATAGGACTTGCGGTTCCGCAAATAACGCTTTTGATGCACGAGCTTAACGCACGCGGAATTAAGGTAGATAACGGAATTTATACACAAGAGGCGGCAGTGCAGGAGATTGCAAGGCTGATCAGAGGTAAATAATGAAAAATATAACACTTGGACAGTATTATTCTGTCCCGTCGCCGATACACAGGCTCGACCCGAGAATGAAGATTGTGCTTGCCGTACTGTATATAGTCATAGTGTTTCTTTGCTCAAATCTTGTCTCGATGACGCTTTTGCTTATATCGGCATTTGCTTTGATAAAAATATCGAATATACCGATTAAAATAGTTTTGAGGTCTGTCAGACCGATAATTTTTATTATCGCGTTTACCGCGCTCATTAATCTTTTCTGGTCAACGGGAGAGGGAGAGCCTCTTATATCATTCTGGATAATCAATGTTTATAAAGAGGGTATTATAAATGCGATTTTGCTTGTTGCGAGAATTTTTGTTCTTGTAATAGGCACAAGTATATTTTTGACCTATACAACAACTCCTATAGCGCTTACGGACGGAATAGAAAGACTTCTGTATCCGCTGAAAAAAATAGGACTTCCCGTGCACGATTTCGCAATGATAATGACGATTGCACTTCGCTTTATTCCCACTCTTATGGAAGAGGCGGAAAAGATAATGAGCGCTCAAAAGGCAAGGGGAGCGGATTTCACGAGCGGAAGCATATTCCAACGTGCAAAGGCGCTTATTCCGATACTTATTCCTCTG
The DNA here is from genome assembly GCA_964534905.1 of uncultured Lachnospiraceae bacterium. Classification (GTDB taxonomy): domain Bacteria; phylum Bacillota; class Clostridia; order Oscillospirales; family CAG-272; genus RGIG4608. The sequence goes on along the minus strand of CAZHPZ010000003.1, from coordinate 24,946 downwards.
TTTTCGTCGTCGATACGTCACGCACTCGATCTTGCAACTGCAATGGAGTGCCGATGCTATAAGGGCGGAGAGGGAAGAACACGAATGAAGGTGCTGAGATTTAAGCCGTCGGATATATTGGCGCTTACGTCGCTTGCACTGTTCGGTGCAGTTATTGTCGGCGTAAATATTTTCGTGGCTCCTTTGCTTACAATTTAACGGTGTGAAAATGAAATTATTGCTTAAAATAAGCTTTCTCGGAACAAAATATAACGGATATCAGGTTCAACCGTCAAAGCCCACGGTGCAGGGGGCGATGAACGAGGCTTCGGCAAGAATATTCGGATTTGAATGCGATATAGTGGGATGCAGCAGAACGGACAGCGGAGTGCATGCAAATGAATTTTTTGTGTGCGTATCAAAGCGAGGGGAGAATGCTCTCGAATGCTCCATACCTATGAGTAGCGTGCCTGCGGCATTTAATTCGGTGTTGCCGGACGATATTGCGGTGATCTCTGCCGAAATGGTCGACGGAGACTTCCATCCGAGATATGATGTCAAGTATAAAGAATATATATATAAGATATGGAATTCTTCCGTAAAAAATCCGTTTTGCTCCGACAGAGCGTACAGTATACCGAGAACGCTGTCCGATGAGGCAATTGAGAGAATGAACGCTGCGGCGCAAGCATTTTGCGGAACGCACGATTTTGCGGCATTTATGGCTCAGGGCTCAAAGATAAAGGATACCGTTCGACAAGTGAAATACGCAAGCGTTTATAAGGACGGAGATTATGTTGTTTTCAAGGTGGCAGCCGACGGATTTCTCTACAATATGGTGAGAATAATGTGCGGAACGTTGATGTCTGTCGGATACGGAAGAATACAACCCTGCGATATAGACAAAATAATAGAGAGCGGGGACAGAAAGAATGCGGGTGCCACGGCTTGTGCCTGCGGACTGTATCTCAATAAGGTGGTTTATTGAGATATTACTTTACGAATACGCTGAAAAATCGGAGGTAAATATGAACGCAACTCAAATTATTATGGATGCTTTGATGGTCTGTGCGGCAGCACTTATAATATTTGTTACTGTCAAGAAGGGATTTGTTAAGTCTTTCTTTAAGAGTATGAAAATGATAATAGTGCTTCTTGTTACCGTTCTGATAGGAGCTTGCCTTGCAGATGTATTTGCCGATGCATTCGTTGCGGATATATTTGACGGAAAAATCTCATCCGTGCTGGTTGAGATGTCACAAAGCGGTGAAGAAAAATTTTCCGCAGAGAACGTCCACAATAGTCTTCCCGATGCGGTAAAGAATATTATTTCATCGGAAATGATAAATGATTATTTTGCCGAAAGCGGTGCGGAGGGCGTTGAGCTTGCACGTGAGATCGGTGAAAAAACAGAGAACGCGCTGACGGATACAGTATCTAAGATTATATCGTATATCGCGGTATTTCTTATTTCGTTTATAGTGTGCAGCGTTGCGATAATTTTGCTTGACGGACTTTTCAAGCTTCCCGTGCTTAAAACCGTAAATAAGGTTATGGGATTGCTTCTCGGAGCGTCGTATGCTTATGCTTTTCTCAGTATTGCCGTGTGCCTTTGCACATTTGTACTCGGAGTTGATACGGTAGAGGGAACATTTATAACAAAAATTATTTATAAAATAGGACTGTTTACTCATTGATATAAAAACAGGTATCGGAGGTGAGATAGATGATAATGTGTTCAAGATGCCATAAAAGAATGGCAATGGTTTTTATTACCAAGCTTGAAAACGGAGAAAAAAAGAACGAGGGAGTGTGCATAACCTGTGCTAAGGAGCTCGGACTTCCTCTTGATAATATTCTCGGAAATGTGATAGGTCAGCTCGGCATATCGAGCGATGAGCTTGAGGGCATGGAAGACGAAATGGCGAAAATGATGGAAGATGGAGAAATGAATCTTCCGTCCGTTACAGATGACGAAGCGTCCGACCCCGACGATTCCGCTACCGCGCCGGCTATAGATTTGCATAAGCTTTTCGGAGGATTGGAAAAGCAGAAAAGCGATCCCAACGTTGATGGGATGAAGCAGAGAAATGAGGAAAAATCAAAGGATAAAAAGAGAAAATTCCTTGATGCTTACTGTAAGGATCTTACGCGTGAGGCAAGAGAAAACAAGCTTGACGCAATAGTCGGAAGAGATCGTGAGCTTGCGAGAGTTATTCAGATACTTTGTCGCAGACAGAAGAACAATCCTTGCTTGATAGGTGAGCCCGGAGTCGGTAAGACCGCAATAGCGGAGGCGCTTGCACAAAGGATAGTAAAGGGTGACGTGCCATATAAGCTTAAGGACAAGGAGCTTCATTTGCTTGATTTGACGGCGCTTGTTGCGGGAACGCAGTTCAGAGGTCAGTACGAAAGCAGATTACTCGGACTTCTTAAGGAGGTTAAGGATGCCGGAAATATTATTCTTGTCATAGACGAGGTTCATAATATCGTCGGAGCCGGAAACAGTGAGGGAAGCGTAAGCACGGCAAATATGCTTAAACCGGCACTTTCACGAGGAGAAATTCAGGTTATCGGAGCTACCACTCTTAACGAATACCGTAAATATATAGAAAAGGATTCGGCTCTTGAACGCAGATTTCAGCCCGTAAGAGTGGAGGAACCCTCGGTTGACGAGACTCTTGAAATGCTTAAGGGAATAAAGCATTACTATGAAGAGTTTCATTCGGTAAAAATTCCGGATGAGATACTTAAAAGTGCGGTGACTCTATCGGAAAGATATATTACTGACAGATATCTGCCCGATAAGGCGATAGACCTTCTTGACGAGGCGGCGGCAAATCTCTCTCTGAAAAGCGCAGGTATAGGCAGAAGCCTTGAGATAAGAGAGCAGTTGCTTACCATTAAAAAGGAGAGAGAGGAACTTGAGGTAACACCGCCCGATTCTCCCGACAATGCCGAGGCATACGAGAGAATAGCAAAGCTTAAGTCAAATGAAATAAAGCTTTCGAGCGAGCTTTCCGAGCTTGAAGGCGAGAATGAGTCTATAACTCTTTCCGTGTCGGAGCTTGCGGATGTTGTCGAGGTGTGGACGGGAGTGCCCGCACTTACCGTCAGCGCAAATGAGTTCGAACAGATAGATAAGTTGGATAAGAGACTTAAATCTCATATTATAGGTCAGGATAAGGCGGTTGACGCTATATGCAGAGCGATAAAAAGAAACAGAGCGGGAATATCGTATAAGAGAAAGCCCGTATCGTTTATATTCGCAGGACCTACGGGAGTCGGCAAGACGGAGCTTGTAAAGCAGCTCGCAAATGATCTGTTCCATTCTCCCGAAACGCTCATTCGTCTTGATATGTCCGAATTTATGGAGAAGCATTCCGTTTCCAAGATAATAGGAGCGCCTCCCGGATATGTCGGATATGAGGAGGCGGGTCAGCTTACTGAAAAGATTCGTCGCAGACCGTATTCGGTAATACTTTTCGATGAAATTGAAAAGGCACATCCGGATGTTCTTAATATTTTGCTTCAGATACTTGATGACGGCAGAGTTACCGATGCGCAGGGAAGAACCGTAAATTTCGAAAATACGGTGCTTGTTATGACTACCAATGCGGGATCGACCAATTCGTCGGGCAGAGCGGGATTTTCAACGGACAGTGCTTCTGTCGAAGAAGCGAGAACTATGAAAGCGCTTGAGGGATTTTTACGCCCCGAGTTTATAAACCGTGTTGATGAGATAATCACATTTAATTCGCTTACGGAAAAGGATTTTGCGGGCATTGCACAGATAATGCTCGGCGAGCTTCGCGAGGCTCTTTCGGAGCACGGAATTACGCTTTCATATACGGATTCCGTTCCTCATTATGTGGCAGAAAAGTCCTATTCGGCAAAATTCGGTGCGAGAAATATGAGAAGATTTATACAGACTCATATTGAGGACGAGATTGCCGAGAAGGTGATTGCTGATTATAATCATTCTATAATCGGTGTTGCCTTGGATGTTCACGACGGTAAAATCGAAATTAGATGTATATGATAAAATAACGGCAAGTCGTTTCGGCTTGCCGTTAAAAATATTTTTTTAATTATTTGGGCTTTTCTCTTGACAAAAAAGCACTTTGGTACTATAATATTTCAGGTTTGAAAAATACTTTGTGATTTTTAATGTCCTCCGAGTCATCGGAGGATAAATTTATGATAAAAAGAAGGTTTATTTATGGACACCACACAAATATTGTTATCTATATCTGTTTGTGTAATGGCAGGACTTTTGATGTCGAGAATTTGTAAGCTTCTGAAGCTTCCTGCGGTTACGGGATATCTTATAGCCGGCGTAATTGTAGGCTGCTTTTGCCTCGGAAATATAACGCTTCCGGGAGGATATCACCTCGGATTTGCGTCAAAGGATTTCTCCGACGTTGAGGCAATAGGAATACTTTCCGACGTTGCACTCGGATTTATCGCTTTTTCGATAGGAAGTGAATTTAAAATGGAGGAGCTTAAGCATACGGGAAAAAAAGTAGCCGTTGTAGGATGTGTTCAGGCAATAGTTGCTTCGCTCATAGTATGCGTAAGCCTTGTAGGACTTCATTACGTGCTTTTAGGTATTACGGGCGAGGATATTCTTCCTCTGCCTGCGGCTCTTATTCTCGGTGCGATAGCATCTGCGACGGCTCCCGCCGCAACGCTCATGGTCGTCCGCCAGTATAAGGCTAAGGGACCTCTTACGGATATGCTTCTTCCCATTGTTGCGCTTGATGACGCCGTCGGACTTATGATTTTCGCGGTTCTTATGGGTGTTGCAAAGGCGATAGGCGGAGGTAATCTTGATGTTGTTTCAATCGTTGTGGAGCCTCTTATCGAAATTGTGGCTTCTCTTGTGATAGGCGCTCTTCTCGGATTTTTGCTTTCGCAGCTTGAAAGATTGTTCCATTCCAACAGTAACAGACTTTCTCTTGTTATTTCGTTCGTATTTATTACAGTAGCTATTACCGCTCTGAAGAATATACATATCGGAGAAGTTCATATCGGATTTTCTTCGCTTCTTACCTGTATGATGTGCGGAACAGTCTTCTGCAATGTGTGCGAATGCTCCGACGAGATGATGCAAAGAGCGGACGGATGGACAAAGCCCTTGCTTATTTTGTTCTTTGTTGTAAGCGGTGCCGAGCTTGACCTCGGAGTTTTCCTCAATCCATGGTGCGTGCTCATAGGAGTGGTATATATTATCTTCCGTTCCGCAGGCAAATATTTCGGAGCGAGATGGTCGTCTGCGGCTATGGGGTGCGAGCACAGTACGGTAAAGTATCTCGGTATAACTCTTTTGCCTCAGGCGGGAGTTGCACTCGGAATGGTTAGCACGGTTTCCGGCGATACAACGCTCGGAGGCACGGATATAGCAAGCGTAGTGAGATTTGTTGTTCTTTTCAGCGTTCTTGTTTATGAGATAGTAGGCCCCGTTCTTACAAAATGGGCTCTTACAAAGGCGGGAGATATTACGCCCAAGCCCGAGGGACATACTCGCAGACGCAAAAACGGCGAGGCTGCTTAAATAAAAATATAATAACGCAGGCATTGCCTGCGTTTTTTATATATAATCAGAAAATCAACTTGAAAACAACGTAAAAATAGTGTATAATTTAGATTGCAACCTAAAGTTGCCTTATTTGAACGCTAAAATGTATGGTAAATACGGGTTATTTTTGATATAATTCTAATATAACCAATGAAAGGAATTGCTTGTAAATGACTATTGAAACGGCAAACAGATTGTTGAAATTAAGAAAGAAACAGGGACTTTCTCAGGAGGAGCTTGCGGAGAAGCTCGGTGTTTCACGCCAGGCGGTATCAAAATGGGAAAGAAGCGAGGCGTCTCCCGATACGGATAACCTTATAGCTTTGGCGAAAATATACGGTCTTACTCTTGATCAGCTTATATACGGAACAGAAGAATCGACTGATAATGAATCGGATAATGAAAATGATGAGAGTACAGCTGACGGAGCTGACTCTTCTGAGACAGACAAAAACGGTGCTGCGTTTATAACCGTGAACGATAAGAACGGTAACCGAGTTACGATAAATGTCGGAGACGACGGAGTTAAAATAAAGCAAGGTTCCTCCGATTCCGCTGAGAATAGCGCAAATTTGAGCGACGATATCGATTCGGATGATGATGTGAATAAAGCACTTAAAAACGCAATAAAGGACGCTATTATACACAACAAGGGAATTACCGTTGAGTCCGAGGATGGAGATACGGTAAGGCTTGGCTTTGACGGGATCAAAATAAGGCAAAAAAGCAAAAACAAGCACGGAAAGAATTTCGATGACGATGACTATGACGATGAAGATGATGAGAATGATGAAGAAAATGACAAGGGCATTGCTCTGACGATTGTGCTTAACACGCCATATACAATACTTTGCATCATCGCTTACCTGATATTCGGATGCTACGGTGTGTGCGGCGGATGGGCATATTCGTGGATAATCTTTTTGACAATACCCATCTGGTATTCCTTGGTTGATGCCATACAGCATAAAAGCTTTTGTAAGTTTTCATATCCGATATTGACTGCATTTATATATCTTTATATCGGACTTTATCACGGAATTTGGCATCCTACATGGATTATTTTTATAACGGTTGCGGCGTATTATCCCATTGCCGAGGCATTCGATAATATAATAGCAAAGCACAGAAAAAACAAACAGTCAAACGGATAATTCGTTAAAAGCACCGAAAAAAAACGGTGCTTTTTGTATATTATTTCACGATAAAAACCGATATTGACGATTGACAATTATTAGTCTAAATGTTATAATAATTGACGGAAATATTTCTTTTTGAAAGGACAATCGTTTTGAATAATACGAAAAATAACTTCGGATTTAAACATAAAAGCGGAATACTTATGCCGGTAAGCTCCTTGCCGTCAAAATACGGTATCGGAGATTTCGGTAAATGTGCTTTTGATTTTGTGGATTTTTTGAGTGATACAAAGCAGACCTGCTGGCAGGTGTTGCCGCTTAACCCCACATCGTACGGAGACAGCCCCTATCAGTCGCCTGCGGCTTGTGCGGGAAATCCTTATTTCATTGCCCCCGAGCTTCTTTGCGAGCAGGGCTTGCTTACCTCCGACGAGCTTGCGGAGTTTGAGCATGAGCAGGGAAGAGCGGATTACGGCTGGCTCTTTAACACAAGATATGTTATGCTCAGAAAAGCATTTTCACGCTTTAAGCCGCACGCCGCATACAACGAATTCTGCGAGAGAACATCATCGTGGCTTGACGATTATGCACTCTTTATGGCTCTTAAGGTGCATTATAATTACTGTCAGTGGACGCTTTGGGCGGACGAGCATAAGAATATCGTGACCGCACGTGCTCACAGAGATGAATTCGAATCCGAGATGAGCTTTTGGAAATGGATTCAGTTTGAATTTATGAAGGAATGGAGAAGCGTGCTTGAATACGCTCACTCCAAAAATATTACTGTAATCGGAGATATGCCCATTTATGTTGCACACGACAGCGTGGATGTTTGGAGCGCACCCGAGCAGTTTTTGCTTGACCAAAATTACAATCCGACGATAGTTGCGGGCTGCCCTCCCGACGGATTTTCCGTTGACGGTCAGCTTTGGGGCAATCCCATTTACAATTATGCGCTTATGAAGGAGCAGGGCTTCTCTTGGTGGGTAAACAGAGCAAGAGCTAATTTTGATCTTTACGATATCATCAGAATCGACCACTTCCGAGGATTTGCAAGCTATTATGCTATTCCTGCACATCACGATACCGCACGCTTCGGTACATGGGAGATAGGTCCCGGGCTTGATCTTTTCGAGGCAATAGACAGAGCATTGCCGGATTCCAAGATTATAGCCGAGGATCTCGGATTTATCACTCCCGACGTTGTGGAGCTTCTCAAGAATACAGGCTTCCCGGGAATGAAAATGCTTCATTTCGCATTCTATGACGACGAGAGCGAGTATCTCCCGAGAAATTATCCGAATTCGAATTGCATTGTTTATTCCGCTTCTCACGACAGCGATTGTACATATACATGGTACGAAAATCTCAAGGAAAATAAGGAAGCGATTGCAAGATTTGAAGCAGAATGCCCGATTCGCGACGGTCAGAGTCCGGTTGAGGCTCTTATCGAATTTGCTATGAACAGCATAGCAGACCTTGCGATGGTTCCGCTTCAGGATTATCTTGAGCTTCCCAACAGTGAGGGAAGAATAAACACTCCCGCGGTTGCCGAGGGCAACTGGACGTGGCGTGTACGCCCCGATTACGCAAGTGATGAGGTAAAATCAAAGATACTTGACCTTACCGTAAGAACAGGACGCGCAAACGCATAAATTATCGTTCAATAACAAAATAATATAAATGTAAGAAAGGAATTTGTTATGAAAAAAACATTGATCAAGCATTTATCCCTTTTCTTGCTTGTAGCTATGATGTTCGGTATGTTCGGAACATCGTGCCAGTGGCTTTTCCCAGATGGCACGACGACAACAACTCCCTCCGATACAACAACGAACGGAGATGGCACCACATGGACTCCTCCGGAGGACGAGTGGAAGCTTGAAAGAGAAGAAGGCTATAATCAGATCACATTCTATTGGTCATATCCGGGCGTAATCGAGGATTGCGACCTGTGGGTATGGTGGGACGGCAAGGAAGGCTCGGGCTATCTTATGCACGAGTGCGAATACGGTGCTAAGGCTACCGTAAACGTTCCCGAAGGAATAGATAAGGTCGGATTTATCGTTCGTACGAATTGCGACGAGCCCGGCGGCTCATCTTGGGGCACAGCAACCAAGGACTTTGACGGAGACCGTGAAGCAATTCTGACCGGAACCGACACTTACATCTGGCTTAAATCAGGTGAAGAAGCGCAATACACAAGTAAAGACGGTGGTAAAACTTTGGAAATGATTAAAGATTTCAGACTTGCTGCTATGGTTGATTTCCATACTATCGAATACAGCATTACACCCAAGATGAAGCTTACATCCTACAAACAGATCAAGGTTTGGGACGGCGACGAGCTTCTTACTGTTCTTGAGGTAAGCTCTATGGGTAAGGAAACGACAACAGGTAAGATCAAGGTTGAGGAGACACTCGACCTCAGCAAGACATATGAGCTTGAGATAGAGGGATTCGGCAGAAAGGCAATAGTTCCTACCGATATTTTCGACAGCAAGGAATTTGCTGCACTCTATCATTACGACGGAGACGATCTCGGTTCCTATATTCACGGAACAGCTACAACCTTTAAGGTATGGGCACCCACGGCGTCAAAGGTAGTTCTTAACCTTTACACAAAGGGTAACGGCGTTGACGCATACGATAATGTTGAAATGACACGCGGTGAAAAGGGCGTTTGGGAATATACCGCCGAGGGCGTAGGTCACGGCACGTACTATACCTACACCGTAACCACAAGCGTCGGAACACAGATTGCAACCGACCCCTACGGTAAGGCAGCGGGTGTAAACGGCGACAGAACGATGGTTGTTGACCTTGATAAGACAGATCCCGCAGATTGGGATACAACATTTACATCCGATATCAATTCTTATTCCGATGCTTTCATTTGGGAAGTACACGTTCGTGACTTCAGTAATCTTATCGAAAGCTCACAGTATAAGGGCAAGTATCTTGCGTTCACCGAAAACGGACTTGTAAACGAAAACGGAATTTCCGTAGGTATCGATTACCTTGTTGAGCTTGGCGTTACACACGTTCACCTCAACCCCGTTTACGACTTTGCGACAGTAGACGAAACAAAGCCCGACGAGCAGTTCAACTGGGGATATGACCCTAAGAACTATAATGTTCCCGAGGGAAGCTACAGCACCGATCCCTATAACGGTGAGGTAAGAATCACAGAGTTCAAGCAGATGGTACAGGCACTCCATAATGCGGGAATCGGCGTAATTATGGACGTTGTTTATAACCATACCTATGATAAGAACAGCTCATTCAACAGAATCGTTCCTTATTACTATTACAGATATACCGACACCGGTGCAAACTCCAGCGCATCGGGATGCGGTAACGATACTGCTTCCGAGCGTTATATGTTCGGTAAGTTTATGGTAGAGAGCGTAACGTATTGGCTTGAGGAATACGACCTTGACGGATTCCGCTTTGACCTTATGGGACTTCATGACCTTGAAACTATCAAGGAGGTTGAGGCAGCAGTACACGCTATCGATCCTAAGGCAATTATTTACGGTGAGGGCTGGACAATGGGCTCCACAATCGACGGCACAGCTCAGGCGAACCAGTCGAACATCAGCAAGATTGAAGCTACAAGCGGAGCTATCGGCAGCGTAGCGGTATTCAACGACGCAATTCGTGACGGACTTAAGGGAAGCGTGTTCTCAAGCGCATCCACAGGCTATATCAGCGGTAACTATAAGGGTATGGCTGATCAGGTCAAGTTCGGAATCAGAGGCGGTACGGGAACGGGCGCATCTTGGACAGTTAAGAACAGCATGGTAATTAACTATATGAGCGCGCACGATAACAACACCCTTTGGGATAAGCTTTCTATGTCGAGACCCGATGCAACTGTTGAGGAAAGACTTGCTATGAACCGTCTTGGTGCGGCAATCCTCTTCATTTCGAAGGGAACACCGTTTGTACAGGCGGGCGAGGAAATGCTCCGTTCAAAGCCTAAGTACGACTCTAACGGTAACCCCGTATACGACGAGAACGGCAATCCCAAATATGACGAAAACAGCTATAAATCCTGCGATGCTACAAATAACATCAGATGGGATGCACTCGCAGAGGGCTCAAATGAATATGAGATGATGAAATACTACGCAGGACTTGCGCAGATGAGAAAGGCATTCTCAATATTCACAACAAGCAACACTGCAATCACATTCACAAACCTTTCCGGTGGCGGAATGGCGGTTTCCTATGACGACCATAAGGGCGGCAAGGCAATCGTTCTCATCAACCCCACAACAGGCAGCGATTCCTATACGCTCAAGGGCGAATGGAAGCTTGTTGCGGACGGAACGAGAGCAGGCTCTGCAACTCTTGCAACAGAGAGCGGCACAGTGACTGTCGGCGCATGCTCCGTAAGAGTATACGTAAATTAAAGCATATTCGGCACGCACCCTCGGGGTGCGTGCCTCGCTTTTTATTGCCGAGAAGTTTTCAACTTGCAAATTAGATAAAATTGCTAAATCTATTTTGTGCAAAAAGTCGAACTTTTATTAATAAATCGTTAATGACTTGACAATTTTGTCAAATGGGTTTACAATAAATGAGTAATAGACGCTGTGGGCGAAAAACGCCTTTTTAACCGCTCGCAGATCTGTTAACTAAAAACTATATTTGAAAATCTGGAAGGAGATTTATCAATGAAAAAGACATTAAGAATACTCTCCTTGACGATGGTAATAGCAATGATGCTTTCAGTATTTACAGGATGCGCATTGGTAGACAACATCAAGGACATTCTTGGCGGAATCATTCCGAATCCTAATCCCGAACCTACACCGGATGACAATACAGTCACGGTAACATGGTATCACGGAGCAAAGGAGCTCAAGACAGAAAAGGTTGAAAAAGGCACAATACTTGAATCTTGGACACCTGAGATAGCGGATAAGGAATTCCAGGGCTGGTTTGCAGAGGCAAGCTTGACAGAAGAGTTTGACTTTACAAAGGCCATAGAGGAAGATACAGACATATTTGCGGCATTTAAGTCTAACGCTCACGTGGAAGACACAAATGAGTACTATTTCATCGGCGCAGGCGCAGGTGATATGGCAGCTTCCAACTGGAACCATAAGACAGAGACACTGTTTATGGAAAAGCAGGAAGTAGAAGGCGCAAACGTATATAAGCTTACAATCAAAATGTACGCAGGCGATAAGTTCCAGATCTGCTATACAGGCGGCTGGGACGGACAGATGGGTATCGGTTATATGGTAGGCGCAGAGTACTGTGACGGTATAAACGCTTACGATAAGACAGAGTACACAGCAGCTGATAAGAAGGTAGCACAGGTTCTTGACGCAGACGGAAACGTAGTATTCACAGGCTCCGATGAGTATAACAAGAGCTACGACGTATGGAACATCTGGCTTGCAGACGGACAGGACGGCGTATACACATTCACATTCACAACATACCCCGACTCAATGCAGTATAACACACTTGAGTGGGAGCTTGTTGAAAAGATCGAACCTATGAGCGAAACACATCAGATGTACCTCATCGGTAGCTTCAATAACTGGGCTCCCGACGATCTTACAGATGAGTGGAAGCTTGCAGCAAACGATACAAAGACATCCTACACAGGTATCTTTACATTTGCAGAAGAAGTACAGCTTAAGGTATATAACACAGTAAACAGCGATTGGATCGGCTACAACGGTGATAACCTTAAACTTGCAGCAGGTACATACGCATTCAAGTATGACACAGAAACAAACAGCTTCACATACGAAGCACTTGGATACTATCTTGTAGGAACATTCCTTGACGGTGACGGCGTAGTTAACTTTGCAGTTAAGGACGGCGTAACACCTAAGCTTACACTTGTAGATGGCAAGTATGTAGGAACACTTACAGTTACAGACGTAACAAGCAACAGCAACTTCTCATGGATTGCAGATCAGGGCAAGCCCGGCGTAATGGCAGTAGCAGTAGTATACGGTTCATCTCTTGCAATCGACGAATGGTATAAGGACGCAGCTAATAACGACGATAACTTCTACCTTGCAGCAGGCACATATACAGTAACATTTGATCTCGAGGCAAAGACAGTAACATTTACAGAGGCTACTGATCCTACTCCCGATCCTACACCCGATCCTAAGCCCGAAACACCCAACGTTCCCACAGAGGACGGAAAGGTAACACTTTACTTCACACTTAAGTCCGACTCCGAAGAGATCCCCTCTTATGCAGTACCCTATATCACAGGCGGTGCATGGGGCTGGTCTGACTGGTGCGTAAAGGGTGCTCAGAAGTTCACACATCTTGAGGGCACAAACGTTTGGTATGTAATCACAGATAAGGTTACAGCAAGTGGTCAATATAAGATTCTTCTTAACGCAGATATAGCTAACGGACACGGTTGGAAGAACCCCTCCGTTGTTCATGCTGAAATAGGCGGAGACGGAAATGCTGACTATACGTTTACAGAAGGTCAGCAGATTATAAACCTCGGTGAGCATGGATTTGCAAATATCAACGTTGCTGATCCTGCAAATGCAACTTGGAGCATTGTAGGTATTAAGGACTGGAACCTTGATAATGCTTTTGCAATGACAAAGAATGATGACGGTATCTTCGAGAGCGAATACATCGAAGTTTCCGCAAATACAGAATTTAAGATTACAAACGGTGGTTGGATGAGCAGCGATGGCGGTATCGAGATTACTAATCCCGCAAACGCCGGCAACTTCAAGATCGAGACAGCAGGTAAGTACAAGGTAACATTCAATCCCACAACTTGCGAAGTTACTGTTGTTGAAAAGCCTCATGAGCACAGCTACACAAACGGTAAGTGCGACTGTGGCGAGCTTGATCCCGACTACACCTTTGAAGTATCCCTTAAAGAAGCTGCAGAGCTTCCTGATGGAACAAAGGTTATTCTTAAGGGTAAGGTTATTAAGATCGTTACAGCTTGGAGCACACAGTTTAACAATATAACGGTTACCATTTCCGACGGTGAAAACGAGTTCTATATTTACAGACTTGCAACTAAGGTTGAAGTTGGTGATATCGTAACTATCACCGGTGTTATCGGTTCTTACAATGATTCTAAGCAGCTCGCAGCAGGTGGTACGGCTGAAATTACAGGTCATGAAGATCCTGTAGTTGAGGATAACCAGAAGACGCTTAGTTTTGCAAGTGCAAGTAATAGAACGAGTTTTGACGCGAATTCTCAGGTATGGTCTGCAAACGGAATTACTGTTACTAATAATAAGGCTTCGTCTTCAAACGATGTAGCAGACTATACAGGACCTGCACGTTTTTATCAGAGTTCACAGTTGATTGTTGCATGCGAAGGCATGACTAAGATAGTATTTAATTGTAATTCTGCTAAATATGCAACTGCTCTTGCTTCATCTTTGAATGGCTTTACTGGTTGCACAGTTACAACAAATGGTAGTGCAGTAACTGTTGAGTTTGAAACAGCACAGAATTCGTTTGAAATTGCTACTCTTGGCGCACAGGTAAGAATGGATTCTATCGACGTATTTGTAGGTTAATAACTCAAATAAATTTTCTCCCTCACCCTCGGGTGAGGGAGTTTTTTATATGGACGAGAATTGATAAATTTTGTGTTTTGTGTAGTCTGAGGGAGGTTCATTTATGCAACAAAATGATATAAAAAGGCGGGTGCGAAAGGGAACTATCAAAATGCACAAAATTTGGCATTGGAAAATGTGCAAATAATCGAATTTGAACAGTCAGAGGGTAAAAAACTTGACATATTGTTAGTAAAGTATTATAATTACATATGTAGTAAATTATAAGGGTAGTCATGCCTTTTGGCTCCCCCGAGAATTTATTAACTAATTAATAATTTGAAAATCTGGAAGGAGATTTATCAATGAAAAAGACATTAAGAATACTCTCCTTGACGATGGTAATAGCAATGATGCTTTCAGTATTTACAGGATGCGCATTGGTAGACAACATCAAGGACATTCTTGGCGGAATCATTCCGAATCCTAATCCCGAACCTACACCGGATGACAATACAGTCACGGTAACATGGTATCACGGAGCAAAGGAGCTCAAGACAGAAAAGGTTGAAAAAGGCACAATACTTGAATCTTGGACACCTGAGATAGCGGATAAGGAATTCCAGGGCTGGTTTGCAGAGGCAAGCTTGACAGAAGAGTTTGACTTTACAAAGGCCATAGAGGAAGATACAGACATATTTGCGGCATTTAAGTCTAACGCTCACGTGGAAGACACAAATGAGTACTATTTCATCGGCGCAGGCGCAGGTGATATGGCAGCTTCCAACTGGAACCATAAGACAGAGACACTGTTTATGGAAAAGCAGGAAGTAGAAGGCGCAAACGTATATAAGCTTACAATCAAAATGTACGCAGGCGATAAGTTCCAGATCTGCTATACAGGCGGCTGGGACGGACAGATGGGTATCGGTTATATGGTAGGCGCAGAGTACTGTGACGGTATAAACGCTTACGATAAGACAGAGTACACAGCAGCTGATAAGAAGGTAGCACAGGTTCTTGACGCAGACGGAAACGTAGTATTCACAGGCTCCGATGAGTATAACAAGAGCTACGACGTATGGAACATCTGGCTTGCAGACGGACAGGACGGCGTATACACATTCACATTCACAACATACCCCGACTCAATGCAGTATAACACACTTGAGTGGGAGCTTGTTGAAAAGATCGAACCTATGAGCGAAACACATCAGATGTACCTCATCGGTAGCTTCAATAACTGGGCTCCCGACGATCTTACAGATGAGTGGAAGCTTGCAGCAAACGATACAAAGACATCCTACACAGGTATCTTTACATTTGCAGAAGAAGTACAGCTTAAGGTATATAACACAGTAAACAGCGATTGGATCGGCTACAACGGTGATAACCTTAAACTTGCAGCAGGTACATACGCATTCAAGTATGACACAGAAACAAACAGCTTCACATACGAAGCACTTGGATACTATCTTGTAGGAACATTCCTTGACGGTGACGGCGTAGTTAACTTTGCAGTTAAGGACGGCGTAACACCTAAGCTTACACTTGTAGATGGCAAGTATGTAGGAACACTTACAGTTACAGACGTAACAAGCAACAGCAACTTCTCATGGATTGCAGATCAGGGCAAGCCCGGCGTAATGGCAGTAGCAGTAGTATACGGTTCATCTCTTGCAATCGACGAATGGTATAAGGACGCAGCTAATAACGACGATAACTTCTACCTTGCAGCAGGCACATATACAGTAACATTTGATCTCGAGGCAAAGACAGTAACATTTACAGAGGCTACTGATCCTACTCCCGATCCTACACCCGATCCTAAGCCCGAAACACCCAACGTTCCCACAGAGGACGGAAAGGTAACACTTTACTTCACACTTAAGTCCGACTCCGAAGAGATCCCCTCTTATGCAGTACCCTATATCACAGGTTCTGCTTGGGGCAACTGGGCTGACTGGTGTGCAAAGGGCGCTCAGAAGTTCACACATCTTGAGGGCACAAATGTTTGGTATGTAATTACCGATAAAGAATTCGGAGAGAGCAACGAATACAAAATATTGCTTAACGCATCTGTTGCGAACGGACACGCTTGGAAAAACGAAACAGGTCCTAACGGAACATTTGCATATACAAGCGGTCAGCAGATCGTAAACCTCGGCGAGCATGGATTTAAAAACATTGTTGTAGGTGATGCTACAAATGCAAATTGGGTACTTGTAGGAAACTTCAATAGTTGGAGTAACGAAAATGGTATCGCATTGAGCAAGAACAATGACGGAATTTTCGAGAGCGACTATCTTGATGTTCCCGCAAATACTGAATTCAAGATCACAAACGGCAATTGGATAAGCAATGACGGCGGTATCGAAATTGCTAATCCCACAGACGCCGGCAACTTCAAGATCGAAACAGCAGGTAAGTACAAGGTAACATTCAATGCTACTACAGGCGAAGTTACTGTTGTTGAGTATCAGGAGCCTGTTACTCCCGACACACCCGTTGAAACAACAAAGACAACATATGTCCTTGACGCTGCAACATTTGAAAAATTTGATAAAGGCGCAAAGGCTGATTACACAACAGAGGTTGTAAACGACTTCTTTACAATCCACTGGAGTGCAAATAGTAAGCTTGACGGATCAAAGAAAGAATACTCCGATGGATACAAAACTTCCTTGAGATTCAACTTTGGCGGTAAGACACAAATAAAGCCCGGTGAGACAAAGCAGTGCATTTCTTTCACAACAACAGGCAAAACAACAGTAAAGATTTGGTATCAGTCCGGTGAAGATGGTAAACGTCCTGTTACTCTTTACGATGCAGAAGGCAATATACTTGAAGAAAATGATCCTAAAGACAACGTAAAGAATGATCCTTATTACTATGAGTTCCAGACAGTTGAAGCAGGAACATACTATGTTGGAAACTCCGTAAACAACAATCCTATCTTCAAAATCGAGGTAGTTGTTGAGGGCTAATATTTAGCCACGATTTAAGTCAAATTTGAGGGAGCAAGAGCTCTTGCTCCCTCATTTGAAATATTTTATTTTTTCAAATGGAGAAAATGATATGAAAAAATTTGTAAGAATTATGTCCTTGCTCCTCATTGCCGTTATGGCTTTGACAGTTATGGTTGCTTGTGACGACGATACCCCCGTTGATGGTGGCGAAAAGACAAAGTACACGCTTACCGTTTGGGGCTCTCAGGAAGACCAAGCTATGCTTAAAGAAATGTGCGCAGCTTACGCTAAGGCACATCCCGAAAATGAGTACAAGTTCCTCTTCGGTGTTCAGGGCGAAAACGACGCGGCTGATAAGATCCTTAACGACGTAACATCAGGTCCCGACGTATTCAGCTTCCCCTCCGACCAGATCAACAAGCTCTTCGCAGGCGGTGCTCTTGCACGTCTCGGCGGTGAGATCGAACAGGACGTTATCGCTAACAATACAGCAGATTCCATTGGTGCCGCTACTCTTACTATCAACGGCGAGGATCAGCTTTACGCTTACCCCAGCACGGGCGACAACTGCTATTTCGTATACTATGACAAGAGAGTTTACACAGATGCATCCGCTCTCGCTTCTCTTGACACTATGATCAGCACTGCAGAAGCAGCAGGCAAGTCAGTTCATTTCAAGCTTACAGACGGTTGGTATCTCTCCAGCTTCTTCTTTGCAAGTTCCGAGCTTAAGTACAACGTAACTTATGACGAAAAGCTTACAGAGACAGCTGTTTCTATCAACTTTAACAATGAAAGAGGACTTACAACTCTTAAGTCCATCACATCTTATATCAACCACACAGACGGCTTTGTAGTTAACACAGACGACTCCAAGATCGTTTCCGGATTTACAGACGGTACCTGCGCAGCAGCTATCTCCGGTATCTGGAACAAGACTGCTATCGAGGCAGTTCTCGGCGAGAATATGGGCGTTTGCAAGCTTCCCACAGCTAACATCGGCGGCGAGCAGGTTCAGCTTTCCGGCTACATGGGCTACAAGCTCATCGGTGTAAACGGCTACAGCCAGAACAAGGGTGAGGCTCATAAGCTTGCTCAGTGGCTCACAAATGAGCAGAACCAGATGCTCAGATATGAGACAAGAGGCTTCGGTCCCACAAACAAGAACCTCGTTACTAACGAAAAGATCGTAAGCGACCCCGTTCTCTCAGTTGTACTTGAGCAGGCTCAGTATATGAGAACACAGAAGGGCGTTCCCGCTGCTTACTGGACTCCTATGGGCGACCTTGTTACAGGTATCGTTACAGACGCAGCTGCAGGTACAGTAACCGCTGACGCAACTCTTCAGGAGCTTCTCGATTCTCTCGTTCAACAGATCGCTAAATAAGACAGCTCTTATAGCTTTTGGGCAAGGGTTTTCCTTGCCCAATTGCACTTTGATAACGGAGGTGAATCTATGGATTTAGATTACTATTGTCTGTCATTTCCGGAGAAAATCCTTTATAATGTGAAAAAGTTCTTTAAGGGCTTCGGCAAGGGATTTTGCGCATTCTGGGTTAATCTTGCAAGGGCTATATACGGCTTCTTTGCCGGCATTGTTACAGGCGTTAAAAAATTCGCATTAGGCTTTTGGCGCGGCGACGCTCTGACTAAGATTTCCTATTTCATTATGGGAAGCGGACATATTTTCAGAGGTCAGATTGTTCGCGGTATCTTTTATTTGCTTCTCGAGATTGCCTTTGGCTTATATCTCGGTTTCTTCGGCGGAAACTATCTTCGAATGTTCTTCGCCAATTTCTTTACAGGCGGTCCTATCGGTGATAATGAAACTCATATAGGCGAGTGGGACCCCGATCTCGGCGAGTATCCCGTTGTAATCGGCGATAACTCGTTCCATATCATTCTTTACGCAATTCTTTCGCTGTTTATTATCGCATTCTTCTGTATCTTTTACATAACTTCCGTAAAAGAGAGCCGTGAGCTTGAAGAGGGTGCTTCGATAAACCGCAAGCCCGATTCGTTCAGACAGGATATAGCACGCTTCTCGGACGGCAAGTTCCATATAACTCTTTTGTCGCTTCCGATGGTCGGCTTGTTTATGTTTACTATCGTTCCTCTCGTTACGATGATACTGATAGCCTTTACAAACTACGACGCAAGCCATGAGGTGCCGAAATATCTCTTTGATTGGGTCGGATTTGACAACTTTAAGGATCTCTTTTCTTCGGGATCCAAGCTCGGAAGCACGTTCGGTAAGGTTCTTTCGTGGACTCTTATCTGGGCTGTTTTTGCTACCTTTACAAGCTATTTCTTCGGTATGCTTCTTGCAATGCTTATAAACAAAAAGGGAATCAGACTGAAGAAGCTTTACAGAACTCTTTTCGTCGCAACCATTGCCGTTCCGCAGTTCGTTTCTTTGCTTATTATGTCAAAGATGCTTGACGCAGGCTCGGGTGCGCTCGGAGGAGGCGGCGGTATCATCACCGAATTTATTGAAAAGATATTTAATTTTCATCTTCAGTTCGGTCTTGATATCACTCAAACAAGAATATGCATTATTATTGTAAATATGTGGATTGGTGTTCCTTACTCGATGCTTATGTGTAGCGGTATTCTTATGAACATTCCCGCGGATCTCTATGAGTCCGCCAGAATCGACGGTGCCAGCCCCGTTCGTCAGTTCTTTAAGATAACGCTTCCTTATATGCTTTTTGTTACAGGTCCCCATCTTATTACACAGTTTATAGGTAACATAAATAACTTCAACGTTATTTATCTTCTCAGCGGCGGTGGCCCCGGAGATCTTCTTCAGTACACCGACGGCGCAAAGGGAACCGACCTGCTTGTTACATGGCTCTACAAGCTTTCACTCGGTACGGACAGAAACTACAAGCTTGCGTCTGTTATCGGTATTCTCGTGTTTATAATTTCCGCAACATTCTCACTTCTTGTTTACAATAAATCATCAGCAGTAAAAGGGGAGGACAATTTCCAATGATCGATAATGAAAATGTTAATACAGAAATTGGCGCTCTCAATTACGGAGAAAAGACCGACGCCGAGCGTTGGGCTGACATTGATAGACTTGAAGCCGAGATTGAGATGCCTAAAAAGCAGAAACGCTTTGGTATGAAGGTAAAGAGAGTCTTCGGAAATACGGTAGGACAGATATTCTTAACTGTTTTGTCGTTTATCTGGGTGCTTCCTCTGATTTACCTTTTCGTTCAGTCATTCAGAAAGGAGCCGGGCGCTTGGAGCTCGACATTCTTCCCGAAGGAGTGGACTCTCGATAACTATATCAGACTGTTTACGCCCGAGGAGCAGGGAGGAACAAAATTCCTTCAGTGGTACGGAAACACATTGCTCATCGCCGTGTGCAGCTGCATAATCACAACGCTTTTCGTTCTTTCCGTGGCTTATGTATTCAGCCGTATTAAATTTAAGGCTCGTAAGCCGATGATGAACGTTATGCTCATACTCGGTATGTTCCCCGGATTTATGAGTATGTCTGCGGTATTCTTCTTGCTTAAGATACTGCTTCCCGATAATTATCAGTCACATCTCAGTCTTATAATAGTATATTCGGCCGGTGCGGCTATGAGCTATTATATTGCAAAGGGCTTCTTTGACACCGTTCCGTATTCTCTTGACGAGGCTGCGCGTATAGACGGCGCGACAAGAAGTCAGGTATTCTGGAAGATAATTCTTCCTCTCAGTAAATCTATCGTTATTTACACGATACTCACGAGCTTTATTTCGCCTTGGTGTGACTATATATTCGTATCATACATTATGTCCGGCGTTCCGGATACGGGTATGTACACCGTTTCTCTCGGTATGTATAAGTGGCTTGAGCGTGAGCAGATACAGCAGTATTTCACAACGTTCTGCGCAGCGGCTGTTGTCGTTGCCACACCTATTACCATCCTCTTTATGTTCTTGCAGAAGTACTATGTTGAGGGCGTAACGGGCGGAGCTGTTAAGGGTTAACGGAGGTAAAAATGAGAAAATTATTATCATTGTTCCTTGTACTTTTAATGGTTCTTTCGCCCATTGCTCTTACCTCGTGTGAGATTCTTGATCTCATATTCGGCAGAGAGGACAATCCCAATACGGATATCGAGCTTAACATTATTGATGACAACAACCGAAATTGGTACGAAATATTCGTATACAGCTTTTATGACAGCGATAATGACGGTATAGGCGACCTTAACGGCGTAACACAAAAGCTTGATTATATTCAGGAGATGGGCTTTAACGGTATCTGGCTTATGCCTATACACCCCTCGCCTACATATCACAAGTATGATGTTAAGGATTATTATGCCATCGACGAGCAGTACGGCACACTTGAGGACTTCGATAACCTTGTTACTGAGGCTCACAAGAGAGGTATAAACGTAATTATCGACCTTGTAATTAACCACACAAGCAGCGAGCATCCCTATTTCAAGGAGGCTTGTGATTATATCCGTAAAAACGGAGAGCCCGGCGGAGAATACGGTGAGTATTATAATTTCCTCACGGGTCAACAGAATAACAGCGCTTATTCATCCGTTACGGGAACAAATTATTATTACGAGGCAAACTTCTGGTCGGGAATGCCCGACTTGAACCTTGATTCTTCTAAGGTGAGAGACGAGATCGTGGATATTATGGATTACTGGCTTACAGAACATAATGTCGATGGCTTCAGACTCGATGCTGTAACGAGTTATTATAAAGGCAAGGTTGACAAAAATATTGAATTTCTTTCCTGGCTTAACACCGAGGCCAAGAAAATCAAATCGGATTGCTATATAGTCGGAGAGGCTTGGGAAACAAGTGATTATCTTATCAACCGCTATTATGAAAGCGGAGTTGATAGCTTCTTCCTTTTCACAGGTGCTCAGGCTGATGGTCAGATAGCAAGCCTTGTAAAGCAACAGAGTGGAAAAAAGATCGGTGAGTGGATGATGACGCTTCAAAGCACGTATACAAACGGTATTCTCGCACCCTTCCTCGGCAACCATGATACTATGCGTCCCGGTAGCTTTATGCCCGGAATAGATAATGTAAAAATGGCAGCCGGAGTCCTTTCGATGATGAACGGAAGCACATTCGTTTATTACGGTGAGGAGATCGGTATGATAAGCAAGGGCGGAAATAATTCCGATCCCGCTAAGAGAATTGCTATGAAGTGGCAGGCTAAGAACATTTACGAGGGCTGCTGCTACCTGCCTCCCGAAAACACCAAGGTT
The DNA here is from genome assembly GCA_964534905.1 of uncultured Lachnospiraceae bacterium. Taxonomy (GTDB): domain Bacteria; phylum Bacillota; class Clostridia; order Oscillospirales; family CAG-272; genus RGIG4608. The sequence goes on along the minus strand of CAZHPZ010000003.1, from coordinate 2,503 downwards.
GATTCGTCAAGCTATTATTATCCCTCCGTTGAGGAGCAGCTTGAGGATCCGAACAGTATTCTTAATTACTATAAGACCGCTATGCAACTCCGAAACAGATTTCCGTCCATCGCACGCGGTGAGATAGAAAATCTGAACGACGGATCGAATAACTATCTTACAATTCTTCGTAAGACTTACGAGGACGAGAGTATAATCATTGTTATGAATCTTGATTCATTCGAACAGAAGATAACTCTTGACCGAGCAACGCTCGGAGCAGGTGAGATAGTCGGAGAGCTTTATATTAACAGCTCCGATAAGGCTGAGTGGGGAAGTGACGGTACACTCACGCTTCCCGCGTACTCAATAGTAATTTTGAAGTGATTCTTCAATGTAAAACACAAGGAGGATATTATGGCAAGCTTGTCATTAAAACATATTTATAAAGTATATGACGGCGGAGTTAAGGCTGTAAACGATTTCTCTATGGAAATCGAGGACAAGGAATTTATAGTTTTTGTCGGTCCATCGGGATGCGGTAAATCAACTACCCTGCGTATGATTGCGGGACTTGAGGATATTACGGCAGGTGAGCTTCGCATTGATAACGAAATCGTAAATGATTTCGAGCCAAAGGATAGAAATATTGCGATGGTTTTCCAGAACTACGCTCTCTATCCTCATATGAGCGTCTATGATAATATGGCGTTTGCTCTTAAAACGGCGCACATGCCTAAGGACGTTATTCACAAAAAGGTTACGGAGGCTGCGGAGATTCTCGGAATTACAGAGTATCTTCAGCGTAAGCCTAAGGCTCTTTCGGGCGGTCAGCGTCAGCGTGTTGCTCTTGGACGTGCTATCGTTCGTAATCCCAAGGTATTCTTGCTTGACGAGCCTCTTTCAAACCTTGACGCTAAGCTTCGTGCAGCAATGAGATCCGAGATTTCGAGACTTCATCAGAGACTCGGTACCACGTTTATTTACGTTACGCACGACCAGGTGGAGGCTATGACTATGGGATCGAGAATAGTTGTTATGAAGCTCGGCTTCGTTCAGCAGATCGATACTCCCATAAACCTTTACAAATACCCCGGTAATATGTTCGTTGCCGGATTTATCGGTACTCCACAGATGAATTTCTTTGACGCTACCATCACAAAGAACGGTGACGACGTTCGCTTTGATCTTGACTGCGGCGCAAAGATCAATATGAAGTATATTCAAGCCGACAAGATACTCACAAAGTATATGGACGGCAAATATCCCGTTGTATTCGGTATCCGTCCGGATGCCGTTAAGGTGGATTCTCCCGACCTTGATCCCAAGGAGTGGGAAAAGACAAAGGCTGTTGTCAGCGTTGTAGAAATACTCGGCGGAGAAACATTGGTATATGCTAACCTTAATACAGATACTCCCGATGCTAAGAACGGCTCTATCGTTATTAAGGCGGAGCCCGATTTCTTCTGCCAGCGCGGAGATATCATCGATATTGCTATCAGTAAGGTTAAATTCCATGTATTTGATAAGGAGACAGAGGTCAGCCTCAGAAAGAGAATCCCCGAGGGCAATATCATTAACTGCGATATCGTCAACGGTAAGATCTCCTTTAACGGCGAAAGCATTACATTGCCTGCGGCACTTGCGGACAAGACTGCTAAGGGTGCAGAGCTTTCAATGCCCGTTTCCGCACTTAAGCTCGGAAGCGGAGAGGGAAGGGCTACCGTACAGTGGATCGAGCATTTTGAGGGTAAGACGCTTTACTTCCTTAAGGTCGAGGATCTCACTCTCTTTGCGCTTGAGAACGGTGAGCCTACACACAGCATAGGCGACGTGGTTAACTTCAATATCGATACTCGATATATTACTGTTGAGGCATGCGGTATTGAACCCCTTAAGAGAGAAAATTCTCTTGCAGGCTCTTTCTCAAAAGAAAGAAAGCCCGACGATAAGAAGTCATTTAACTTCTATATGGAATTTGCGGGACATAAGGTTCGTCCCACGCCCGAGCTTTGTCAGAAGCTCTTCGCGTGCAAGGGAACGAAGATATTCCATACCGATCTTGAGTACGTATTTGATGCTCACGACATTCACGTTGTTGACGCGCAGCACGCAAATATAACGATTTCCGGCACAGTGACCGAGGTTCTTGATTACGGTGTTGCAAAGTATTCGAGAGTATCGGTCGGTGAGGAGAGTATAATCGTTGCACACGACGGAAGAGTAGGAGAGCAGGTATCTATGATACTTGATTGCGATGCGCTTACCGTTAAGGACAGAACGATAGATATTATTATCGTATAAAATTAAAAGAGGACCGAGCACAATGTGCTCGGTCCTTAAATTATTTGTTTGGATTAATACATTCCGCCCATTCCGCCTGCTGCAGGTGCCGGAGCGGGATTTTCTTCTTTCTTGTCGGAAACAACGCTTTCTGTGGTAAGGATAACGCTTGCAATGGAAGCGGCATTCTGAAGAGCAGAACGTGTTACCTTAGTGGGATCTACAATTCCGCAGGATACCA
>CAZHPZ010000002.1:0-78195 GCA_964534905.1 uncultured Lachnospiraceae bacterium | reverse complement strand
TTCCTTGCTCCATAAAATATTCTCCCATCGAGCATCCCGAGTAGGGAGCGATGTATTGGAGGGGCGCGGGATCGCTGGCGTTGGCGGATACCACTATAGTGTAATCCATAGCGCCTGCTCTGTAAAGTGTATCAACAACAGATGTAACGGTAGACTGCTTCTGACCGATAGCAACGTAGATGCAAATTACATCCTTGCCCTTTTGATTTATTATAGTGTCGGTGGCGATAACGGTCTTACCCGTCTGTCTGTCTCCGATTATAAGTTCTCTCTGACCTCTGCCTATCGGTATCATGGAGTCGATAGCCTTAATACCGGTTTGAAGAGGAACAGATACTGATTTTCTTTCGATAATTCCGTAGGCACGGCGTTCTATCGGACTGTAAGTCTGAATATCAATGGGGCCCTTGCCATCAATAGGCTGACCGAGCGCATTAACTACACGTCCTATAAGAGCCTCTCCGACTGGAACGGAAACTACTCGTCCCGTGCGTTTAACAACGCTGCCCTCCGCTATGCCGACATCGTTACCGAGAAGAACGCAGCTGACGTAGGTCTCTTCAAGGTTGAGCGCCATACCGAATGAGCCGTTGGCAAATTCGAGAAGCTCGTTGGATTTGCATTTGTCAAGTCCGTAAACCTTGGAAATACCGTCGCCTACTGATATAACGTAGCCTATCTCGTCTTGCTCGGTCTTGGCCTCGTAGTGACGGATCTGCTCTTTTATAATTTTAGATATATCGTCTATTCTGGACTGCATTTTTTCACCAACTTTATATTACTAATTCTTTAAGGCTCTTTTCAAGACTGTCGAGCTTGGTCTTAAGCGAGCCGTCTATCTGCTTTCCCATATATCTCAGCTTCATTCCGCCGAGGATTGATGGGTCTACGGTGTTTTTTACGATTATTTTTTTACCCGTTATCTTTTCGAGCTTCAGCGTCAGCTTTTCTTTTTGCTCGTCGCTTATGGAAACAGCCGAAACTGCCTCAACACGTTCTATTCCGCGTGAAATGTCATATGCGGATTCGAACTCTCCCTTGATTGCGTAGAGAAGATGAGCCTCTCTGCGTTCCGCAAGTATTTTGAGCAGGCTGACGAGATTTGTATTGAACGAGCCGAAGGCTTCGCTTATCAGTCCGACTCTTTCTTCACGCGAAAGAGCAGGAGTGTCCAAAAGCTTAAAATAATCGGGATTTTCGTCAAGTGCACAAGCGACAGTGACGAGATCGGATTTTATTTCTTCGGTTTGTTCAAGCTCCTCGGCAAGCGAGAAAAGCGCGTCGCCAAAGCCTTTTGCATTATTGTTTGTATAAGCCATATCAATCACCGATATTGTCTATAAATGAGTCGATAAGGTCTGCATGGTCGTCCTTGCTCACCTCACGTGAGATGACTGCACCTGCGATTTCAAGTGCCATATCGGACACCTCGTTTTTGACCTCACTGAGTGCATGCTTTTTCTCAAGAGCGATTTGCTCCTGCGCACGCTCATAAATCCTTGAAGCCTCTGCCTGTGCATCACGGAGAATATCCTCCTCCTTGAGCTGCGCGCGGCGAACTGCACTTTTAAGGATCCTTTCGCTTTCATCATTTGCACTTGAAAGCTTTTCCTCATATTCGGCTTTCATTTCATCGGCTTCAATCTCGGCGCTTTTAGCATTTGCGTACATATCGTCGATTTCCTTTTGCCTTGAATCTATCATGTTTTTCATAGGCACAAAGAGAAGCTTTTTAAGAAACAGATAAAGAATAAGTAGATTACACCATGCAAATAGCATCGTCCAGACATTTACGCCGACGAACGATTCAAAAGCATCGATTACTACACTCATAATATTCTCCCGACCGCTTTATTAAAGAACGCCCATGAATATGAGAAGCAGAGATACGACAAGTGAATAGATACCCGTTGTCTCGGTAATAGCACAACCGAGGATCATATTTGTACGAAGTGTACCTGCAAGCTCGGGCTGACGAGCCATAGCTTCAAGGGCTTTACCTACTGCATTACCCTCACCGATAGCGGGACCTATTGCTCCGAGTCCCATACAAATAGCCGCACCGAGTGCTCTTGCTGCATTAACATCCATTTTTGAATTCTCCTTTGTTTATAAAAAAATTTTATTTTGACTGTTTATTTGCATCGGCTTCCTCCGGCGGGGGCGGGCAAGCGCCTGCCACGTATACCATCGTAAGCAGGCAGAAAACAAATGCCTGAACGAATGATGAGAAGAAATCGAAATACAACGAAAGAAATGCCGGAATACCAACCTGAAGCACAGGAGGAATCAGCGATGCGATATAAGCGGGGAGCCATGAGAATATTGCCTTTGAGGCAACGGCAAGAGCCGCATATATCAGTGCCGTGAGAACAGAACCGCCGGCAACGTTTCCGAAATGACGGAATGCCATTGAAATAGGTTGTGCTATCTCACTGACGATGTTCATGGGCGTCATTACGACTATCGGCTCCGTAAAGCCCTTCAACCAACCGATAAAACCGTTGTTCTTGATGTTGTGATACCAGACAAGTCCCGTTGTTACAAGTGCGTATGCAAGAGTAACGGAGAGGTCTGCCGTGGTGGAGCGGAATATCATAGTCGTTCCTATAAGGCTTCCGCATATACAAGAAAGGAAGAGCGTTCCGATGTACGGAGCGAATTTCATATTATGCTTTCCCATGGTTTCCTCAACGAGGTTGTAAAGCATACCGATAAGCTTTTCTACTATTACCTGAAGACCTCCGGGGCGCTTTTGAATTTTGCGCGATATAAAGAATGCGAGAATTATCAGGGCAATGGTAACCACGAAAAGGGAAACGGTGGTCTGTGTTATCAAATTTCCGAAATTGCCGAATATATCAACCATTGTTCCGGCAAATTTTTCATAAAGCTCGTCTATTCTGACGAACACCTTAGGACCCGTTACAGAAATATCCAAGATTATTCACCTCTTTTTCCTTTTATTGCTTCAGAAACGTAAATGAGCGGCTTGTATGCCACGAGCGGTAAAAGAAGTGCTATCGGGTCAAACTGACGTGTGATCAGAGCCAACACGAGTACTCCGATCATAAGTGCACTGCGAAATATGTAAGATTTGGTCATTTCGTTCTGAACGTCCATTTTGTGATCGGAAGAAAACTTTTCCGCTTCCTCGTCTGTCATTTCGCCGTCTCCGCGTTTCTCTATGTATTTATTTATCGCTTTGTCGACGGATATGTTTAAAATGTAAAAATTCATAGTAACAACCAATGCTCCGAGCACGGCGCCTGTGAGCACCTTGTAGCTGAATTGTCCTATAATGAGGTATACCGCAACGATAGCAGCCGCAACCGCAGCTTCTCCGACAAAGAGATAAAGAACATCTTTTCTGAAATTATTTTTTTTGCTCATTGTCTTTCCTTTTTGATTTTTGAGATTTTTCTATGCTCTCAAGAGAGCTCATAGCGGTTATTATAAATTTCATCATTGAAATAATACCGCTTATTGTTCCGACTAAAATAAACAACACATATATCCAATTCGGAAGCCCCAATTTTTCCGTGACTATCCATGCCACGAGCAGGGAAACTCCGATGTAGAAGAGCAGATTGAATATTGATTGAAATACGATATTTACTACGTAAAACGCATTGTACATTTTTCTCATTTTTGCTCTCCGAGATACTTATAAAAATATGTGCCGACTATGAAATTATAACACAAAATCGACGAAAAAATCAAGTACTTAACGAAAACTTCTTTCATTAAATATACAAAGTTTACAATATTGTATTAATTTAGTCAAAAAGCTCGCGCCTCAAACCTCATATTAAAGTGGGTGCTGTAAAAAGCGCACGCTTTATCCTCGAATATATTGACGGCATATCGGAAAAGGGCAGGGGATTTTTACCCTTTCCGCATTCAAACGTGAATGACGGTGCACCAAACTCATCAATGAACCAATCCGTAAATCCTCCGTATTTGGCGCTGCCCTCCGGGTGTGATACGGAATATCCGGTGAGACGTGACAGCGCACTGACAGCTGAGGAGGGAGAGGATGCGCCGCTTGGGCCGCTCGTATAGTATATTTCTTCTCCCTGTGTGTGGAGAGTAAGAGCAATGCTCGGACGTTCGAATCTTACAAAATCACAGAGAGCCTTGACCTCGGGCTCGGATTCGGGATATTCGCCGCTGAATTTGGTCGCAGCTCCTCCGAAAATTCCGAGGCTGTTTTCAATCGCCTTGTATTCCTCAAAGCCGGCACGGTAATTGTGATTGAGATCGACTCCGCGTCCGTTTGCCTGCCAATGAGAAAAGTCCTCGGAGCCGTTCATCCTGATAAGACGTGAGTGCAACACATTGTCCTCATCAATTCCGTGTATTGCATAGCTTACTCCGTCGGGGTTCAGCATGGGAATTACGTGAATTCTGCGTGTATCAAAAAGAACACGGCAGGATATTCCGAAATATGTGCCGCCGTGCGTGTATTCCTCGCAGAAATCAAATAGAAATTTTGTGAGTAGCGCGGAGGTTATCCACTCCATTCCGTGATGAGCGCCTATATAGATAATGCTTTTTGTGCCTTTTCCAAAACTGATTATCGGAATGCTTTTTCCGAAAATACTTTTTCCTATCGTTCCGATATTAAGAAAATCATATTTGCTTTGGAGCGCAAGCACGGCACGCTCAAGCTCCGCAAAATCGAAATATTTTCCGAAATCAAAAATATTCTCGCCTCGCATATATATCACCTCTTCGATAAGTCTTCCGTAAAATAATATGAAAAAAGACGAAAATTATTTACAAGACCTTGAAATTCGGCAAGATATAGTGTATAATTTAATGGTGAAAACAAAAAAGCCATATACAACGGCGTTGTATATGGCAATCTTGGAGCTAGTGAAAAGACTCGAACTTTCGACCTGCTGATTACGAATCAGCTGCACTACCGACTGTGCTACACTAGCGTTGTCAAATCGACTTTAATATTGTATCACTTTATCGTCGCTTTGTCAAGTGGAAAATAAAAAAATATTTGTAAATTGGAGTAAAAATGAATCTTTGCGATCAAAAAACGATTAAACATGTAATGGACGTGTTCGGAATCAGATTTCATAAGGAGCTCGGCCAGAATTTCCTTATAAACAGAAGCGTAGTTGAGGATATTGCCGATAATTGCGCAGACAGCACGGCGTCGACCGTTCTTGAAATAGGACCGGGTATAGGTCCTCTGACGACCGAACTTGCACTCAGATTTGACAGTGTTGTCGCACTTGAAATAGACCGAGGACTTATACCCGTGCTGAAATATACTCTCGGAGAATTCAGTAATGTTACGGTTATTAACGAGGACGTAATGAAAGCAGATCTTGAGGCGATCCTTGCACCTTATTTCGAGAGAGGAAGCGTCTCGGTTTGCGCAAATCTTCCGTATTATATAACTACTCCGATATTGATGAAGCTTCTTGAGTGCGGATTGCCGTTTGATTATATCACCATAATGATACAGTCCGAGGTGGCTGACAGACTCTGCGCAAGAGCGGGATCGTCGGATTACGGTGCAATTACCGCATCTCTTGCATATTACGGTGTTGCGGAAAAGCTCTTTACTGTCGGAGCACATAATTTTATGCCCGCTCCAAAGGTGAATTCTACGGTGGTAAGAATAAAGCTCTATAAGGATAAGCCCTACAAGCCCAAGAGTGAGAAGCTCTTCTTCAAAACCGTTAAGGCGGCATTTGAGCAGCGAAGAAAGACGCTTCCCAATGCGCTTTCTGCTGTATTTTCAGAGCTTACCAAGGACGAGATAACATCGGCGATAGTCGCTTGCGGACATAAGCCCGATATCAGAGGCGAAAGACTTGATACGGAGCAGTTCTGTATTCTTGCCGATAAGCTTTATGAGCTTATGGAAGCAAAGAATATTTGAGCAAAATGCACAAATAATAATATCTTGAAAAAACAAGGCTTTTACAAAACGTAAAAGCCTTTGAATTTTTAGTAAACAAATTGTTAATAGCCTTGACAAATCAAGGTTTTGTGATATAATGCTTAACGTGTTAATTAATTTGTTCGGAGGTGTAAAATGGAGCAAGAAAGCTCGGAAGCATATAAGACTACGATGCATAAGATGATCTATGTCAGCAAGCTGCACAGATGCATTGTCGAAAAGAATATTTCGAGTATGGGGATACATCACAGTCAACACCACCTTCTTATGTATATTGCAGAGAAGGGCGAGGTAGACTCTCAAAAGCAGATCGCGGAGAGATTCGGAATAAGCTCGGCAGCCGTGGCACGCTCACTCAAAACTCTTGAATCCGAGGGCTATATAAAGAGGAAAAATATAGCGAGTGACGGAAGATTTAATAATATTTCCATAACCGCTCGGGGAAGAAAAATCGTGGAGAATTCACACGCTATATTCAGTGAAACGGACGCATTTGCGTTTTCCGATTTTACAGATGAGGATATCGAAAAATTAAATCGGTATTTGGATATGATGAAGGAAAGATTGCTTGAAAAAAGTAAGTAAATAGGTAGGGAGGATTAAAATGAAAAAAACAAAAACTATTGATTGGTGGAAGTATATAAAGCCGTATCTTCCGTATTTTATTATCGGTCCGATGTGTATGATAGTGGAGGTTATAGGTGAGGTGCTTATGCCGAGACTTCTTGCGTATATCATAGACCTCGGAATAGACGGAAAGACCGAAAAAATACCGGGAGCCATTCTTTGGCTTTATGATAAAATAGGAAATAACGCATATTTCATAGTCGCTATAATGGTCGGTATGATAATGACCGCTATATTGATGATGATCGGAGGCGTAGGAGGTGCATATTTCGGCGGAAAGGCGTCAACGAATTTTGCAGCAGATCTGCGTGCCGACGTTTATAAAAAGATTCAGACATTTTCTTTTTCGAACATTGACCGATTCAGCTCCGCATCTCTTGTAACAAGACTTACAAATGATGTTACGCAGCTTCAGAACTTTATAAATATGATGTTGCGAATGTTCTTCCGCTCGCCGGGAATGCTTATCGGCGCTTTGATAATGGCAATAAATCTCAGCCCGTCGCTTTCGGTAGTGCTCCTTGTTTCGATACCCGTTCTTCTTTGCGCAATAGCATTTATAGTTGTCAGAGGATTTCCTCTCTTCGGAAAGATGCAGACAAAGATAGACGGACTTAACTCAACTGTACAGGAAAATCTTACAAATGTACGTGTTGTAAAATCGTTTGTAAGAGAAGATCTTGAAGAGAAAAAATTCAAAGATGCAAATATCGACCTTAAGAATACTGCGGGCACGGCAATGAAAAATATGATACTTCTTTCTCCCGTAATGACGTTTGTTATGAATGCAACCTCCATCGCAGTATATTGGTTCGGCGGAAAGCAGCTTATCGGCGGAAATATGACCACGGGCGATTTCTCTTCATTTGTTACCTATATCATTCAGATCCTTTCTTCGCTTATGATGGTAACTATGCTGTTTATGATGTTCTCCAGATCTATGGCATCGGCTAAGAGAATAGGTGAGGTTATGAATGAAGAAGTCGATATAGTTAATCCGACGGGAGGTCAGCATCATACCGTTGAGCATGGTGAGATAGAATTCAGAAACGTTTCTTTCCGTTACTATAAGGATAGCGAGGAAAAGGTTCTCGATAACATTAATATAAAGATAAACGCAGGTGATACGGTAGGTATAATCGGCTCAACCGGATCGGGTAAGACAACGCTTGTATCGATGATACCGCGTCTTTACGATGTCGACGAGGGTGAGGTTCTTATTGACGGTGTTAACGTAAAGGATTATCCTCTCTATGATCTTCGCGAGGGCGTCGGAATGGTGCTTCAGAAGAATGTTCTTTTTTCGGGAAGCATTGTGGACAATCTTCGTTGGGGTAACGGTGAAGCAACAATGGATGAGGTTCGTGAGGCGGCGGATTATGCGCAGGCTGACGGATTTATTACAAGCTTCAAGGACGGATATGATATGGATCTCGGTCAGGGAGGCACGAATGTATCGGGTGGTCAGAAGCAGAGACTTTGCATAGCCCGTGCGCTTCTCAAAAAGCCGAAGGTGCTTATACTTGACGACTCTACAAGTGCAGTTGATATGGCAACTGAGGCAAGAATAAGAGAGGCGTTCAGAGACAGCCTTGACGGATCGACAAAGATAATAATCGCACAGAGAATAAACTCCGTTAAGGACGCCGATGAGATAATCGTGCTCGATGAGGGTAAAATTACCGGAGTCGGAACACACGAATATCTGCTTGAGCACAATGAGACATATCAGGAGATATATTATTCACAAATGGATAAAAAGGAGGAGAATAAATAATGGCTGCAAGAAAACTTGAAGAGCTTCAAAAGCAATACGGCGGCAGACCCTCCGATACCAAAAAAGGTCCTATGATGGGTGGCCCCGGAAGAGGTCCGGGCAGAGGAGTACGTCCCAAAGGAAAGCCGAAAAATACCAAAAAAACAGTTTCACGCTTGCTTTCTTATATAGCAAAATATAAATTCAGACTTATTCTTGTTCTTGTTTGTATGCTGTTTACGACTCTGTCATCACTTACCGGTGCATATATTTTGCGTCCCGTAATCAATGCTCTTGTAGGTGAGAGTGATCTTACGTTTCTCGGCATTACATTCAGTGAGCCTATGGAATATCTTGCGCTGATTTTGACTGTAATTGCCGTTGTATATCTGCTCGGAATAGTATCGAGCTATGTTCAGTCGAGAATTATGCTTTCCGTTTCAATGAATGCCATCGAAAATCTTCGAAACGACCTTTTCGCGAAGATACAGAAGCTTCCCGTAAGAGTTTTCGACAATGACAGTAACGGTGAGATAATGAGCCGATTTACAAACGATATAGATAATATCGATATGATGCTTAATAATACCGTTGTAAATCTTATTTCGGGAACTATTACACTTATAGGTACACTTGCGATGATGATATATACCAATATATGGTTGACGCTTATCACGCTTGCGTTTATTCCGCTTATTCTTTATTTTGCCGGTGAGATTGCAAAGAGATCCTCAAAATATTATGTGGGTCAGCAGGCAGCTCTCGGCGCTATAAACGGATATATCGAGGAATCGGTATCGGGTCAAAAGGTAATTAAGGTATTCAATCACGAGGATGTTTGTATTGAGGAGTTTGAATCTCTCAACGCCGATATGCGTGAAAAGCAGTTCCGTGCACAGTTCTTCGGCGGAATTATGGGACCCATTCTCGGAAATACGAGCCAGATATGCTACGCTTGCGTTGCCGGAATAGGCGGACTGCTTTGCGTGCTTTCGGGATTCGACGTTGGCGGACTTTCCGTTTTTGTCGGATATTCGAGACAGTTTTCACAGCCCATAAATCAGATTTCCCAGCAGATGAGCACAATATTTGCGGCTCTTGCGGGTGCGGAGCGTGTATTCGGAATTATGGACAGAGAGCCCGAGGACAAGGGAGGAGAGCTTGACGAGAGCAAGACGACCATACACGGAGACGTAACTCTCAAGGACGTCACATTCGGATATACACCGGATAAAACCATTCTTAAAAACATTTCGCTCTATGCGCATCCCGGTCAGAAGATAGCGTTTGTCGGCTCCACCGGAGCAGGTAAGACAACGGTCACTAACCTTCTTAACCGCTTTTATGATATCGAATCCGGCTCGATAACGATCGATGGCGTGGATATCAAGGAATATAATCTTGAATTCTTGCGTAAAAACATTGCAATGGTGCTTCAGGATACGCATCTGTTTACGGGTACCGTTATGGAGAATATCCGTTACGGACGTCTTGACGCAACTGATGAAGAGGTTATTGCGGCAGCAAAGACAGCAAGCGCGCATAGCTTTATTATGCGACTTTCCGATGGATACAATACGGTAATCAAGGGCGACGGTGCTAACCTTTCGCAGGGTCAGCGTCAGCTTCTCAATATAGCGCGTGCGGCGCTTTCAAAAGCTCCCATACTTGTGCTTGATGAGGCAACAAGCTCCGTTGATACGAGAACAGAGCGTCATATAGAGCACGGTATGGACAGACTGATGCAGAACAGAACAACGTTCGTTATAGCACACAGACTTTCAACAGTAAGGAATTCCGACGCTATTATGGTGCTTGAGCACGGAGAAATAGTCGAGAGGGGAACTCACGATGAGCTTCTTTTGCAGCAAGGAAGATATTACGAGCTTTATACAGGTAAAAAAGAGCTTGACTGATAGATTACAATAAGAAAAACACGGTTGACATATGTCAACCGTGTTTTTCTTTTAAGTATTCAATCCATTCATCGGCATTTTCTTCTTCGAAAAGATGATGTAGCATCGAAAGTACTATTTCGTGGCGGGAGAGTGCTTCTGCCCGTCCTGCATCCGTAAGCATCATATCCTTAAGCTTTAATATTTTTTCGAATATGTGGCATACCGTGCTGTCGGCATCATGAGTTTTATATATTTCCGAAGTCATATTTTCAATCGGAAATGATTTTCTGTCGAAAAATGGTTTGCCGTCTTTTATGCTGTAACGGTATGCTCTTAAGACACCGTTTACTCCGAGCGCGTCGCACATATCGGCGTCGGATACTATTTTTCCCTCAATGGATTCGGGACGGATTCCGTTAAGCGCCTTGTTAAATCCTATGCGTCTTATTTCCGACAAAACATTTTTTTGAATACTTGCGTCTATCCCGACATTTTCCATAATACGGCGTGCATTCGGAAGATCGACTGCACCTGCCGTGCCGAACAGCTTATAGTCATCTACATCGTGAAGAAGAGCGATAAGCTCTGTAATTTCGGCGTTCGCCCCCTCGGCTTCGGCAAAACTCAGTGACAGGCGAACTACCCTGTCTATGTGATCCGTTCCGTGACCCGAAATATCATTTTCGAGCAGAGCAGCGACCCCTTTTCTTATATCATCGTTCATATTTTTTCTCCGTGCCTTTCCCATACTCCGTCGAGCAAAATTGGCTTTTTGTTATTAAGTGAGGCTTTTACGTCGATTATATTTTGATTTGAAGAGCCTCTGAATATAAGGGCATAGCTTTTTAATTCTTCCACAAATTTGCCGTCGACAAGCACATCGATATACTTCAGCATACTCATAATGCTCTCATCGCCGTCAAGCGCCAACGGAAGAAGATGCTCCGAAAAGGAAAATCCGGTGTAGCACCAAACGCTCTTGCTTGGTAGGCTTGTGTGAAAGCGTTCGAGAAGACGGGCAAGGGCTTCTCGGTTCTCCGGCTCAAACGGCTCTCCTCCGAGAAGCGTCAGGCCGTCTATGTAGTCGGGCTTGCTTGCTTCGATTATTCTTAAAATTTCCGCTTCCCCGAATGGGCTTCCGTATGAGAAATCCCAAGCCTCGGGGTTGAAGCATCCCTTGCAATGATGCCTGCATCCGCTTACAAAGAGGGTTGTTCGGACGCCCTTGCCGTTTGCAATGTCATTTTCACGTATCAATGCATAGTTCATAAAATATTCCGTCAAGCTCTTACAGATGAAGAACTCTTTCCTTTATTTCCTGTGTTCTGCCCTGATTCCAATACTGAGTGCCGATGTAACCGCATGTTCTGCGGGCGACATTCATAGTGCTTTGGTCCTCGTTGTGACAATTCGGGCATCTCCAAATGAGCTTTCCGTCCTTGTCCTCAACAATTTCTATCTCACCGTCGAAGCCGCACTTCTGGCAATAATCACTCTTTGTGTTAAGCTCGGCATACATAATATTATTGTATATGAATTTCATAACGGAAAGAACGGCGTCGATATTGCTTTGCATATTCGGAACCTCTACGTAGGATATTGCGCCTCCGGGTGAGAGAGCTTGGAATTTTGCTTCGAGAGAAAGCTTTGAAAATGCGTCTATTTCTTCCGTAACGTGTACATGATAGCTGTTTGTTATATAGGATTTGTCGGTAACGCCGGGAATGATACCGAATCTTTTTTGCAGACATTTTGCAAATTTGTACGTCGTGCTCTCAAGCGGAGTACCGTAAAGGGAATAGTCGATATTTTCGTCCGTTTTCCACTTGCTTGTATATTCGTTAAGCTTTTCCATTATTTCAAGTCCGAGAGCTTCACCCTCGGGCTCGGTAAGCTTTTTGCCGTTGAGTGCGAAAACGCATTCCCAAAGTCCGGCATATCCGAGAGAAAGAGTGGAATATCCTCCGTGAAGATATTTGTCTATCTTCTCGCCCTTTTTAAGGCGGAGAAGAGCACCGTGCTGCCAAAGGATCGGCGCAGCGTCGGACAGTGTACCCTCAAGACGCTCATGGCGGCACATAAGAGCTCTGTGGCAAAGCTCCATTCTCTCGTCGAATATTTCCCAGAATTTATCGATATTTCCCTCTGCGGAGAGTGCGATATCAATAAGATTTACGGTTACGACGCCTTGATTGAATCTTCCGTAATATTTGGACTTGCCGTTCTCATCCACATAAGGCGTAAGGAAGCTCCTGCATCCCATACAGGTATAGCAATGACCCTCTCCGTTTTTGTCGATTTTGCTCGCAAGCATTATTTTTTCGGAGATATAGTCGGGAACCATTCGCTTTGCCGTGCATTTGGCGGCAAGCTCGGTAAGATAGTAGTACGGGCTGTCCTTATGTATATTGTTTTCCTCAAGAACGTAAATGAGCTTCGGAAAGGCGGGCGTTACCCATACGCCCTGCTCGTTTTTAACGCCCTTATATCTTTGCTTCAAGGTCTCCTCGATTATGAGTGCAAGATCCGCACGCTCACGTTCGTTCTTTGCCTCGTTGAGATACATAAATACCGTAACGAAGGGAGCTTGTCCGTTTGTAGTCATAAGAGTTACAACCTGATACTGTATAGTCTGAACTCCGCTTCTTATCTCCGAAAGCAGACGCTCCTCTGTAATTTTGTCTATCTTTTCTTCCGTAACGTCGGCGCAAATCTCCCTCAGCTCTTCCTCTACTCTCATGCGTATTTTCTTGCGGCTGACGTCAACGAACGGTGCCAAGTGAGCCAGGCTTATCGACTGACCGCCATATTGACATGATGCGACCTGCGCTATTATTTGCGTTGCGATATTGCATGCGGTGGAAAAGCTGTGAGGCTTTTCGATCATAGTTCCGCTGATAACTGTTCCGTTCTGAAGCATATCCTCAAGATTTACAAGGTCGCAGTTGTGCATATGCTGTGCAAAATAATCCGAATCGTGAAAATGAATCAAGCCCTTTTCATGTGCTTCGACTATATCTGAGGGAAGCAATATTCTCTTCGTGATATCCTTGCTGACCTCTCCTGCCATATAATCGCGCTGTACACTGTTAACAGTGGGATTTTTGTTTGAATTTTCTTGCTTTACCTCCTCGTTGTTGCATTCTATGAGGCTGAGGATCTGTTCGTCGGTGGTGTTTGACTTTCTTATGAGAGCACGGTTGTATCTGTATGTAATGTATCTTCTTGCCACTTCAAAAGCACGTTGATTCATGATTTGATCCTCGACCATATCCTGTATTTCCTCAACGTTCATCGAACGGTTCATATTAGCTGCGGCGTCCTCGACGTCCCTTGCTATTTTGCTGATTTGCTCTTCACTCATTCTTTCGCTCGGAACAACGCTTGAGTTTGCCTTGGATATGGCAATTACTATTTTGTTGGCGTCAAATACTGCTTCGGAGCCGTTTCTTTTGATTATTTTCATATTTTCCTCCTTGTTTTTCTTGAAATTTATATATAACGATGATAAAATTCGACACATTAATTATAACTATATATA
This sequence comes from uncultured Lachnospiraceae bacterium, assembly GCA_964534905.1. Classification (GTDB taxonomy): domain Bacteria; phylum Bacillota; class Clostridia; order Oscillospirales; family CAG-272; genus RGIG4608. The sequence goes on along the minus strand of CAZHPZ010000002.1, from coordinate 64,441 downwards.
GTGTCCAAGTCAAGAGAAAAATCAATATATTGTTATTTTTGTCACTTATGACAAAATTATAATATTCGTTTTTTACAAATTGAACATTTTAAGGAATTTTTAAGGTTGAAGTTGTAACATAATATAGGATAAAATCGTTTTATGCTATTGCATAACAAACAAAATAATGGTAAAATATAAGCGAAAAGAAATCAGACGAATTAAAAGCAGGTGAATTAATGTTAGAACTGATTAATATTAAAAAAACTTACGGAAAGGGAGAAAATGCCGTTGAAGCGCTTAAGGGAATAAGCCTTAAGTTCAGAGAGAGCGAGTTTGTTTCGATTCTCGGTCAGTCGGGATGCGGAAAGACAACTATGCTCAATATTATCGGCGGTCTCGATCAGTATACAAGCGGAGACCTTGTTATCAACGGTGTATCCACGCGTGACTACAAGGACAGCGATTGGGATACATACAGAAACCACTCGATAGGCTTTATCTTCCAGAACTATAACCTCATTCCTCACCAGACGATACTCTCGAATGTTGAGCTTGCCTTGACTCTCAGCGGTATATCGAAGAATGAAAGAAAAAAGAGAGCCATTGCGGCACTCGATAAGGTCGGACTTAAAAACCACATACACAAGCGTCCCAATCAGCTTTCGGGCGGTCAGATGCAGAGAGTTGCGATTGCGAGAGCCTTGATAAACAATCCCGATATTTTGCTTGCCGACGAGCCTACGGGTGCGCTTGACTCCGAGACGAGTGTTCAGGTAATGGAGCTTCTCAAGGAGATTGCTAAGGATCGCCTTGTTGTAATGGTAACTCACAATCCCGAGCTCGCGGAGCAATATTCGACGAGAATAATACGCCTGCGTGACGGAAATCTTGTCGACGATACCGATCCCTTTGACGGTAAGGTGGAGTATGTCGAAAAGACCGAGGTTCAGATAAAGCGTGAAAATGCGAGAAAGAGGAAAAAGTCCTCTATGTCGTTCTTTACGGCTCTCTCACTTTCGTTTAATAACCTTATGACCAAAAAGGGAAGAACATTCCTTACTTCCTTTGCCGGCTCGATAGGTATTATCGGTATCGCACTCATTTTATCGGTATCGACAGGCGTTAACGCATATATAAAGTCGATAGAGGAAAGCACAATGTCGTCTTATCCGATACAGATTCAGCAAAGCTCTATGGATACATCGTCAATGATGGCTTCCTTGATGCAAAGCTCGGGCTCGTCTGCTCCAAAGGATCCCAATAAGGTCTATTCGAGTGATATAATGACATCTCTTATGACGAGTATGACAACGTCTGTATCCAAAAACGACCTTGCAAAATTCAAAAAATATATAGAATCGACTCCGGAATTTTATGAATATTGTACTGATATCAAATATTCGTATCCGTTAGAATTGAACACCTATCTCCGTCAGGATGACGGTACGTATAAAAACAGCTCAAAGGGAATGACCGATCTGTTCTCTAATATGGGAATGACAGGACAGTCCATGGAAATGGTTAAGTATATGAGCTCTATGATGGGTACTATGGGCAGCGTTACAGGTTGGACTGAGTTGACGGGAAATACAGAAGCCATTGCTAAGGATTACACGCTTGTTGACGGAAGATATCCCGAAAATCAGAACGAGATAGTTTTGATAGTTAACGAGAGTAATCAGATATCCGACTATTCTCTCTATATTCTCGGCATACGCGATGCGGCGGAGCTTGAGGAATATATGAAGCATGCAATGGAATCATATCTTACGGGTAAGGAAAATACCTATGTTATAGAGTCTACGAGCTATACCTTTGACGAAATATACGATTTTGAGTTCAAGATACTTCTTGACAGCGATCATTTTGTGCTTGAGGACGATAAGATAAGAGAGCTTGACACAAGCAATGAAGAGGATCAGGCTATACTTAACGAACGTCTTGAAAATGCTCTCGGTCTTAAAATAGTAGGTATAGTGCGTCCCGAGAACGATTCTATGGCAATGTCGAATATAGGTACGATAGGATATATGTCCGACCTTCGTGAAACGGTTATTTCAAACGGGAATAAAAGCGATGTAGTTAGGGCACAGATGTCTAATAACGAGGTGGATATGTTCACCGGAATCAGATTCGATTCCATGGGACTTACGATAGACGATATTCCGTTTGTTAAGGATATCCTCGATAAATATCCGTCGGATACGGCGACTGTCATAATAAACAAGATACTCGAATACGTTAATAAGGACAGAGTAACCGAAAACACGTACAGCGGAAACCTTGAGCGTCTCGGATACATTGATATGAGCAATCCGACGGCGATATCGATTTATCCCAAGGATTTCGAGGCTAAGGAAAAGGTAGCCGCACTGATCGAGCAGTACAATAATATGCAGAGTGACGATGACGATAAGATCACATATACCGATACCGTTGCGATTCTTATGAATTCCGTTACAACCATTGTAGATGCGATTTCGTACGTGCTTATCGCATTCGTTGCGATATCCCTTGTCGTTTCCTCGATAATGATAGGAATTATCACGTATATCTCGGTTCTTGAACGTACAAAAGAAATCGGAATACTGCGCGCTATCGGTGCATCCAAGCGTGATATAGGACGTGTTTTCAATGCGGAAACGCTGTTCGTGGGCTTCGTCTCCGGTATGATAGGTATCGTTTGCTCGCTCGGGCTTATAGTGATAATAAATATCATACTTTACTCACTTACGGGAATTGCCGAGCTTAAGGCTGTTCTTGAGATCGCACCGGCCGTTATACTTGTTCTTATCAGTATGGCGCTGACATTTATCGCCGGATTGTTCCCGGCAAAAACGGCTTCCAAGAAGGATCCCGTAATAGCACTTCGTTCGGAGTAATAGGAGATAACAATGCGAAATTTTTTCAGTAAATTATCAGGAAAGATAAGAATGTTTTTCTATGGCAGAAACGGATTTGACAATCTTGCCAAGATTTCCGTTATCGCTTCGATAGTGACGTTCCTTATTTACGGATTTTGCCCGAGAGGCGTAGTTAAAATAATCTTTTGTATCATCACGTATGCGCTTTTAGGCTATGCCTGGTTCCGCATTCTTTCGAAAAATATTTATAAACGGGTAAGTGAGAACAGAAAATATCTCAGCGCCGTTAAAATGAGCAAAACAAGATGGCAGCAGAGAAAAACACATAGATTTTACCGTTGCCCGAAATGTAAAACATGGCTCAGGGTACCTAAGGGTAAAGGTAAGATTACATTGACCTGCGTTAAATGCGGCGAAAAATTCGATAAAAGAACCTGATTGAGGTTGGGGGCGGCTCGGTATTGTACGAGTCGCCCCGATATCATTGATTTTGATGTTAATAAAATGTAAAAAAGATAGAATTACGCTCTAAGACGGAGTGAAAAAAGTATTGACAATGCGTGCTTGTGGTGTTATAATAAATTAGATAAACAATAGGTATCAGCGAGGTGATGACCGTGTCATCTCCTCGCCGTACTTGTTTTTATCCGTATTTGATTGAGAGGAGGCTGACCTATGACAAAAAAACGTGGATTTACCCTGGTTGAGGTTCTTGTCGTTATTGCGATATCCGCAATAATTATGACTGCCATAGGCACGACCTTTGTTTTTATTGCAACTTCGTCGGGTGATCTTATACACAAGTCCGAGGAGCTTATGGAGGTTCAAAATATCGAGACATATCTTCGAGGCCTGGTTAAGGATGCAAATAAAGATGAAATAAATAAAAAATTAGCTGCGGTTAAACTTGAAAACGGTAATATAGTCAATGAGGATAACGGTACAAAGGTTATCATCAGCGATACTCAGCTTAAATATTTTAAGATATACACAAAAAAAGGCAAAGATACAGATACAGAACTTTATTTTGTAAAGTGTAAGTTAGAATACGAAAACGCGGAATATGTATTTACGCTTGGAATTTCATCGCAAGAAATTCTATCGGCAGAAAACGGAGGAGAATAATGGCTCGCAGTCAGTGCATTTTTGAATATTGTAATTTCGGCAAGGGATATCTTAAAATATCTTTTCCCGAAAAGAAGAGTGAGCAGGTAAAGGAGTTTACAATAGCTCTCGAGGATTATCTCGTTAATGACGGGGTTATCGTACATACCGAACCGCTTGTTGAAAGAATAAAATTTGAAATGACTAAACTCGGCATATCCAAAATGCCGTCTATAATGCTTCTCTTAAGATGCAGAGAGGTGTATAAAAATACTGTTTCAATACCGACCAAGCAGTCGATTTATGCTGGATATTTGTATTCCAAGGAAATAAAATCACGATTTGATAAGGATAAATATCTTACGGTCACAAATTCTTACAAACGCGGCGTTGGATATACATATAATACATACTTTGTACCGAATGCGATAGTTGATTCCTTTGCAAGCATTGCAAAACAGCTTTCAACGGATCTTGTTGAACTCAAAATTTACGGAATGTATCTCTTTGAATCGCTGGATAACGACGGTTGCTATGTGTATTTTGACATTAAGTCTAACTGCTGTAGCTTGATACTTGTATCCGATTCGAATCTTATTACAAGCTTCGATTTCGAATTTGAGCGTGATGAGGAGATAAGACAGAAATTCTTTCTTGTCGCAGCTAAGCACGAGCTTGAATTTGAAAAGCTTAAAATAACGCATTACGGTGTAAATTCCGACAGACTCGTGAAGATAGACATCGGAATTCCGAAACTCGGTGAGCCCGATGCGGCTGAGGAGCAGGGAATCTCACACGATGCTGCAGAGGCGGCAACGCAGGCAGTGGACGGACTTGAGGTCGATACGGAGAATTACGATGATGATAAGACGCTCTTTTCGCAAAGATACGGAGACGCGGGAACGGTCGTTCGTACGAGATATGACGCACTTTCAAAGACTCTCCTTAATTATACGGGTATGAAGTGTCGAGTTACCGAGCAATGCGCGGTCTTTCACATTGATTCCGATATTTACGCCAAAATGGATATCAGAGATTCGAGAGTAATGCTGTATCTGCCCCTGAATCCCAAAAAATATATCAGCTCACGTTATCCGTGCGCACTTACAAAGCGTCGCGGATTTGATACCACGCCCTGCCTTTATAGAATAGCAACGGCGTTCAGATACGAGGGAGCATACGAGCTTCTTGACGATCTTGCGTCGGAGAGAGGCTTGGTGCCCAAATCCTGATAACTTTTTAGAAAGGAGCCTTGCGAGGTCGAGTGTAGATTACTATGAAAAAAAGCCAAAAAGGACTTACGCTTGTTGAGGTAATAGTTTCGATTGCGGTATTCACAATCATTTCACTTGCACTTTTTTCTTCGTTTCTCGGAATGAAGAGAGTTACCGTAAGGCAGGAGGAGTACGTTCGTCTCGAAATGGTGTGCTACGACTTAAAGTACGAATGGGAGATGTACGGAGTTAAGCATTTTAACGATGAGAAAAATACAAAATACCTTGGCTCCGACTTTAACATTATACAAATAAGCGATTCAAGCGATTCAGGCGATTTAAAGAACGCTAAATATTTAATCAAATATACTATTAATGAAAATGGTGAACTTATCATTAATCGAATTTCCGATTTTGATGAAAAAAAAGTTTTTATTAAAGATCTGAATTGCGGTACGTCAAGCGCGAACTTGACGAATGCAGAGGAGGAGCAAGCCAATGAAAAAAAATAAGCAAAAGGGATACGTGCTTGCTGTTGTAATGATACTCTGTCTTGTTATGACGGTTACTATCACAACTGCCTTTAATTTGATATTCGGTTATTATACCTATGCAAAGAAATCAGTGTCCGAGCTTCAGGATAAGCCGGGATTTTCGACTCCGATAGTGCAAACTTCGGAGCCTAATACACCACAGGGAGTAAATTATGCACGGAATTAAAATTTTTCTTTCGATATTTGCATTTATTTTCGGTGCCGTCTTTGCAAGCTTCGGCGGAGTGGTGGCATACCGCGTGCCCAAGGGCTTGTCAATAGTTAAGCCGGATTCTTATTGTCCGAACTGTAAAAAGCATATCAAGGCATATGATAATATTCCGATATTTTCTTGGATAATTCTCGGCGGAAAATGCCGTTACTGCAAAGCAAAGATAGGCGTTATGTCGCTTTTGACGGAAATTCTCGGAGGGCTCGGATTTATGTGCGCCTTTTTGGAATACGGTCAATCTCTTGAGAATATGCCGATATTTATAGCGCTTATGATGCTTGTGTTTCTGTTTGTGATAATGGCGGATATAGATTACGAAACCCACGATATATATAACGTAACTCTTGTTATATTCGGAGTTGTCGCAGCCTTTATTGCAATTTACCGTATTGTTGTGTTTGATTCGAATATTTGGAATCATATCGGCGGTGCGGCTCTCGGCTTCGGTTTTTTCGGAGCTGTTAAGCTTGTGGCACGCCTTATGCTCGGAAAGGATGCTCTCGGCTCTGGGGATGTTTGGATTGTAGGAATAGGCGGACTTGCGACAGGAGCGTTTCCGTTGCTTATCGCTATCTTGATTTCGACTCTCCTCGGCTCCGTGATAGAGATAATCAAAATACGAGCCTCAAGGAGCGAGCGTGAGGCGGAGATAGCGTTTGGACCGTATTTACTTTTGGGTATAGGAATTATGCTTATATACGGTGAAAAATTAATGGAATTTTATTTGAGGATGGTGATTTAATGCCTTTATACAAGTGTAAGGTTATAAACTCCTCGGGTCAGCATCAAACCGTTTTGCGAGAAGCGAGCGATGAGGTGAGCCTTCGTGCTACGATCCGTCAGGACCAGATACATATGCTTAGTTTTTCCGTTGTAAAGGAGGAAAAGGAGAACGAATTTTTTGCTGTAAGCAGTAAGATTAAGTTCAATGAGGTAATAACGTTTTTCAGACAGTTTTCGGTAATGCTTAAGGCGGGAATACCGATAAGCGATTGCCTTAACAATCTTCATAATCAGAAATTCAGCGTTCCGTTCAGAAACGTTTTGAAAACGGTTTATCTCGACGTTGAATCGGGAGTTTTGCTTTCCGATGCGTTTGCAAAACATCCGAAGGTGTTTCCTCGATTCTTTATCAGTATGGTAAGCATAGGCGAGGCATCGGGATCTCTTGACAAGGTGCTTACGAATATGGCTGACTATTATGAAAATGACCGCAAAATAAAGAAAAAAGCGTCAAGTGCGATGGTATATCCCTGCTTGCTTGTCGCAATGGTTATAATTGTTGTAATATTTTTGTGTCTTGTTATTTTGCCGCAGTTTGAGTCTACTATTAACGAGCTCGGCGGTGAAGTGCCTAAGATTACACAGGTGGTTATGGGAATATCCAAATTCCTGCAAAATTATTTCTTCATTATTCTTCCCGCAACTGCGGCGATCGTCTTTGCGATAGTAATGTTTTTCAAAACTAAGAAGGGAAGATACGTAAAGGACGTATTGGCTCTTAAGCTTCCCTTGATTTCCACGGTTCAGAAGAATTTGATAACGGCACGCTTTTCAAGGGCATTTATAATTTTGCTTGAAAGCGGAATGAATATGATAGATATTCTCGAAAATCTCAAAAAGATGCTCGGTAATGAGGTCTTTACGAGAAAATTCGATTATACCATTGAAGAGGTCAAGCGTGGAAGAAGAATCGCTCCCTCAATCGCAGCAACGGGATTGTTCCCGTCGATGCTTACGGAAATGATAAATGTCGGTGAAAAGAGCGGCAATATAGAGGAAGTGCTTGAATCTACAAGCTCATATTTCGACGAGCAGGTAGAATCGAGCATAGCAAAGGCAGTGGCGGCAATAGAGCCTATGGCGATAATAATGCTCGGCGGAGTTGTTATGTTGGTTATCCTCTCCGTTCTCGTTCCCATGATGTCTATGATGAATGCCGTTGGATGATAAGGAGTCCGAATGATATTTAACAGATTATTTACACAGTATCTTATTGATGAAGTGATTTTACCCGAGGATGTTGCAAAGAACTGCGGATTTAAGGCAGATGCCTTGAGCATCCCCGTGTATACACAGATTATAAACGACGGATATGCGGAAGAGGAGAAAATTTACCGTGCACTTGCCGGATTTCTCGGACTTGAGTACAGATTTTGTCAGCTTTCCGAGATAAGTCTTGATTTTGTTAAGCAGTATCCACGTGATATATTGCTTGAATATCAGGGCGTGCCCTTTGAGCAAAAGGGGGATGTGTTAACCGTTTTGTGCTCAAATCCCTTCAGAATAGAGGAGCTTCACGAGCTGATAGGCTACGGAGCAAAAAAGCTTGAATTTATAATCAGCCCCCCCTCTCAAATGAAGAGAATTCTTGATTACAGCAATAACAAAATCCAGCAGGACGAGGTTATGAATGAGTATATCAAGAATGACTCCGTGAATGACGACGTTGACCCGGATGCACCGATCGACGCACCCGTTATCAAGCTTTGCGATTCTATTCTTATTGATGCGATTACACGAGGTGCGAGTGATATACATATCGAGCCTTTTTCAAAGACTGTATTTGTTCGTTTTCGTGTAGACGGTAAGCTTCAAAAGATAGATGAGCTTTCGCCGCAGATATATCCCGCTATTTTGGCGAGATATAAGATAATGTCCGAGCTTAATATAGCGGAGCGCAGAGTACCTCAGGACGGTAAGATAAGCCTTAACATTGAGGGAACGCCCTATGATTTCCGTGTTTCGACCATTCCCACAATTCACGGTGAGAAGATAGTAATACGTATATACAGCCGCGATTTCAGCTCAAGCGATATATCGTCACTCGGATTTTCCGACAAGCAAAGAGAGCTTATTATGAGTATGATCACGCGTCCCCACGGTATTATCCTGCTTACAGGTCCTACGGGAAGCGGTAAATCGACTACACTTTATGCGTTTCTGCGTTACCTTGCAAAAGAGGATACCAATATTATGACGGTAGAGGACCCCGTAGAGAATGAGATAGTCGGAATAAATCAGGTGCAGGTAAACCCAAAGGCAAATCTTACATTTGCCGCGGCACTTCGAAGCTTTTTGCGTCAGGACCCTAACGTTATAATGATAGGTGAGATACGCGACGAGGAGACTGCTCAAATAGCGACAAGAGCCGCTATTACAGGACACCTTGTGCTTTCCTCCATACATACTAACGATGCGGCAGGCGTTATAACAAGACTTATAAATATGGGAATTCCCAAGTATCTTGTTGCCGACTCGCTTCTCGGTGCGATTTCTCAGAGACTTGTGCGTAAGCTCTGCCCGAAATGTAAGAGAGCGAAGATGACAAATCCTGCGGAAATGGATATTCTTGAACTTAGCGAGCCTGTCGAAATATACGAGGCTGTCGGCTGTCCGTATTGCAATAATACGGGATATCTCGGACGAGTTGGCGTATTTGAGATTATGGTATTGACTGATGAAATAAAGGATATCATTATGTCCGATGATTTTACAAGCGAAAAGGTCGGAGAGATAGTCAAGAGAGATATGACTACCGTCCTCAGCCATACACGTGAACGTGTTGTTATGGGACAGACGAGCCTTGAAGAATATGATCAGCTCGTTGATATAGTTAAAAGAAGATGATAAAAATATAGCGAAGAAATTTCAGATGAAATCTCTTCGCTATATTTGTTTTATTACAGATTTTTTACTCTTAATGCACGAACGGCATTCAATACGGCAAGCACCATTACGCCGACGTCGGCGAAGATGGCAAGCCACATATTCGCAATGCCCACGGCACTGAGGGCAAGACAGGCGAATTTTACAAGTAATGCGAAAACGATATTCTGCCTTACTATTCGAATGCATTTTTTCGATATTTTTATTGCCTTGACTATCTGCATAGGATCGTCGTCCATAAGCACTACATCTGCAGCTTCAATGGCGGCGTCGGACCCCATAGCGCCCATTGCTATTCCTATGTCCGCACGTGTAAGAACGGGTGCGTCGTTAATACCGTCGCCTACGAAAATAAGCTTATCCTTTTCATCTTTTTCGGCAATTAAACTCTCAAGCTTTTCCACCTTGTCGGAGGGAAGAAGCTCCGCTCTCACTTCGTCGATGCCGAGAGTCTCTGCTACCTTGCTTGCAACGGATTTGGAATCTCCCGTAAGCATAACTGTCTTTTTTATTCCTGCGGATTTAAGCATTGATATCGCCTTGGAGGACGTCGGCTTTACAACGTCTGATATTACGATGTTACCGAAATATTTGCCGTCAATAGCTACGTGAACAACAGTTCCTATGCCTGTATGATTCGGGCAACTGATTTTCAACATATCCATAAGTCTTGTATTACCGCAAGCAACGCTCACTCCGTCAACGCAAGCACTTATTCCGTGACCGCTTATTTCGTTTATATCCGAAACACGTGTTCGGTCTATTTCCTTGGCATATGCTTTTTGCAGACTTTTGCTTATCGGGTGGGATGAAGCACATTCGGCAAGTGCGGCATATTCTATGATTTTATCCTTATCCGCGGGTTGACAGTTGATTTCACTCACCTCAAATGTACCGCGGGTCAGTGTTCCTGTCTTGTCGAAGACAACATATTTGGCGTCAGCCAATGCTTCAAGATAGTTAGAGCCCTTGATGAGAATACCGCTGCTGCTTGCTCCGCCGATACCGGCAAAAAAGCTCAGAGGAATGCTGATAACGAGTGCGCATGGGCAGCTTACTACCAAAAAAGTAAGTGCACGGTAGAGCCATATTCCGAGGTTGGCGTTTTGCGTGAATATAAGACTGAATATCGGGGGTATAATGGTCAGCGCAAGTGCGGAAATACATACTGCGGGGGTGTATATGCGAGCGAAACGTGATATGAAATTTTCAGATCGGGATTTGTTGGAGCTTGCGTTTTCAACCAAATCGAGAATTTTTGAAACTGTAGATTCACCGAATTGCTTAACTGTTTTTATTTTTAAAACGCCGTTCATATTGATGCAACCGCTGATAACGCTGTCTCCCTTCTTTACGTCACGGGGAAGGCTTTCACCGGTTAGCGCACTTGTATCAAGGGTGCCGCTGCCCGAGATCACTATGCCGTCTATCGCGATTTTTTCGCCCGGCTGAACAACGATTATACTTCCTATCTCTACTTCGTCCGGGTCAACCTGTACGAGCTTTCCATCACATTCTATATTTGCGTAATCGGGGCGAATATCCATAAGAGTGCTGATGCTTTTTCGGCTTTTGCCGACTGCATAGCTTTGAAACCATTCTCCAATCTGATAAAACAGCATAACGGCAATGCCCTCAAGGTAGTCTCCGCTGCGAGTGTATATGGCAAGAGCGAATGCACCTATCGTGGCAACTGTCATAAGAAAGCTTTCGTCAATAAATCGTCTGTTGAGGATACCCTTGAACGCTTTTCTTAATATGTCGTATCCGATTATGAGGTATACGATGAGATAGAGAACAAGCTTAAGTATTCCGTCAATGGGAATCAACTGAAGCAATACGAGAAGTACAATACTTATAATGATGCGTACAAGCATCTTTTTTTGCTTTTTAGTCATAATATCACCTTAAAGCTCTATCTCACAGTCCGGCTCTACCTTTTTGCAAGCCTTGAGAACATTCTTCATAACCGATTTGATATCTGCACCGTCTTTAAACTCAACGCTCATTTTCTGAGTCATAAAATTCACATTAGCGCCGATAACTCCGTCTGTCTTTTTGGTAGCCTCCTCCATCAGAAGAGCACAATTTGCACAGTCCACTTCAATAGTATAAATCTTTTTCATAAAATTTCTCCTTTGTTCATAAAAAGTTCAATTAAATACTTGTTTAATCGTTGCAATTGTAGTATAATGAATGCAGAGAAAAAGTCAAGAATATTTTGTACTTGATTTCCGAAAGGAATAATTTGATTTCCGAAAGGAACAGAATACAGAGGAGGATGTATGGAAAGATTTGAGCTTCCGCACTGGCACGGAGAGAAAAATGCAGAGGGAATGCATAAGCGTGCATCGGATATTGCCAAATTCAATTCGGTGGCCGATGTTTTTAAGCAACTGTCCGATATAACGAGATTGCGTATATTTTGGATATTGAGTCACGACGAGGAGTGTGTTATAAATATTGCCGCTATGCTTGATATGTCAAGCCCGGCGGTCTCGCATCATTTGCGTATAATGTGTGATTCGGGCTTGCTTGTGAGCAGACGTGATGGCAAGGAGGTATATTACAGTGCGGCAAACAGTGACCTTTGCGGACTTCTCCACGACGGCATAGAGCAGATAATGGATATAAGCTGTCCTCAAAAGGCGATATCTTCGGGTGCTACCGATAGAGATATTGCAGAGTCGGTTCATGAATATCTCTCGGAGCATATATCGGAGAGAATTACTATCGAGGAACTTTCAAGACATTTTCTTATAAATCCGACGTCACTCAAGCGTGTGTTCAAGGAGACGTACGGAGATTCCATTGCCGCACACACAAGGCAGCATAGAATAGAGCTCGCCGCAAGGCTTTTGGAGGGCGGTAAAATGAGCGTATCCGATGTTGCGGGACAGGTTGGATATGAGAGCCAAAGCAAATTTTCGCTTGCATTTAAGGAAGCATATGGCGTGCTTCCGAGTGAATACAGGAAAAAGCGTTCGAATAATTCAGAGCAGTTATGTGAGATGAACTCGAGCGCAAATAATATAGGGAGGTAAAATATATGTCTGTAAATATGCTTTATTTTATAATTATTGCATTTTTGTTTATGCTTTTTTCCGTTGTCGGATGGGTGGTTGAGCTTTTTTTCAGAAGATTTGTTTCTATGAAGAAATGGATAAACCCCGGATTCTTGCGAGGACCGTACCTGCCTATATACGGAACGGGTGTTGTATGCCTTTTTACATTTGTACATTTTATGAAGATGTTTGAGGAGTATTTTCCGTCAAAGCTTCTGTTTGATATTGTTATCGCCCTCGGAATAGGAGTGCTTATGACGCTCATCGAGCTTATAGGCGGTCTGATATTTATAAAGGGAATGAAGGTAAGACTCTGGGATTATTCCACGAGATGGGGAAACTATAAGGGAATAATATGTCCGCTTTTCTCACTTATATGGACGGTTGCGGGCGCACTTTTTTACTTTTTGCTTTTTGATCCTATAAACTCGCTTGTAAATAAGTTTATACATCTGCATTGGCTGATAATTGCGGTATTCCTTATGGGAATGTTTTACGGTATACTTGTGCTTGACCTTGTGGATTCTATCCAGCTTCTTAATAAGGTAAAGAAGTTTGCAAAGGAAATACATTCCGTTATCAGCTACGACGGACTCAAGGCTGAAATCAAGGAGGAGCTTTCACGTGAGAAGATCAAGACGCATTTGCTTTCTCCCTTTAAGACGCCTCATAATATTACGGAACATCTGAAGCGTTATTCCGAAAGTAAAGAGTTTAAGAGCAATCTTAAAAAAAGAATAAAGGAGTCGAGAAATAAGAAGAAGCAATAAAATTAATCTTTACGATAAAATTTGAAATTTTATGCAGAAAATATGAATTTATGTCAAAAAATCGCTTCCAATAAAAAACATTTGACAAAACAGAAAAAGTATGATATAATCTAAAAACCCGTTAAGTTCTAAGACTGTGGCAGTATAAATATTCATAAAACAGAATATTGATTTTGGACCCTCGGCTGTGTATCAGCCCAAAAGATTGGAGAATAAAATGTCTGAAAAGAAAATTAAGCGTCGCCTCGGCGACCGCAGAGACGGTAGAAAGCTCAGAAGTATAGATCCTATTTTGAGGATTACCCCGTTTATCATGCCCAGAAGAAGCGATTCGCAAAACTTCTTTACTGAAAAGCTTGATATCACGGAGGCGGAGAAGTTCTGCCGAGAGCAGATAAGAGACGGAAGAAAGAATTTCACACTTCTTCATGTTATTATCGCCGCATATGTAAGAGTTGTTTCGCAGAGACCGGCAATCAACAGATTCGTCAGCGGACAGACAATATATGCGAGAAACAATATCGAGGTTCTTATGACCATCAAAAAGAAGATGGCTCTTGATGCCGAGGAAGCTTGCATCAAGGTTGAGTTTGAGCCTACCGATACCGTATATGACGTTTACGAGAAATTTAATAAGGTTATAGAGGAGAATAAGGGAGAGGACACCGCAAACAGTGTTGATAAGTTTGCAAAGGTTCTTAATTATATTCCGAGATTCCTTATGAGATTTTTCATCTGGTTTATTAAAAAGCTTGATTACTATGGCATATTGCCTAAGTTCATTACGGATCTTTCGCCGTTCCACGGCTCAATGATAATTACATCTATGGGCTCGCTTGGAATAAGACCTATCTATCACCATATTTACGACTTTGGAAATCTTCCCGTATTTGTTGCTTACGGAGCTAAGCAGCACGGAGTTAAGATGGACGATGACGGAAGCGTTCAAAAATACAGATATATCGAAATGAAGGTTACTACCGACGAGCGTATCTGTGACGGGTATTATTACGCATCCTCGTTTAAAATGATGAAGAAGATTTTTGAAAATCCGCACGTGCTTGAAAATCCTCCGGAAAGCGTAGTTGAGGATATCGAATAAGTACATATAGCTAAAAAGAGTACCGTAAATAACGGTACTCTTTTTTATACGTAAATGAAACTTTAAATTGGAATATTTTACTCGGATTTGCGTGAATAACACTGTTTGGGCTCAGGCAATACTTTTTGCATAAGCTTCTGCTTTTTGGAGGTGTTATGTATTACGGTAAGGTTGAGATATGCGGAGTCAATACGTCGGAGCTTAGGGTGCTGTCCGACGAAAAAAAGAAAGAATTGTTGGCGAGAACAAAGTGCGGAGATGCGCATGCGCGCGAGGAGCTGATATACGGTAATTTACGGCTTGTTTTGAGCGTGATTCAAAGGTTCACGGGAAGAGCCGAGTGCCTTGATGACCTTTTTCAGGTTGGGTGTGTCGGACTCATTAAAGCGGTTGATAATTTTAATACCGATTTGGACGTTAAGTTTTCAACATATGCGGTTCCGATGATAATAGGTGAGATAAGACGGTATCTTCGGGATAACAATTCAATTAGAATAAGCCGATCCACACGTGATCTTGCATATCATGCTTTAAGCGCACGTGAGGAGCTGATGAGAGATAATGAGAACGAGCCGAGCGTAGATCAGATAGCGGTAAAGCTCGGTGAGAGCAAGAAAAACGTCAGCCGTGCCATGGAGGCGATAGCCGCCCCGATATCCCTTTATGAGCCTGTATATACGGATAACGGTGACTCCATATATGTTATAGATCAATTGAGCGACGCAGAGCCGGCAGATGAGCTTTGGCTTGAAAGAATAGCATTGTCGGAGGCAATGAGAGTGCTCAGCGACAGGGAGCGTTCGATAATAGATATGCGATTTTTCAAAAACAAAACGCAAACCGAGATAGCACAAAAAATCGGAATATCGCAGGCGCAGGTATCCCGTCTTGAAAAGGGTGCGCTTCAAAGAATGAGAAAACAGTTTTAGGTGTTGTCAAATCATCGTATTTTGCATAATATGATAGGGAAGAAAGAATTTTCTTCCTTATAATTTTTTTGGAGGGTAAGGATATGCCGGATAATAGATTTACTTGTTCGGGCACGGGCGGCACGCGTGAAACGGTATGCATTGAGGCAAATCGAGTTTTGGATTCGTGCAGAGATAGGGATTGCTATGAAAACGTGCAGGTGTTTTTGACCTGCTTCGGTAATGAAATCATAGAAAGAACGGGAAATATAAGAGTAAAGAGCTCCTGCATTGCGTGGAGCAATATCACGGTGGATCCCATAGCGTTCAATAAGGGATTTTACGGCGTAAATATCAGACTTTACATCAAGGTCACCTTTGAGGCTTGTATGGGACAGGGCAGGTCGCAGGAGTTTGACGGAGTTGCGGTTGTTGACAAGAATGTTATCCTTTTCGGCGGCGAGAGTAATCTCAATGTTTTTAAGAGTAACGGAGTTGGCAGCTTTTGCGATACGCCCGTCGAGCCTTCGTGTAGTGAGGGCAATATGCCTACCGCCGTGGTAGAGGTGGTTGACCCTATAATATTAAATGCAAAAATAGTTGAGAGAAAATATGAAAACGTATGCCATTGCTGTTGCTGCTGCTCGGATATCCCCGAGGGCGTAGTAAGAACCGTTAACGGAGAACTTACCGATTCGGGCAACAGAAATCTCGTGATTTCCATAGGCGTATTTTCGGTAGTTCGTATAGTGCGTCCGGCACAGTATCTCATCCAAGCGTCCGAATACAGTGTCCCCGATAAGGAATGTATGTCGCATTCCGAAGAAAATCCGTGTGATATTTTCAAATGCATGGCTTTCCCGACACAGGAATTCGGAATAGGGAGCAGCCCTACTCCTCAACAAATGAAACGAAGCGATAAGCCCTGCGGCTGTCAATAAAAAATATGCTGTTGCTTAGCAACAGCATATTTTGTACTATATTTTCTTTCCGTCGCAGAACGCCTGTCCCACTTTTTCACCAAGTCTTATATATGAATGAGAGCAGCTGTCGTATGTGATCGGATCAAGCTTTTTGACGTCGATCTTGCCACTCTCCGTGAGTAGTTTTTCGTCTGCGGATACGTTGACTATCTCGCCTATGCATATTCCGTCTTCATTGAATTTTATGAGCTTGCATTCGAGAGTCATAGGAAGCTCGTCAATTATCGGAGCGTCAACAATATCGCTTTTTGTTGCATGAAATCCGCTTTTTGCAAATTTGTCGGGGACATCATTTGCCGATACAAGACCTACGTAATCGCAGGAAATTACGGTTTCTGCAGTAGCAAAGCTAACGGTAAACGCACCTCTTCTTTTAATATTATCGGTTGTTTTGTGCTCGTGAGCAAGACAGATCATAATTTGATTGGTATCATATATACCGCCCCAAGCTGCATTCATAGCATTTGGCATACCGCTTTCGTCGTATGTGCCGATGATAAATACGGGCATAGGATAAGCCCAAGTTTTGGAACCGAAATTTTTTCTCATATTTTTCTCCTTAAGAATTAAAAATGAAGCTTTCGTGCGAGAATTTCTCGCGCGTTTTTATTTATGGCAATAATAATAATTGCAAGACCGAAAAGGGCAAGAGGAATTGTCGCACACATAGACCAACCTATAAAGCGAATGGGTGTAAAGGTTATCGAGAGGAAAAGCTCTATTATGTTTATGAAAACTCCGAGTGCTATAAAGAAAGCGCCGATAACATAAAGATATCCCTTTTTGAGATAAAACATAAGCACCGAGCAGGTTGTTACAAGTGTTCCGAGGTAGAGAACCACGGGAAAAGCAAAGCTTAAGAACCAGTCTCCGTTAGTTGCGTAATTTATGTAATGCAGCAAGAACGCAATGCCCAGAAAATCAACGGGTACGAATACTGCAGGCGTCGGACGCTTGAACCATGTAGGAAGCACCGCTACAAGATAGGTGAGAAGAACGGACAGGGCAACGTATGCCGACCACGTAATACTTGAAGTGATGATATAATCTATGTATAACGGCACCGAAAACGCTATTAAAAATAAGGTGAGCACCGATATCTCAACGGCGGTCTTGCTGACCTCCTTCTTCGGCATATAATTATTCGGAAATAGGGGATCGACCTCTGCTCGTTCAATGCTCGGGTGATATGCCTCTGTTCCGCAAAGCGGACATCTTTTTTCCGTGTCTGCAAGCTTTACGCCGCAATTAGCACAATACATATTATGACCTCCTGTCTCTTTGATTGGATTGCACCGTGACCTCTATTCCGAGAGACTGAAGTTCGGCGAAAAAGTATTTTTCAAGCTTCGGCTCCTTTATGTCACGTGAAAAGGTAACGTTTAGTATATTTCTGTAAGTATAGGCGGAGCAGTTGTAGGGTGCTCTTGCCTGAGGTCCCAATATAAAATCAATTCTTTCGATATGCTCCTCCATATTTTCCGGAAGCTTTACCACGCCGAGATTTGAAAAGCTCAGACAGGATTTCTTTTCGCCGACTGTGTTGAATACCGCCTTCATAACGATGTTTTTGAGGGCGAGGGGGACTATCCTTAATATCAGCAAACGCTCATCGGCAACATTGGTTTCTATCATTTTTGCCATATTCTTTTGCGTTGCGTACATTCCGACCCTGTGATGAACGAGATTACATATTTCTTCGATGCTGTAATCTCCGAGTCGCGGATCTATTTCGGGAATGGTATACAATGCAAAATTACGTAAGGTCTTGCTGTTGAATATAGGTCTGAGATTTATGGGAATAAGCACCTTTACTGGCTTGTATTTCTTGGGATTTGAAACCGTATCGACCTCAAGCCTGAGGATTGCTCTCATCAGTACGGCACATAAAAATGTATTAACCGAAACGCCTTGCTCACGAGCCATAATATGAATGAGCTCCGAGGACATCTGAAAATTAGTGATGTTTAAGAATGCGTCCTCCTCGGGAGTTCCGTCGATTCTCCACGCATCACTGTCCTTTCTCGTTTCCTTTATCGGTGCCGAATTTTTCAGATATGAATCCTCGGTTTCGTAGTGCTTCGGATGCTCCTTGCGTGAAAGTATACCGTATTCGCATGGGATTTCGATATTATGCTTTAATTCGAGATATTCCGCTACCAATGATTTCAGAAAAATCAGTCCGCCGGTTCCGTCTGTCAGTGCGTGAAAAATTTCGAGTGCGATTCTGTTTTTATAAACAATGACACGGAAAGCACAGCTTTTCATTTCTTTTTTGCTCATATGAGCTAAGGGATAGCTGTAATCGGCAATGATCGGCGGAGGTGTGTCAACGGGGCGCAAATAGTACCAAAAAACACCCTCCGAAAGCCTTGCGGCAATGCTCGGAAATCGAGGTATAGTATTTTTAACAGCCTCGTCAAGTACAGCGAGATCCACATTCTCATCGAGAGTGGCGGACATTCTGAAAAGATTGCTCCAATATCTGTTGTGCGATGCCGGATATATCTTTGCGGCGTTGTCTAACTTGAACCAGCTGAAGCCTTTATAGCCTTTCATTATTTTTGTTCCTTTAATGATTATTTGTAGAATTAATTATATCACATAGATTATTTTTTGTAAAGTAAATACCGCTAATTTATTTAATTTTGCTCTTGCCGAGATGAAAAATATATGATATACTAAATAAGAAAATTGTTTTGGAGGTTATATAGGCTTATGAATAAAATAACAGAAAGATTTTTAAGATATGTTTCTTATCCGACTATGTCCGATGAGCTTAGTGATACAGTACCGAGTAGCGCGAAGCAGCTCGTTCTCAGCAGAGCTATTGCGGACGAGCTTTGTGCGATAGGATTTGAGGAGGTTGAGCTTGACGATAAAGGATATCTTTACGCAACACTTCCCGCAAATACCGATGACAGCGAGATAACGCTCGGACTTGTTGCACACGTGGACACAAGCGACGCGTGTCCCGATTATCCGATCAACGCAAAAATAACTCACTATGACGGTAACGATATCTGTCTTAACAGCGAAAAGGGCATATACCTTACAAAGGAGGAGTACCCCTCGCTTAATAATTATGTCGGTAATGATTTGATAGTTACAGACGGTACCACACTTCTCGGAGCGGACGATAAGGCGGGTGTTTGTGCAATCGTCAGTGCCGTTGAGAGAATTATAAAGAGCGGAGCGGAGCACGGAAAAATCAGAATTTGCTTTACTCCCGACGAGGAAATAGGCAGAGGCGCAGATCACTTTGACGTTGCGAAATTCGGTGCCGATTATGCTTATACCGTGGACGGCGGCGCACTTGGAGAGATAGAATATGAAAACTTCAATGCGGCAGCTGCAAAAATAGAATTTCACGGCGTTTCGATACATCCCGGATCCGCAAAGAATAAAATGAAAAACGCACTTCTTATGGCTATGGATTTCAATTCTATGCTTCCCGAGGACGAAATTCCCGCACGCACAGATGGATATGAGGGATTTTTCCATCTCATCGAAATGAGCGGAGAATGTGAGAGTGCGACATTAAATTATATAATCAGAGATCACGATATGGAAAAATTCAATGCTAAAAAGGCATTGATAATCGATGTTGCGAATAAGATAAACGAAAAGTACGGAAGCGGCTCCTGCACAGCGGCCGTTAAGGATTCTTATTTCAATATGAAGGAGATCATAGATAAGCATTTCTATACGGTAGAGCGTGCGTCTGTAGCTATGGAGCAGGTCGGAGTTAAGCCTGTAATAATTCCTATCAGAGGAGGCACTGACGGAGCAAGACTTTCGTTTATGGGACTTCCTTGCCCGAATATTTGTACGGGCGGTGAGAATTTCCACTCACGCTTTGAGTATATATCCGTTCAATCTCTTGAGAGAGTTGTCGATATAGTGGAAAGAATTATTCTTAATGCCAAGGACGCAAGGAGAGTTTGATAATGGCTAAATTATATTTTAAATACGGTGCTATGGGCTCCTCCAAGACAGCAAATGCTCTTATAACAAAGTTTAATTACGAGGAGCGCGGAATGAAGGTGTGGCTTATAAAGCCGTCCGTTGATACCCGAGACGGAGCGGAAATAATACGCTCTCGTATAGGACTTGAGCAAAGGGCATATATAATTACACCCGATACCGATATTTTCGAGGAATTTAAAAATCATCGAAGCTGTCACGTGATAATTGCCGATGAGTGCCAATTCTTTACCGCATCGCAGATAAACGGTCTGCGTCGGATAGTAGATGAGCTTGATATTCCCGTGCTTTGCTTCGGACTTCGAACAGATTTCTTAACTCATACATTTGAGGGAAGTCATAGGCTTTTTGAGATTGCCGATTCCATAAGTGAGATAAAGACGATTTGCTCATGCGGTAAAAAGGCGGTAGTCAACGCGAGAATTAACGAAGAGGGAAGAGTTATCACAGAGGGAAGTCAGATACTTCTCGGCGGTAACGATTCCTATGTAGCAATGTGCCATTCCTGCTGGAAAAAGGCAACAAAGGATAAATAAAGTGCAAGAAGTCTTCAGTACATAAGTACCGAAGACTTCTTTTATATATCTATCTCTATTCCGACGGGACAGTGGTCACTGCCCATAATATCGGTGTAAATTCTGCTTTCCTTAACATTTTTCAAAATACGCTCGGAAACCACAAAGTAATCGATTCTCCAACCTATATTTTTCGCTCTTGCACTGAACATATAGCTCCACCATGAGTATTGTTCCTTTTCGGGATAGAGCGATCGGAATGTGTCGCAAAATCCGCTGTCGAGAAGCTCGGTGAATTTGCCTCGCTCCTCATCGGTAAAGCCGGCGTTTCCTCTGTTGGACTTGGCATTTTTGAGATCTATTTCGTTGTGTGCTACATTAAGATCTCCGCAATATATAACGGGCTTGCTCTTGTCAAGCTCAATCATATAGCTGCGAAGAGCATCCTCCCATGTCATTCTGTAATCAAGGCGTGTTAACTCCCTTTGAGCATTAGGGGTATAAACGTTTAAGAGATAGAAGCTGTCATATTCGAGAGTTATCGCACGTCCCTCGTGATCGTGCTCGTCAATTCCGAGCCCGTATCTGACGGAAATCGGCTCGTGCTTTGTAAAAACAGCCGTTCCGCTGTATCCTTTTTTCTCCGCGCTGTACCAATATTGAAAATATCCTTCGGGATTGAATTCGGCTTGTCCGGGCTGCATTTTCGATTCCTGTATTGAAAAGAAATCTGCGTCCTCCGCTTGAAAAAAATTTGCAAATCCTTTATTTAAACACGCTCTGAAGCCGTTAACGTTCCAAGATATAAATTTCATTTTTTATCTCCTTTGAGTTATTATGATCATTTTAACACAATTTATAAGAAAATTCAATATTAATCTCTTTTCAAAAGATAAAAAATGTGGTATAATAATATAGTTTATGCATATTTAAGGAGATTATATGAAGATTTTGAAGAAATTACTCATTATACTCGTTATTATGAGTATGATAGTATCTTGTGATATTATCCCCGGCGGTACAACGGGAAGTACAAATACCACAACAACTACAACAACCACAACTACCACAACTACAACTACAACTACAACTAAAAAGGATACCACTCCCATAATTCCGGGAGAAGATGATGACGGACCGGAGAGCGATCCGTATGTTGATGTGGATACAGAAGAGTTTTATGAAAATTATACGCCCGCAACGTCGTATATGGACGCTTATTACAGATCTCAGCATTACCTGATGTCAGGCTCCATAGACGCACAGGATCAGGCTCCGACGATAGCGGAGAACCGTCCCGCCGAAGACGGTAAATATATAAGAAACACGTCTGCTATATTCTCCGATGACGGAAATATATACTACATAATCGACTCAGAGGGCAATATAGTAAATCGCATATTCAAGGGCGGAGCTTACGTAACGCTTGAAGAGGTTGCGGCATACGTTCTCGCATTTTCCACCGTCCCCGCTAACTATACGTCCGCAAAGCTTCAGGGCAGCCACAGTAACAAATGGGGCGAATATGCACGAGGTAATCATAGCAGTTTTTCGGGAAATACGAGTAAATATCCGTATGAACCTAAGCTGCCTAATATATCGGGCTGCGGCGGAACGTTCCAATATTATGAAATAGATATCGGAACTACCGGAACAGACTGTGATCCGAAATATCCTGCCAAGGTTTATAACACCGGAACTTATGTTACGCGTGGTGCGGCGAGAATAGTTTATTCGCAGTATGACAAAAACGGTAACGGATATATCGAAATGGACGAGCGCTACGTATTCTATACCTACAACCACTATAACGATTTCCAAGAGTATCTCAATTATGAGAATGGCTGGGGACAGATGTTCGGCAATATAACGGGCGGCGGAACGCTTTCAAGTAAAAAAGATTATAACCCGACAGCATATGTTGAAGTGATAAAACGTAATCTTTGGGTAGGCGCTCAGACCGAGAATACGTCCGATGATGGAATTGTTGAGCTTGCATTTATTTATATTGATAAAAAATATTTTATTGAAAACGCATTTTGCGCTTAAAGGAGAAAAATATGACTGTAAACGAAGCACTTACAAAGCTTTATGAGCTTCAATCGAAATTCAGCGCATACAATCACGCAATGTCGCTGATATACTACGACGGCGTTACAACTGCACCGAAGAAAACCGCGGCTAACCGTGCGCACGCTCTCTCTGTTCTCAGCGAAGAGGCGTATAAGATCAGCACAGGAGATGAGATGACCGAAATTCTTGAGCTGCTGGACTCGCACAAGGATGAGCTTTGCGAAAAGGACAGAAGAGTGGTATATCTTGCATATCACGATATGCAGGAGATGAAAAAGATACCGCTTAAGGAATATACCGCATATCAGGAGCTTTTGGTAGAAGCCGATGACGCTTGGCACAGAGCAAAGGAAGAAAGTAATTTTGAAATCTTCCGCCCTATACTTGAGCAGATCTTCGAATATAACAAAAAGGTAGCGGGATACTGCGCTCCCGAAAAGCACCCCTATGATTATTGCCTTGATCAGTATGAAAAGGGACTTACTATGGAAAAGTGCGACGAATTTTTCGATACCTTAAAAGAAGAACTTGTACCCCTTATCAAAAGGATAGGCGAAAGCAAGCAGGTTGACGATTCGTGCATATGGGGAGAATTTGACGAGGCAGCACAGGAAAAATTTGCGCTTGATTTGATGAAGACTATGGGAATAGATCTCGGCGTTTGCGGACTCGGCACAACAGAGCATCCCTTTACAACGAGCATAGGATCGCATCACGATGTTCGTATAACCACGAATTATCAAAGAAACAATATGTCCTCGTCAATGTACAGCGTGATTCACGAGGGCGGACATGCGCTTTACGATATGAATTCCGCAGATGAATATGCCTATACCTTTCTTGACGGCGGCGTTTCAATGGGTATACACGAGAGTCAGAGCCGTTTTTATGAAAATATTATCGGAAGAAGCCGTGCATTCACACAGTATATTTTCCCCAAGGTATGCGAATGCTTCCCCGAGCAGATGGCGGGATATACGGCAGAGGATTTCTATAAGGCTGTAAATCTCGTTAAGCCCTCGCTTATAAGAACCGAGGCGGACGAGGTTACCTACGCCATGCACGTGATTATTCGATATGAGCTTGAAAAAAGAGTGATGAGCGGAGAATTGGAGGTTAAGGATCTTCCCAATGAGTGGAACAAGCTTTACCGCGAATATCTCGGCGTTGAGGTGCCATCGGACAGAGAGGGTGTGCTTCAGGACAGCCATTGGTCAGGCGGTGCGGTAGGATATTTCCCCTCATACGCATTGGGCTCGGCATACGGTGCACATCTGCTTGCGAAAATGAAGGAGACAGTTGATGTTGATAAATGTCTTGCCGAGGGCAATTTTGCTCCGATTAACGAATGGAACAGGGAGCATATATGGAAATACGGCTCTCTTAAAAATCCGAGTGAGCTTTTGGAGCTTGCTCTCGGAGAAAAGTTCGATCCCTCGTATTTCACAGATTATCTTAAGGAAAAGTATTCCGAAATATACTCGCTTAATTAATAAGAAAATCCTCCGTATGATTGTCATACGGAGGATTTTAATGTTTAATTTTCGTTGCTTTCCTTAGCAAGCTTAAAATCGATTGCAGGCTGCTCAAGAAGTCTCTGCTCGTCCTTAATCTTTTCGTTGAGTGCTACCGTGTCTATTATCTGCTTAAGATACTTTGTCATAGCGCTCTTTTCGGTGTAATCTGCGGGAGCATAGAATGTAAGACGTCCGTCATTGAGAAGCTTGTATACCTTGTCTCTGTTGTCCTTTATGGGGTCGAAAACGCCGATTGTGTATCCGCCGCGCTCCTTAACAAGGTGCATACAGGGAATGTCAGTTGCGCTGTCGCCGATGTATACCATATTCGTAAACGGAACTCTGCGCTCATTCTTCGGAACGCTGTCGTTTACACGCTCGTCGTGTTCATCGAGAAATCCCTTTGAAATTCTGAAAAGGTATTGTGTTTTATTGGTGTAATTGACTGCCTGAGCGGGCCAGATAGCAACTCCGTCGGCATTGTAGAGATATGAAGAAGCATATATTTTCTTGAAATTTTCTGCAATTACGCTTCCCTCGATAATTTCACGAAGTCCCGAAGAGATAACATAGTGCTCAACCTCTATGCCTTTGCTTTCGGCATATTTGTTAATACGCGAGAACCATGTGTCCACTCCCTCATAGAGCTTGACCTCCGCACCCGATTCTCTGAAGTAATCGCGCTTGAGAGATTTTCCTTTGAAGTTAGACCATTTGATAAGCTCGTACATCCACGCAAGGTTCATTTCCATTCTGTTGTCCTTGGCGAGCTCATCCGATTCATCCCAAAATTCTCCTACATTCACTCCGAAAGAGGGAATGAGGGTAAATGTTTGCATATCGTCGGGGGAAAGAGTTTTGTCGAAGTCATAGCAAATAGCCATTATGGGTTTTCTTTTACTCAAGGATAATACCTCCTAAAATACATAATCTCAATTTTATCCAATTAATTATAACTTAAAACAATCATTTTTTCAAGTACTTATGCAAAAAAATATTCATTTTTGTTAAAATAATGAAGAAAATACGGATTATTTTACTAAACAAAAGCTTGTTGAAACGTAAAAATATGAGATTTGAATTGTATTTTTATAAATATTGGTGTTTTTAATATTCGTATTTTTTCTTTTTGATTGCAAGAAACAGAAATCCGAGAAGAAATGCCATAAGCTCGGCTACGACGACCGATCCCCATATGCCGTTAAGTTCCCAAATAAGAGGCATAATAAGTATTGCGGCACATTGGAACACAAGTGTTCTCAGAAAAGCGATGAGAGCGGATGTAAGTCCGTCGTTGAGTGCTGTGAAAAATCCGGATGTAAATATCGCAAATCCCATAAATCCGAAGCAGAGAGCGAATATTCTGAAGCCCGATACGGTCATTTCAAGCAGAGCTTCATCCTTGGAAGCGAATATCATTGAAACCGGCAAGGCGAGTATTTCCGCGGCGGCTATCATTGCGATGCCGAATATGCCGATTATTTTGAGGCTTTTACGCAACAGCCCCTTAAGCTCGTTTTGATTTTT
The DNA here is from genome assembly GCA_964534905.1 of uncultured Lachnospiraceae bacterium. GTDB lineage: Bacteria > Bacillota > Clostridia > Oscillospirales > CAG-272 > RGIG4608. The sequence goes on along the minus strand of CAZHPZ010000002.1, from coordinate 38,396 downwards.
GGCACCGTAGTGGAATCCGATGATCGGAGCGACTCCAACCGTATATCCCATAAACGCGGCAGAGAATATCATGCTTACGTACATCATAACTCCGTATGCCGCAATTCCGTCCTCACCTGCATACTTCATAAGCTGAAGATTGTACAAAACTCCGACAAGATTCATTGCAACATTGCTCATAAATTCCGAGGAACCGTTTGTGCAAGCCTTGAGCAGAGCCGAACCGCTGAAATGTGTTTTTCCGAGACGAAGAATACTTTTGTTTTTTCTTGAAAAGTAAATTAGCGGGATTATTCCGCCGATAGATTGAGAAGTCGCCGTTGCGATTGCCGCACCCGCAAGCTTGAGCTCCTGAGGCAAAAGCAAAACGAGAAGTGCGTCGAGCACCATATTTGTAACGCCGGCGCTGACTGTCACGTAAAGACCGAGCTGGGGTCTTTCTGCGGCAACAAAGAAGTTTTGGAACATTACCTGAAGCATATAAAAGGGAAGAGCGCAAATGATTATGCGAGAATATATGACGCAATCCTCAAGAAGCTGTCCCTCTGCTTTAAGAAGAACGGCTATCGGACGAATAAATATAAAGCTCAGTATAGCCATTATAACGCCGAGAGCAAAGGTGACATATACGAAGAGCGAAAAATATTGATTTGCCTTTTCCTTTTCTCCGTTACCGTATGTTTTCGATACCAAGGCGGTACCTCCCGTACCGAGCATAAATCCCACTGTTCCGAGTATCATAAGCACAGGCATTATAAGATTGACTGCCGCAAATGATGTTATTCCGACAAAATTGGAAATAAAAAATCCGTCTACTATGCTGTATATAGATGAAAATATCATCATAATAATCGAAGGCAAGGTAAACCTTAAAAGCTTTTTGTATGAAAAATGATCCGAAAGTTGAATATTCATATTTTATCTCCTTTGTTGCTTTCCGTTAATGTTTGTAAGAGCCTGTCGGCAAGCTCGTCAATTGCATCCGCAAATTCGGGTGGATATTTCTTGAGAACCTCCGAAATAGCCTCGTTTTCCGCGTCGTATATATCCGCGAGAATCTTGTCGACGTAATCTCTTCCGCTGTCTGTCAGGACGATTGCTTTTTCACGTGCTTTTACACCGGAAATGAATTCGATATAACCGTCCGCCAGCATAGATTTTACAATGTAGTTTATAGTCGTTTTCGGAATTACCCATTCCTCGCTGATTTCCTTTTGCGAGTGAGGCTTGCGGTCCGAGAGGGCATAAATAAAAGCGAGTGTGTTCTCGTTTTGATTGTGTTTTCTTGCGAATGAATAATACGCTCCGTCTATTTTGTTTGTGGCGAGCATTATTTTTCTTAATAATTTATAATTTTCATCCATAATACGGCTCCTTTCGGTACGGTTTCGTATTGCATGACTGATATTATAATACGAAATCGTACTAAAGTCAAGCGCTTTTACCGCAAATTTTTCGCAAATAACACGAATCATCAAAATCAACAAAATATAGAGTTAATTATCATTTGATTAATAAAAATGATACAATATATTGTTGACTTTTGTATATTAATGTGCTATAATTGTTAAAAAATAAACGATAGGAGAAAAGTATGAAAAAAACAGTTGCAATAATTTTGTTGCTGTCGATGACGCTTGTATTTACATCGTGTAATCTTCAGGATATTGAAGATTTGTTTCCGTTTGTAACGACAACGCAGCCCTCAACAACACCTACTACAACACCCACCACGACACCAACGACTAAGCCCTCTTCCTCATCAACTACCGCTAATAATAACGGCGGCAATGATCCGGTAGATGACGGATATATCAATGTTGATTTTACGGATGCGGAAAATGTTAAAAACGTAAGCGATCAGGGAGACTACCTTGACGGATGTCCCACCACCGGTTCTCCCGCTGTGCTTGTTATCCCCGTTGAATTCAGCGACGTTAAGGCGTCAAGCAAGGGATATACGATAGATAAGATAAAAGAAGCATTCAAGAAGAACGGTAAGACTGATTATTATTCCGTTTACGATTATTACTATATTTCAAGCTACGGTCAGCTTGAGCTTGATATCACGGTTCTTGACGAATGGTTCTGCCCCAAAAATAAAAGCACTTACTATTACAATGCTACATACGATTATTACGGAGACAGCGTTGAAATAGGAGATCAGCTTATTATAGACGAGGCACTTGCATATTTGTCCGAAAAAATGGATCTTTCGAAATTTGACTCCGACGGAAACAATATAATCGACTCCATCGTTCTCATAAATACACTTGATATCGGAGAAGAAAATTTCTATTGGGCATACCGTTATTGGAATATTTACACCGATGACGACGGCTATTTCTATGAATATGACGGTGTAAGCGCAAACGACTATCTCTGGGCTTCGTATCAATTCATGATGGAAGCAACTGACGCAGATGGAAATGTAAGCTATAACAATAAGTCGGTTATGAATACGTATACATATATTCACGAGTTCGGACATATTCTCGGACTTGACGATTATTACGATACATCGGGAAAGACGGATGGACCGATGAACGGATGTGACGTTATGGACTATATGCTCGGAGATCACAATGCATTTTCGAAATTCAATCTCGGTTGGGTAACAACATCGAGAGTGGTTACTACGGATAGCAGCGTTACACTGAAGCTTGAGGACTTCTCAAAGAACGGAGATACTATAATCCTTGCAAATAACTTTGATACTAAGCTCGGCGCTTATCAGGAGTATTACATTCTCGTATACTACAAGAATACAGGACTTAATGCGGGAGATGGTGCAGGATATTTCAGCCGTGATGGCGTAATAGTTTATCATATAAACGCTACGCTCACAAGCGAGACGTATGACGGAGAAAAATATTATTATATAGCAAATAATAATACCGATTCGTCCGATGATTACGGAAGTGATGACGACCTTATCGAATTTGTAAAGTCAAGCGAAGGTAATTATACATACGTAGAGGGTGATAAAATGCCTACTACAAAGCTTGACAGCGGCAAAACGCTTGGGTTTACCTTTACGGTTAATTCCATAGGCTCAGACTTCGCAACTGTAACAATAAGTGCAAAATAATATAAAATGCGGACTGCTCGTCAGTCCGCATTTTTATTTGCTTTTTTTGTGAATTCCCAAAAGGCTATTGCTCCGGCTGCACCTACGTTCAAGGAGTCAACGCCGTGCCACATCGGTATTTTTACGGTGAAATCACACATATCTATTGTTTTCGGAGTAAGCCCAGTACCCTCTGTACCGAGTACGATAGCAAGCTTTTCTTCGGATCTCAGATTCTCGTCGTCAATATCTACGGTGTTGTTTCGCAATGCCATAGCACAGGTTTTAAATCCGAGCTCTTGCACCAAGGTCATATTATCCGGCCAATCACGGCTTGCTTCGCCTATGCGAGTCCACGAAATTTGAAATACCGTTCCCATACTGACTCTTATAGAACGTCTGCACATGGGATCACAGCAGGTTGGGGTGACAAGTATTGCATCCACTCCCAAGGCCGCGGCACTTCTGAATAGTGCACCGATATTCGTCGAGTCCGCAATCTCTTCGAAAATCGCAATACGCTTGGCATTCTCACATACGTCGTGCAAGGTCGGAAGCGGCTTCCGTCTCATAGCGCAAAGCGCACCTCTGGTTAATTCATATCCCGTAATGGAGGTCAGCAGATCTCTTTCCGCACTGTAAACTGGTGTATCCTGCGGAAGCATATCTATGATTCCTTTTACCGCGCTGTTTATTAGCCTTTCATCCGTCAGAAGCGATATCGGCTCATATCCCTCAGACAGTGCGGTTTCGATAACCTTTGGGCTTTCGGCTATAAAAATACCCTTGTCGGGTTCGAACTTATTTTTTAATTGTGCTCCCGTAAGCCTTACATAAGCGTCGAGGGCACCGTCATTTATGCTTGTTACTTTAATAAATTTTGCCATAATATATCCTTTTTATTTTATCAATTAATTGTAACCTTTTTTTGATGAAAAGTCAATATAATATTGAAAACAGATGTGGGATATGATATAATTTACATAAAAAATAAGGGGTGTATTATGAAAAGGTTTGTTTTATTTATTGCGCTTTTTCTGACAGCTTCGTTAATCCTGACATCTTGTACGGTAATTGATTATATTAAGGGATTTTTCACGGAGTCCGATGAGTGGCAGCTAAATACGGATTTTAAGGTCGTTGATTGCTTGCCTGACGGAGAGGGAAGTCCTATTAAGGTTATTTTGCTTTTGGGGCAGAGCAATGCAAGCGGCGCCTCACGTTCCGACTATTTAAAGGATAATGTCGGCGATGAGCAGTATGCGATATATGAAAACGGATTTGAAAATATACTTATCAATTACTGCATTGATGATTGGAATAATACAAGTAACGGAAAATTTCTTCCCGTAAATACAAAGTGCGGTGCTGCCGACGGATTTTTCGGTCCAGAGGTCGGAATGGCGGAGGTACTGACAGAGGCGTTTCCCGATGAGAAGATAATTATTTTGAAGTATACCTATTCGGGTACGAATTTGAATTATCAGTGGCTCAAAAACGGTGAGCGTGGCGCTATATATAAAGCACTTAAGACTTTTACCGATACTTATATGACTTATCTTTCGGATAAAAATTATCAGGCGAGCATAGGCGCAATATGCTGGATGCAGGGCGAAAGTGATTCGAATGAAGAAAAATCCGAAAAATATTATGAGAATACGGTGAATTTTGTGAAATATATGCGTGAGGATTTTGCAAATTATGCCTCGGATAACGGAATATATTTTATAGACGCAGGTATATCCGACAGCTATGCGTGGGAGTGCTATCCGAAAATAAATGAGGCTAAGGAGCGATTTTCACAGCTTTCGGAGTTTAATATCTATTTTTCTACAATAGAGCTCGGACTTACCGTAAATGCGGAGCCGCATGGCGAGCCTGATGTCGCTCACTATGATTCGGTATCGGAGCTTATGCTCGGAAGAGAGTTCGGCAAAAAAATAGTTGAAATATATCAAAATAAAAACGGATAATATTGATAATTAGATTGACAAACGCTTATTATTTTGGTAAAATAATATCAACCTTTAGTTGATTCGGAGGAATTATGAAAAGTCAAGGCGAGAGAATAAAAAAGCTCAGAAAAAGTAAGGGTATAACTCAAAAGGAGCTTGCCGAAGCCATCGGAATTTCCGAGCAAGCGGTTTCAAAATGGGAAAAAAGTATTTCCAATCCATCAGCTTCGAATCTTATGAAGATTGCCAAAATATTCGGTGTGTCCATAACATATTTTTATCAGCCCGAGGAAACTCAAAGCAAAAGAATAGCGAAAAAGCACGGAATGTCGTCTTTAAGGGAGTTTTATAAGATAGGGAGAGGCCCGTCAAGCTCGCATACAATAGGACCGGAGCGTGCTTGCATAAGGTTTAAGAGCGAGCATCCCGCAACTCGGTATAAGGCGGTGTTGTACGGTTCGCTTTCAAAGACAGGTAAGGGACATGGCACGGATTATGTTATAAAGCAGACTTTTTTGCCTGCCGTGTGCGACGTTGAGTTTGATTATGATTATATTTGTACCGTTCATCCGAATACATTGGATCTTATAGCACTTGACGGAAATGTCGAAATTGCAAGACAACGCTTTTACAGCGTAGGCGGCGGCAGTATAGTTGCCGACGGAGAAACGCTTGTGGAGAGCGAAATGATATATGCTCTTGATACATTCAAGGATATTGCGGATTATTGCCGAGAGCATAATATGCGAATTTGGGAATATGCCTGTGAAATCGAGGGAGAGGGTTTCATTGAATATATGCAGCATATATGGAGTGCTATGAAGCGTTCTATTGAAGCGGGACTTGCCGATGAGGGAATATTGCCGGGAGGTCTTGACGTGCATAAAAAGGCAAAGCAGCTTTTCCTGACACATCAAAGCGATGAAAACCGCGAAACCCGTGAGAATAGAATCGTTTGTGCTTATGCATTTGCCGTAGGTGAACAAAATGCGGCGGGAGAGAGAATAGTTACCGCTCCGACTTGCGGTGCGGCGGGAGTTTTGCCTGCCGTGATGCTCTATCATCAGGAAAAAAAGGGTGTTAGTGATTCCGATATAATAAAAGCGCTCATAACCGCTGGAGTTATAGGAAATCTTATAAAGCATAATGCTTCCATATCGGGTGCCGAATGCGGATGTCAAGCGGAAATAGGAAGCGCCTGCTCTATGGCGGCAGCGGCTCTTGCGGAGCTTTACGGAATGAATATTGACGAAATAGAATATGCTGCGGAGATAGCTCTTGAGCATCATCTCGGTCTTACATGCGATCCCATATGCGGTCTTGTTCAGATACCTTGTATTGAAAGAAACGCGGTTGCGGCTATGAGAGCCATAAATGCCGCAAATCTCGCAACGCTTCTTTTTGATACAAGAAAGATATCATTTGATAAGGTAGTCATAGCGATGAAGGAAACAGGGGACGATATGTCACCTGCATATAAGGAAACGAGCGAGGCCGGGCTTGCAAAAATTTCCTTTAACGGCATATAATATACTGAAAAGAGGTCATTTTAATGAATATAGTTGTTTTGGCAGGCGGACTTAGTATGGAGAGAGACGTTTCTCTCGCTTCCGGATCTTTGATTGCAAATGCACTTGCACAATGCGGTCACAGAGCTGTTCTGGTCGACCTTTATTACGGAATTGAACGCAATGATATGAATTTTTCGGGCGAGCCCCGTAAATATAGCTATAAGATATCGGAGACTGCACCTAATCTTGAAGAAATTATAAAAAGCAATGGAGGTATAAGTAATCCGGTAGGTAAAAACGTAATCGAATTCTGTAAAATGGCAGATGTTACGTTTCTTGCATTGCATGGAGGCGTCGGAGAAAACGGAAAGCTTCAGGCTCTGCTTGAAATGAACGGCATTAAATTTACAGGCAGCTCGTCACTTGCGTGTGCAATATCTATGGATAAGATTATTTCCAAGGAGCTGATAGCGAATGCCGGTATACCGACAGCGCAGTGGCTCACCAATAAGAGCGACAGAGAAGAGCTTCGCTCGCTTATACCTTGCTTTGTAAAGCCTGCGGATAACGGCTCAAGTGTCGGTGTTACAAGAGTTTTGGGCGAGAGCGATCTTAACGAAGCACTTGATGAGGCGGAAAAATATTCGAATAATATTCTTATAGAAAGACAGGTCAAGGGCAGAGAATTCTCAGTCGGAATAATCAACGGTGAAGCTTTGCCGCCAATAGAAATAATCGCAACCGGTGATTTTTATAACTATAAGGTCAAATATCAGGCAGGTCTTGCAAGGGAAATATGTCCCGCTCCGCTGGAATCGGATCAAACGGCAAGGCTTTGCAAGCTTGCCGAGCGTGCGCACAGAGTTCTTCGACTCGGCTCATATTCGAGAATAGATTTTATTCTCGGTGAGGACGGCGAATTTTACTTTTTGGAGGCAAATGCACTTCCGGGTATGACTCCCACAAGCTTGCTTCCTCAAGAGGCTCAGGCAAGCGGAATAGATTATAACTCTCTTTGTCTGAAGCTCATAGCGCTTGCACTTAAATAGAAAAAAGCAACTGTAATTTTGTTTTACAGTTGCTTTTTTATGTTTTCAGTATCTTTTTTACCTCGTCGTAAAAAGCATTCGAGCCTATGTACAGGGTGGGGCATTTCGGTCGCTCGCCTCTAAAATCCTTTTCGTATACGATCTCGGGCTTAATATGCGGATGAAGCTTATATTCTCCACTGCCGATCTTGAAAAATACGCATGGTTCCGAATGATGGCATTTTACGCCGTATATCGGATTCGATCTTTCAAGCCCTTGGTATATGTAGGGATAGGATATGTGAAAGATTACATTTGCCGCTTCGATTGCAAGGCAGGCAAGCTCTATATTGCTTGTATCAACGGAGGGAATGGTATATAATTCATCGTAACGAAAAAATTCGGTATGATACGTGTCGCCGTGAAAAACGATAAATTTATTCGGCGACGAGTAACTCAAGTGAACGCCGCTCGGATTTTTTGCACTTGAAATATAGTCGTAATTATCCCTTTGAGAGAGCGAGACTATTTTACCGACACCGCTTGGAGTAATTGAAATAAGTTTTTCGTTATCCTCGTCGGATGAATTGCAGAATATAACGGAAAACGGCTTAAGGCTTGAATTCTTTATCAAGACCTCGTATATATCGTTTGTCACGTCAAGAAGCATATATTCTTCCTTGCACCGCAGTGCACGGAGAGCAATGTCCAATCTCCCGATATCGAACGTTTTGTCTTTTTTGCGACGTATTGATATTCATGACAGATTTCGCTTATATAAATTTGCTTTCCGTTTTGCAGATATCGATCCTTGCATTCGATAATATCCGAATTTATATATCTTGTGTGTGATATGCCTTCTCTCGCCATTATCGACGACATAAAGGCAGAGGTGTTAGGCGCTCTGTCACCGACAAAAAATATTAATTTTGATCCTATTTTTCTCGGAATAAGAGCAAGTGCGGTGTAATTATCCGTGCCTGTATTCTCATTGAGATACTTTTTCAGATTTTTGTACAGCATATATCTCAGCCGAGCAGAAATTTCCTTGCTTGCTCATATTCCTGCATTGCAATTTCACAGCGTTTGAGATTGGTAGGCGTATTGGGGCGCTTTATGGCACGGAGAAGTATGTTTTTAGGAGTTTCCTCGGGGTCAATCAACTCAAGAGCTGCACAGGAATAGTTATTTGCCTCAAGCATTTTGAGCCTGAGTGCATCTGTGGCAGCATCACACAGCTTTTGACGTAGCATTGAATGCTCTGTGATAAAGGAAAGCGACTTGCAGGATATCTTGTGATTGAGCTCGTGATGACAGCACGGAGTTGAAAGAATGACGCGTGCATTTTCCGAAACCGCCTTTTCAAGAACTATATCGGTTGCTATATCGCAAGCGTGCAGGGAAATTACAAGATCTGGCTTTTCCTCACATTTGTATTCCGTTATGTCTCCGCAAAAGAACTTAAGACCGTCAAATCCGACTTCTTTTGCAACACCGTTACAGTATTCTATAACATCGCTCTTCAAGTCGACGCCGTGCATTTTAACGTCTCTGTTCATTATTTTGTTCAAATAATGATATACCGCAAAGGAAAGATAGCTCTTTCCGCAACACAGGTCGTATACAACGACGGTGCCCTCCTTGGGCAAATACTCGTATATATCACGCACGTTTTCAACGAATTTGTTTATCTGACGGTATTTGGACTGCTTTTTATCGTGAATTCTTCCGCTTGCGTCACTTACGCCGAGATACTTGAGAAAGGGAGCGTCTGGGCTTATAATGTAATTTTTCTTGTTATTGTTGCTTTTGATTTCTAATTTCGGTGCATTATCGGATTCTGATATTTTCTTTTTCAGCACCTCACAGCCTATAAGCGTTATTTTGTCGGATTTTGACCTTTTAAGCTCGCATTCGCCCAGAGTTGTGATAAGATTTACCTGCATATATGAGTTTATAAGTGCGCAGAGATCATCCGTGGCAGAATCCGACAAAAAGATGTTTTTATGCGTTGCCTTGTTATCTGCGTGAAAGCTTTCGGCTTGAAGGCAAATCTTTCCCGAGATGGATTTAAGGGTTAATACCGTTTTGACTATGCTCTTGTCAAGCGATTTTGAGCATACGGCTTTTTTTATTATCCGAGATTCTGATGCCGAAATAATAATTTCGACAAAATTCGATATTTTTTCATTGTAAACTGTCATTATTATGCCTCTTTTTCGGAATGCTTTTTGAAAAGCCTGTTCATTTTTTGATGTACCTCGGCTTTAGTTGCTTCGGTTTCTTCGGTGAGAAAAACTGGCGTATGAAAAATACTGCCGTCGAGTTCGACGGTAAAGATATCATTGACTTTCATATTCTTTAAAATATCTCTCGGTATATGGTATCTTTTGTCATTGTCATCGAGACATACCGCGATATCTTCTTCAAATCTGTCTATAACTAATTTTAAAGTCATAAAACAACCTCTTTAATCAAAATAACCTTTTTTATAGAGAAGCTCTGCGATAAGAACGGCACCGCCTGCCGCACCGCGAAGCGTGTTGTGGGAAAGACCTATGAATTTATAATCGTAAATGCTGTCGGGGCGAAGTCTGCCGACGCAAACTCCCATTCCGCGGTATATATCACGGTCGAGCCTTGCCTGAGGGCGACATTCTTCCTCAAAATAAGTTATAAACTGTTTCGGAGCGTGCGGCAAGGAAAGCTCCTGGGGAAGTCCGCGGTAATTTTGCCAAGCTTCCAAAATTTCTTCCTTTGTCGGTTTTTTTCTGAATTTTACGAACACGGCTGCCGTGTGACCGTCGCTGACGGGTACACGTATACATTGTGTTGTGATTATCGGCTCGGAAGCCTTTACGATAGCACCGCTTTCTATTTTGCCCCAAACCTTAAGAGGCTCCTGCTCGCTTTTCTCCTCCTCACCGCCGATAAACGGAATAACATTGTCCACCATCTCGGGCCATTCCGAAAAGGTTTTTCCGGCACCCGATATTGCTTGGTATGTTGTTGCAACTATTTCGTAAGGCTCAAATTTAAGCAGGGGAGTAAGTGCGGGAACGTATGACTGAATTGAGCAGTTCGGCTTAACGGCAATAAAACCGCGTTTTGTTCCGAGGCGCTCCTTTTGCTTTGCTATTATTTCGAGATGCTCGGGATTTACTTCCGGTATGACCATAGGCACGTCGGGCGTAAATCTGTTTGCCGAATTGTTGGAAACGACGGGAATCTCCGCCTTTGCATATGATTCCTCAAGTGCGAGTATTTCGTCACGCTTCATATCAACGGCACAAAAAACAAAGTCTACAAGCTTTGACATTGTGTCAATATCTCCGGCGTCAATAATAACCATTTTTCCGAATGCTTCTGGGATCGGAGTGCTCATCTTCCAGCGTGAGCCTACGGCATCGGCATATTTTTTTCCTGCGCTCCTTTTGGATGCCGCAAGTGCCGTTACCTCAAAATACGGATGATTCTCAAGCAACGTTAAAAAGCGCTGACCTACCATTCCCGTTGCTCCTACTATTCCAACTCTTGTCTTCATATTAACTCTCCTGACTGCAAATCTCTTTATATATTATGCTCTTGTGTACGCCTCTGTCCTTGGCACAGGACTTTATTGCATCCATTTTTGAAAGACCTGTATTCGTATAGAATTTAACGTGCTCCCCTATGGTCATATCTGCCCAAAAGGCTTCTTCCTTGGGTGCGGATATCGCTCCCTCAAGCACGAGAACATATTCTCCTCGCGGCTCGTTTTCCTTGTAGTACTCAACCGCTGCGGAGAGGGTAGTGCGTATTATTTCTTCGTTTTTCTTCGTTATTTCTCGGCACAGAGAAATTCTTCTGTCGGGACCGAAGGCAACGCTCATATCGTCAAGCGTCGTTCGCAGCTTGTGCGGAGCCTCGTGAAATATCATAGTTCTTTGCTCGCCCTCAAGCTCCGAAAGCCTTGCTCTGCGCTCACCCTTGTTGGCGGAGAGAAATCCCTCAAAGCAAAATCTTTTTGTCGGAAGTGCGGAAAGAGTGAGAGCAACTATTCCGGCGCAGGCGCCGGGAATAGATGTCACCGGTATGCCCGATTCGGCGCAGAGTGCAACCATATCCTCTCCGGGGTCGCTGATAGCGGGAGTGCCTGCATCGGTAATGAGAGCACAGGATTCTCCGTCCCGTAAGCGTTCGATTATTTGTTGACCCCTTTCTCGCTTGTTATGCTCAAAATAAGATACCATCGGCTTGCTTATGCCGAGACAGGAAAGGAGCTTTGCGGAATTTCTCGTATCCTCGGCGGCAACAAAATCGACCTCCGACAATACCTTGACGGCACGCTCCGAAATATCGGAAAGATTTCCGATCGGTGTGGCAACAAGATAGAGCATACCTTTTTCGATTTTGTTTTTTTCGTTATAAGCGTCGTTCATACTGTACTCCTTTCACAATTTTGATAATCTAACATATGATGATATTATAACTGTATTTTATGGGGGTAAATATGGCAATAAAAATTTATATTGACCAGGGACATAATCCTTCGTCGCCCAATGCGGGTGCAGAGGGAAACGGCTTTGTTGAGCAGGACATAACATATGAGGTCGGTATATTACTTGCCTCTTTACTGAGAAGCAGGGAGGAGTTTGATGTGCGTCTGTCACGTCCGACTCCCGAGTCAAGTCTCGGAACAACTAATGCCACCAGCCTGCGTGCACGCGTGGACGCCGCAAATGCCTTCGAAGCCGACTATTTTGTAAGCCTACATACAAATGCGTCAACTAATTCCTCGGTGTCCGGAAGCGAGGTGCTCGTATACCGTGAGCCGAGTGTGGCCTCGGAGCTTGGCGAGGATATATTGCTTTGGTTGAATAGAGAAACGGGGCTACGTAACCGCGGTATAGTGGAACGACCGGGACTATATGTTTTGCGAAAAACCGTGATGCCGGCGGTGCTTGTCGAAATGGGCTTTATTTCGAACGCATCGGATGCAGCCCTTATGAGCAATAGCCCCGAGCTGTTTGCAGAGGGTATTTATAACGGTATACTGCAATACACGGGGCTACTTTAATTATGAATTACACATTTTCAGAAATTCTTCTTCATCAATAATGCTTATTCCGAGAGATTGTGCCTTTGTAAGCTTGCTTCCGGCGTCCTCGCCTGCTAAAAGATAGCTTGTTTTAGAGGATACGGAGCCCGAAACCTTTCCACCTCTGTCCTTTATCATTTTACTTGCCGCATCACGATTCATAGTCGGAAGAGTACCGGTGAGTACAAATGTCAGTCCGTTAAATCTGTCGTCAAGCTGAATAAATGTTGAACTTACGTTCAGACCGAGTGAGGTGAGCTTTCGACAAAGCTCCATATTTTGCGGATGCTTAAAGAAATCTGTAACGCATGCTGCGGTGATTTCTCCGAAATCCTGTATCTCGCACAGCTCGTCGAATGACGCCTGCATAAGTGCGTCGAGAGTTTTATAGCGATGTGCGAGAGCTGCAGCGGCAACCTCGCCTATATTTCTTATTCCGAGTGCGTATATAAGACGTTCAAGTCCCGCGCCCTTGGAATTATTTATCGAATTTATAAGATTTTGAGCACTTTTTCTTCCCATTCTGTCAATGGATGAGATTTGCTCAGCCTCCAAAAGATAGAGATCTGCGCAGTCCTTTATAAGTCCTCTGTCAAGAAGAGCATTTACTATTTGAGGCCCGAGGCCGTCTATATTCATAGCTCCCTTGGAAGCAAAGTGCTCAATACTGCGCGAAAGCTGGGCGGGGCAGGATGAGTTTGTACATCTTATAGCCGCTCCGTCGTTTTCATCTCTTGTAACAGGTTCATTGCATGACGGACATCTGGTAGGCATAAAAAATTCCTTCTGCGTACCGTCACGCTTTTCGGGATGTGCGCAAAGCACCTCTGGAATAATATCTCCCGCTTTTCTGAGCGTTATCGTGTCTCCGAGCATTATATCTCTTTCTCTTATGAAATCGAGATTATGAAGAGTTGCTCTTGAAACGCTCGTTCCGGCAAGACGTACCGGAGAAAGAATTGCCGTGGGTGTGAGAACGCCTGTCCTGCCGACCGCTACGGTTATGTCCAAAAGCTTTGTCTGCTTTTCCTCGGGCGGAAATTTGTAAGCGACCGCCCATTTGGGAGTGTTTGTACCCTCGCCGATCTTTACTCTGTCGGATAGACTGTCGACCTTAATAACTACTCCGTCAATATCGTATGGAAGGCTGTCACGCATCTCTCCGAGCCTTTGAATATGCGAAATAATCTCTTCATAGCTCGTTGCGCGGATTCTGTCTTTCAATACAGAGAAGCCGAGCGAGCCTATTCTGTCGAGCGTGTCGGTGTGGGAATTGCTTGCTTTTCCATTTCCGAATACATTGCCGGACTGAAGATTGAAAATAAATATATCCAGTCTTCTGTCGGCACATATTTTAGGGTCAAGCTGACGTAACGATCCCGCTGCGGCATTTCTCGGATTTGCGAGAAGAGACTGCCCGTCCTTTTCTCGCTCCGCATTGAGAGCATAAAATACCCGTCTGGGCATATATACCTCGCCCCTGAGGCAAAAAGAAAGCGGAGCGTCAATGGACAGAGGAATCGAATTTATTGTTTTTATATTTTGAGTAACGTTTTCTCCGACAGTACCGTCACCTCTCGTTGCACCGTTTACGAGAACACCGTTTTCGTAAGTGAGTGCAACAGAAAGACCGTCTATCTTCGGCTCTACCGAAAATACGGGATGTTCGACGGTGTCGGATATTTTTGAAACAAAATCCTTTATCTCATCGAATGAAAAAACGTCTGAGAGGGAATTCATCTGTACGGCATGAACCACCTTTTCAAATTTGTCGAGAGGCTTGCCTCCGACTCTGCAAGTGGGTGAGGTGGGATCAAAATATTCCGGATGCTCTTCTTCAAGACGAACAAGCTCCGCATAAAGCTTATCATATTCGAAATCGGATATTTCAGGATCGTCATATACATAGTATCGCTTAGCGTGATAGGTAAGCGTTTTCCGAAGCTCGGTAATTCTTTTCAGAACATCATTCATAGTAAGATTCCTTCTGCCGTGTGGCGTAATTAATTATTTGAGAAGATATTCGGATATATCCTTCATAGATTGCTCGAATTCTTCGCTGCTTGAATTGTAAAATTTAACGAGGCAATCCGAAAGTGCGGGAATGGAGGGGGTAGAGTAATCTCTGCCCGCAACGTATTCGTCCCAATGCTCGAGCTTCCATGTGTCTCTCGGTGAGTTCCTTTCGATCATGCGCTGACGTGTTATTTCAACATCTGTCTCTACCCAAATAACAACAAGCTCTGCGCCTTTTTCGGCAAGCTTGGACTTAAGGTCGGATATGTAAGCGTTGTCTCTTACTTCTCTTGTAAAGGGAGCATTGACAAGAACAAGGTCCTCGTATTCAAGAGCTTCAAAAGCAATGTCGAGAATTGCTTCGTATTCGAAGTTTCTGATATTGTCCTCAAAGAAATCCGAGGAACGGTTTATTTCCTCACCTGCAACAAGGAATATTCTCTTTGAAAGGGGAATAAGTGCGTCCTTATCGAGATAAACGATGTGAGGAAGCTTTTTTGCAAGCTGCTGTGAAACGTATGTTTTGCCCGAAGCAGGCGGTGATGTAACTAAAATAAGTCTTTTCATTTTGTGAACTCCTGTGATTTTTTATATAAAGTGTATATGAAGACATATAACTCTGCAATTGTTTATTTTATCACAATTTGCTGTAAAAGTCAACATAAATAAGGCTAAAACGGTCTGATTTTGTAAAAAATCAGACCGTTTTAAAATTTATGCAAAGCTGTTTTCGTCTGTATATATCTTTACGATATCGGCTCCGAGGCTTTTGAGCTTTCCGACAATGTCAAGATATCCTCTTTCTATTGTGTATATATCGGTTATTTCGGTTTTTCCCTCTGAACAAAGCCCGGCAATGATTATAGCCGCACCCGCTCTGAGATCGACAGAGCAGAGTGATGCGCCATGAAGCTTTTTAACGCCGTTAAAGTAAGCCATAGGCTCACAAACCTCAATATTCGCCCCCATTTTTTTAAGCTCGCGAATGTATTGAAAGCGGTTGGGCCATATTGTTTCGTGAACCGTGCTTTTGCCGTCGGCAATGGAAAGCAGAGTTGAAAATTGAGGGTGCATATCAGTGGGAAATCCGGGATAGGGAAGAGTTTGAATATTTGTTGGCTTAAGCTCACCCGTGGATTTTACCGTAATATAATCATCAAAGGGAATTACCTCAACTCCCATTTCGACAAGCTTTGTGGATATTATTTCAAGATGCTTGGGAATGATATTGCGTATGTTTACCTCTCCGCCGGTTGCGGCGACGGCGGTCATATATGTTCCGGCTTCTATCATATCGGGAATGATATCGTATGTGCATCCGTGAAGCTTTTTGACTCCGTTTATTTTAATTATTCCGGTACCCGCGCCCTTTATGTCAGCGCCACAGGTGTTAAGAAAGTTTGCAAGATCGACGATGTGCGGCTCTCTTGCTACATTTTCAATAATCGTGGTACCCTCGGCAAGCGTTGCGGCAAGCATAATATTTACGGTTGCGCCAACGGATACTACATCAAAATAGATATGACCTCCGACGAGTCCGTTTTCCGCGTCGGCATAGACATATTCATTGTCCTGAGTAACGGCGGCTCCGAGAGTCTCAAATCCCTTTATGTGCATATCTATCGGACGCTTTCCAAAATTACAGCCTCCGGGAAAGCCTACCTTGGAATGGTGGAAGCGGCCGAGCTCAGCACCCAAAAGATATGTTGATCCGCGCATACGCGATACAAGGTCATAGGGAGAGCATCCGCCCTTGAGGGATGACGTATCTATTTCGGCGGTCGTTTCGTCGAGATAATTTACCGTTGCTCCCATAGCGCGCAGAATTTCAAACGACATTGTAATATCGCTTACACGAGGGATATTTTCTATCACGCACTTGTCAGCTGTAAGAACAGTAGCGAAAATTATGGGAAGTGCCGCGTTTTTCATTCCACTGATAAACACGTCGCCGTTTAACGGATTTCCGCCTTTTATAATAATTTTTTCCATATGTAAATCTCCACACAAAGTATTTGGCAGTTCATCTTGTATATTAACAGTATATCATACAACTGCCGAAAATGGAATAGCTTTTTTGATTATTTATAAATTTTATGACGCCGAATTGTCGATATTCGTATAAAAATATGCAACCGCAAGATCCACGACAAGTCCGTAGCTTTTTGTTCCCGCCGTGCCGTTAGCCTGCAGGTATGCGTCATTTATAGCTCCGCTAATATCTCCGATTACATTGTCACGGTAGGGAGCGTAAAATTCGCTGTATGCGTTCATTTCGCGCAGAGCACGGCTGTCAAGATTACGGTATGTGCTCTCCCACAGCTCTTTGTCGGCGGAATATAATGCATTCAATACATATTCGCAAAGATTGAGATATCCGCAATATCTGATATAAGCGTCGCTGCTCTGCATACATACCAAAAAAGCGACAAAATTAGCCTCGTCCTCGCGTGCTATCCCTCTTTGATGAGCAAGCTCGTGAGCCGCAGTATATGGCATAGAATAATCCGGGCAGTTTGTGTTTACATTCGCCTCACCTGTAATATAGGTATAAACTCCGGATATATGAGTGTATGTTAACGGCTGGCTTAAGAGAACGGGCTTTACATATGACTTGAGAGTCGGAATAAAATCATATTTTTTACTGATACTTTCGTAGTCCGTAAGTAATATTTCATTCATTTCCCGAATTGAATATGGCATTACCGATGAACCGCTTTCGTCAAACTCGGCGCAGTCGATCTCATCGTTTATGTGCTCAATTAACCATTTTGCGGTGCTTGAAAGACCCTTTGCGGAGATTTCGTTCCTTTCAAGAGAAAGCTTTTTGTCAAGCGTTGATGTATAATATCCCGTTCCGAAGGAAAATACGAAAACGCTGAACATAATTGAGAGAATGGCTACCGCATTTACGCAGAATATACCGACATCACGCCAGGAATCGCTGTATTTTTTAATGGCATATCTAATGACTAAGAACATTATAAGCGGTAATGCAATTATAAGCATTTCCGCCAGTGAAAACGGAAGAATATTAGTAATATAAGCAAGAACAGCTCTTGTGACGGTGGATATTTTACCGTTGAAAAAATCGGCAAAACTCTCCGATATCATGGAAATTACGTAGATCAAAGCCGATATGGCTGCAATTATCAAAAGAATTATCGATACACGTGGTATTTTGTTCTTTGCTTTATTCTCCATAAATTACAATATCCTTTCCGAAATTGTTTTCAATTATTTTTTTCATATCCTCGGGCAGGGGAGCCGTCAGATTGATGCTTTCTCCGCTTTGCGGATGTGAAAATGACAGAGAGCGCGCATGAAGCGCGTGACGGTCTATGAGGTCGGACGGATTGCCGTAAAGGTCATCTCCGATTATGGGTGCGCCGAGGCTTGAAAAATGTACTCTGAGCTGATGTGTACGTCCCGTTACGGGCATTGCAAGCACGAGCGAAAGTCCGTTTGCTTTTTTCAGTACCTTGTAGTTCGTAACGGCGTATTTTGCACCTTCGTCCTTTTCGTCGCAAACGCATCTTGTTATTATGCTTTCACTTTCTCTTTTTATGTAAGTATGTATTACGCCGCAATCTTCGGGTAAATATCCGTCGAGAACGGCAATATACGTTTTTTGTATTTTCCCGGATTTTATTTCATCGGATAGCTTTGATGCCGTAACACGGTCCTTGGAAATGAGCACGATTCCGCTTGTATTTCTGTCAAGGCGATTTGCCGCACGAAAAACGAAGGGACGTCTCTTTTGCGAATAATAGTATGCGAGTGAATTGGCAAGCGTATCACCGAAATGACCGTGTGATTGATGTGTCGGCATATTGGCAGGCTTGTTTACGGCGATAATATGATCGTCCTCAAAAATTACATTCGGCAAAACTGAGGAAAGGACTGCGGCTTTTTGTGATATTTCCGTGTCATCATAGTTTATCGAGAGGATATCGCCCTCTGAAATAATTGCTCTTACGGTGGCGTGAGAACCGTTTATCAGTATACCGTCATTGCGTGACTTTAGAGCGGTTATCGCCTTTCGGGAAAAACCGAGCTCCTCTTTTAATATCTGCTTTACGGTCATTCCGATAAATTGATTTTCAAATTGCATTTTCCACCTCCGATATGATACTATTATACACCATAATTTCGCGAATTACAATATTTCTTTTTCGTTGCATAAAATTAACTTATCCCAGATATAATTTAATAAGTTAATGTATGCTTAAAGGGGAACGATATGAAAAGATTTATAACATTTTCCGTAATAATTATGGCTCTTGTGCTCGGAGCTGTCGGTATTATAAAAGAGGGAAAAGACGATGTGTCCCTTGATATATCCGATGCACTTTCCGTTATAGCTGCCCGAAATGAAATGGCGAAAAGCGGCCTCTTGAACGAAAAGATAGTTTTCAGTGCAGATGATTTTGAAAAAAGCCTCAATATCTCACAGTTAACATCAATTACAATTACGGCCGTACCCTCATCGAGCGATGGTTGCCTCTGCCTCGGAGATATTATTGTTAATGAGGGACAAACGATATCACGCTCCAATCTTGATTTGCTGAATTATCGTGCGGCAAGCAGTAACGTGCGTCAGGCAGAATTTAAATTTAAGGTTGACGACTCTGAATATGAAATGACATGCAATCTCTTTTTCCTCACACGCGAGAATTCCGCACCGACGCTTGATTCGGAAAATGAGAGAACATTCAGTGTCAGCACACATCAAAGCGTAATGGCTTACGGCAGAATAAGAGCATATGATCCCGATGGTGATCCTCTCAGATATGAGATTGTCTCTTATGCCAAGAACGGAGTCATAGATCTTGATTCCGAAACCGGCGAATTTACTTATTTGCCCTTAGGCACATATTTCGGCGAGGATAGCTTTGAATATGTTGCCGTTGATAAATACGGAAATTATTCGTCCTCGAAAAGGGTCAGCCTGAATGTTGAAAAATTAAAAACCGATATCGTATACAGTGATATGAATGGGCATAAGGCACATCATGCCGCGATGACTATGACAGAGAGGGGAATTATGGACGGCACGAAAATAGGCAATGCTACCTATTTTATGCCCGACAAATCGGTATCGAGACTTGACTTTGCGGTAATGCTTATGCATACGATCGGTATGACTGAATGCGAAGCGGTGTCCAATACGGGATTTGATGACGATGATGAAATTCCGCAATCAATGAAAGGATATGTAAGAGCGGCTCGTGAGAGAGGGATAATTACGGGGGAGGTTGACGAGAACGGTGAATATCTTTTCGCTCCCAACCGTGCGATAACGAGAGCGGAGGCAGCGCTCATGATAAGTAAGCTTGTAAATGCTTCGGTTCCCACCGTAAAGCCGATCTTCTCCGATAGGGCTGATATACCGGCGTGGGCGCACGATGCAGTATATTCTCTTAATGACCTCGGATTGCTTGAAAGCGAAAACGGAGCAATATCCGCTAATTCCGAAATCACAAGAGCCTCGGTTGCACAAATGCTTTGCGCACTTCTTGATATAATCGAATAATGAAAATAAGCCTCGTTTTTAGAAAATCTTAAAAGAAACGAGGCTTTTTCTTGCAAAATAATAAAATATATGTTACAATAATATTCGATTATAAAAAAGAGGTGCTTTTTGATATGGCGTTTGATGCTGGAATGCTTGCCTGCGTGACCTCGGAGATACTTTCCGAGTCCTGCGGTGCAAGAGTTGAAAAAATATATCAGCCCGACAGGGATGAAATACACATACAAATAAGATCGCTTCACGGCGGTAAAAGACTGCTCATAAATGCAGGCTCAAACAATGCGAGAATGGGCTTTACATCGATTGCCAAGGAAAATCCGAAAAATCCCCCGATGTTTTGCGTTCTGTTACGTAAAAGGCTTCAGGGGGCAAAGCTTGCAGATATTGTTCAACTCGGATTTGAGCGTGCGGTAATGCTTTCGTTTGATACGAGAGATGAAATGGGATTTGATACGAAATGTTATCTTGTAGCGGAACTTATGGGAAAATACTCCAATTTGATTTTGCTCGACTCGGATAAAAAAATAATATCCGCTCTCAAAACTGTTGATTTTACCACAAGCTCATTGCGTCAAGTGCTTCCGGGTATGCTGTATGAGCTTCCGCCTAAGCAGAATAAAGCGGATCCTATTCTTACCGATAAGGAAGAATTTTTCTCGCTCTATGAAAACGCTTTGCCGGATCAGCGTGCGGATAAATTTATTATATCCAATTATATGGGAATTTCAAGTGCAGTAGCACGAGAAATGGCTTACAGGGCCTGCGGTGATGCCGATGCAACGCTTGCCGCTTGTAAATGCGAAATGCTTTTTGAATCATTCTGCGACATAGTTTCCGAGATAAAAAACAATTCTTACGCTCCGACGGCAGTATTTGACGGTGAGCGAACGGTGGAATATGCCTTTTGCAAATTAACTCATTACAGAGGACTTGAAATAAGAGAATACACATCTCCATCCGAGATGATAGATATGTATTTCGAAAGTCGTGACAGAGCCGTAAGAGTCAAGCAAAGAGCGACGGATATTCTTAAGATACTTACAAATTCCGAAGCGCGTCTGCTTAAGAAAATGGATAAGCAGAGAAGTGAGCTTGAGGATTGTAAGCTGGGCGAAGAATATAAGCGGGCCGGCGACCTCATAACTTCAAATTTGCATTTGATAGAGCGAGGAATGAAATCGGTTGAGCTTGTTGATTATTCGTCATATAATGAAAGTGACGGAAGCTTCGGAATGGTCAAAATAGAGCTTGATTCAAGACTTTCTCCGTCCGCAAACGCACAGAGAATGTATAAGAAATACAACAAATGCAAGAGTGCCGAGCGTGAGCTAACCATACAGATTAAAAAGGCGGAGCAGGAGCTGAGCTACGTATATTCCGTTTTTGATGCACTTTCTCATGCCGAGAACGCAAGTGATCTTGTGGAGATAAGAGATGAGCTTTATAATTCCGGATATGCCTCGAAAATGAAAAATTACTCTCCGCAAAAGCATAAGAGTGTTGCGTATATGAAATTCCGAACAACGGAAGGATACAGCGTTCTGTGCGGAAAAAATAATATTCAAAACGAAAATATTACATTTAATCTGGCACATAAGAGTGATTATTGGTTCCATATAAAGAATAAGGCGGGAAGCCACGTCGTTATGATTTGTAACGGCGAGGAGCCGAACAGCGAAAGCTTTACCGAGGCGGCAGAAATTGCGGCATATTATTCAAGCCTTCAGGGCGGAGTAAATGTTCCTGTTGATTACACATTTGCCAAAAACGTGAAAAAGATACAGGGAGCAAATCCGGGACTTGTAATCTATCATACAAACTGGACTGCTTATGTAACGCCGTGTGCGGAAAAAATAGCAAAACTTCGAGAAATATAATTTTATATCCGTTTAAAGAGCGATTTTTTAACAAATCGCTCTTCTTTTTCATAAATTTATACTGTTATAACTTTATGGAGGATTGGATATGGAAGAAAAATATTTTGCGGCTTCAAATTCTGCGGACGGATTCTGCTCTTATTATGACGGTGTATTTAATATTGATGAGCTTAATAGGATATATGTCATAAAGGGAGGCTCGGGAACGGGAAAGGCAAGGTTTATGAGGGATATTGCAGAAAGAGCGGAGAAAAACGGGTTGAGTGTGAGGTATATTTATTGCTCGTCGGATTCCTCATCGCTTGACGGAATTATAATAAAGGAGCCCGCGATTGCCGTGCTTGACGGAACGGCGCCGCACATATATGAGCCTAAGATGATAGGTGCGGTTGAAGCTGTGATAAATCTCGGCGAATTTCTGAATGAGGATATGCTGCGCGGAAGTCGAAAAATAATCGAGGATATAAACCGCAAAAAGCAAATGGGATTTGAAAACGCATATCGTTATCTGTCCGCTTACCGTTCAATAAGCAATAATATCGAGAGCCTGATACGCACGGCGGTCAAGACAGAAAAAATAGATATGTTTGCCGAAAAATTCGCGAAAGGCATGACTGTCGAAAGCGGTAAAGAAAAGCACCTGCTTGTACGATCTGTCGGTATGCGCGGACTCGGTAATTTTGACACGTATTACAATAATGCCGTAATATATTATGATGTGAGTGATTATTTCGAGAGTGCACATATACTTTTGGATGCTATATACCGTGCTATGAAGAAAAAGCATATAGATATGCATTTGTCAAATCATCCGATAATTAAAGAAAGGCTTGATGCGTTGTGTATGGTATCGTCGGGAGTGACATTCGAGATAGGCAACGGAATGAGGGACGGAGCACGTGTGATCAATATGAAACGCTTTTTGTGTGTCGACAAAATAAGCGCGCTCAGAGGCGAGTACAGATCTGCGATAAGAGTGAGAGATGAGGTGTTGGAGCTTGCTTTAAATGAATTCGAAAAAATCAAAAAATATCATTTTATTCTTGAGGAGATATACGGATCTGCAATGAACTTCGATGCCAAAGAAAAATTTACGGAAAGATTTTGCGATAAAATGTTTGCGGGGAATTGAAATTGTTAAAAAAAATGGTATAATAGAATAAAAAGGTTGCTGCATGTGGCAGCAACCTTTGAAAAATACGGTTAGATTGATTTTACAAGCGCTTCGGTATCCTGTGCGATCATAAGCTCCTCGTTCGTGGGGATCATATATATCTGAACCTTTGAATTGTCGGTAGAAAGCTTTGTAATTCCCGAAGAACCGAATGTCTTGCAGTTGACATCGTCGTTAAGCTCAATTCCGAGATATTCAAGTCCCTCAAGAGACTTTCTTCTGATAGTAGCGGTGTTTTCGCCGATTCCGGCAGTGAATACTATCGCGTCGAGACCGCCCATAGCGGCAGTGTAGGAGCCGATGTATTTTTTGATCTGGTAAGATACCATGTCAATAGCGAGAGCGGCACGCTCGTTGCCGTCACGAATTGCAGCCTCTATATCACGGCAGTCGGAAGAAACACCGGAAATGCCGAGGAAGCCGCACTTCTTGTTCATATAATTATTTACCTCTGCCGGTGTAAGATCAAGCTTTTCCATAATAAACGGAACGACCGCAGGGTCCATATCGCCGCAGCGTGTTCCCATAAGAACGCCTGCGAGAGGAGTGAATCCCATAGATGTATCAATGCATTTGCCGTCCTTTACAGCACTTATTGATGAGCCGTTTCCGAGGTGGCAGGTAACGATCTTCGTGCCTTCGGCCTTGCCGAGAATTTTGATCATTTCTCCGGCAACGTAGCGGTGAGATGTGCCGTGAGCACCGTAACGGCGAATGCCGTATTCCTCATAAAGCTCGTAGGGAACTCCGTACATATAAGCCTCTTGGGGCATAGTCTGATGGAACGCCGTATCAAATACGAGAACCTGAGGTGTATCCGACATAATATCGAGACAAGCCTTGATTCCCTGAAGATGAGCGGGCGTGTGCAAGGGTGCGAGATCACGGCATTTTGTGTCGAGAATGTTGTATATCTCATCGGTGAGAATTACAGACTGTGAGAAATAGTGTCCGCCGTGGACAATTCTGTGTCCTACAGCTTCAATCTCACTCATACTGCTTATGCAGCCGTGCTCCTTGCTGGTGAGTGCATCGACAACGCTCTTCATAGCAACTGTGTGATTGGGCATATCAATATCTGCCGAAAACGTCTTTCCGCTAACGAGCTGCTTATGGGTGAGCTTGCCGTCGATACCGATTCTTTCGCAGATACCCTTAGCGATAACGGTATTGCTTGAAGTATCGAAAAGCTGATATTTAAGCGAGCTTGAGCCCGCGTTTACAACGAGTACATTCATTTTAAATGAACCTCCAAAAATTTTAATACATACCTATTATACAACATAAAAACGAATATTTCAATAGATTTTAACAAAATAAAAGGGGATAAATATGTCGTTTGGAATAATTTGTGAATACAATCCGTTTCATAACGGTCATTTAAGTCAAATCAATAAAATAAGAGAGATATCCGATGAGCCCATTGTTTGTGTTATGAGCGGAAATTTTACCCAACGAGGCGAAGTGGCACTCACTGACAAATACACAAGAGCCAAGTCGGCTGTGATGTGCGGAGCGGATGCGGTGGTTGAATTGCCGATGCCTTTTTGTATTTCAAGTGCCGAATATTTTGCACGTGCAGGAGTGGATATTCTTTATTCACTCGGTGTAGATAAGCTTTGCTTCGGCTCCGAAAGCGGAGGCAAGGAAAAAATATTGCAAATTGCGAATGTTGCGTCATCCGATGAGTTTAAAAACGCCTGTACAGCATTGCCAAAGGGAGAAGAGAGCGCCGGTGCGTATTTTGACCTTCTTGCGCAAATGAGCGGCTGCGACGAGATAAAATCGAATGATATCCTCGGAATAGAATATGCTAAGGCAATTATTACGCGTAATTATAATATGGAAATATATCCGATAAAAAGAGAGGGCACACAGTATCGTGAGAATACTCTCATATGCGGTGAAAATCCGAGTGCGAGTGCGGTCAGAAAAAGTATCGAGTCGAGCGGCATAGAAAGTATAATGGACTATGTACCGCATGCGGTGACAGAGATCCTTGAAAAATCGGAAATGTCGGATATTAAGTATGCAAGCGATGCATTGCTTTTGTATCTCAGACTTTACCGCGACAGAGACATTGACCTTGCCGTTAGAGATACGGGAATTATAAACAGGGTTGTCAGCGTAGCGGAGCAAAGTTCGGATTATACCGAATTCGAAAGAGCGTTGCAAACGAAAAAATATACGTCAAGCTCACTTCGGCGTGCGGTGCTGTATATGCTGCTCGGAATAAGAGAACGTGATCTTAAGGCAAATGTCGAATATACCACATTGCTTGCGGCGAATGGTGCCGGCAGAGAAATTTTGTCTCAAATAAGAAAAAAAGAAAACAGCATACCTGTGATAACCAAACCGTCCTCAGCCCCGGATGGCAGACAAAAGGAATTGGATAGGCGCGCTGATTCATTCTATACGATGTGCTTTGAAAATAAAAAGGATAAGGGATTTTATGTGAGAAAAAATCCATATATAGCGGAGTAATAAATTGCAGCCTCCGATAATATTCTTTCTTGAGGTGAGAGAATATGAAATATAAAATCAAATCGGTACGAAGCAGAGAAGAGCTTAAAAGGAGAATATTCGCCTTTGCGATTTTTCTTTTGCTTTTCGCCTCTTTTGCTTTGTCCGATAATTTTTCCGACAATACCGAAATTCCCGAAGAATGGCTCGGGACATATCAAAAGGCTTCCAACGGGAAGCCTTTTTTGAATTATTTTGTTATATATCTGAGATATGCATTGATAAATCCGTCTATATCGCCGTCCATAACTGCCTGAATATTGCCGTTTTCATATCCGGTTCTCGTGTCCTTGGCGAGAGTGTAGGGCATAAATACGTACGAGCGTATCTGAGATCCCCATTCAATATTTGCCTTGTTACCCTGAATGTCCTCAACTCTTTCAAGATTTTCACTTATTTTTATCTCAAGAAGCTTTGATTTCAGCATTTTCATTGCCGTTTCCTTGTTTTGAAGCTGAGAACGCTCTGTCTGACATCCGACTACTATACCGGTTGGCTTGTGAAGAATTCTGATAGCCGAGTCGGTCTTGTTGATGTGCTGACCTCCCGCACCGCTTGAACGGTGTGCCGTTACCTCAATGTCCTCCGGACGTATTTCAATAGTGTTGTCGTCCTCGAATTCCGGCATGACCTCTATTGAAGCGAATGATGTCTGACGCCTGCCGTTTGCGTCAAAGGGGGATACACGTACAAGGCGGTGAACTCCGTTTTCGCTTTTCAGATATCCGTAAGCATTATCACCCTCAACAAGTATCGTAGCACTCTTTATTCCCGCAGCATCTCCGTCGAGCCAGTCAAGAAGCTTGACGTTGTAATCGTGAGCCTCTGCCCAACGTGTTATCATTCTGTAAAGCATTTGAGCCCAGTCCTGCGCCTCTGTTCCGCCTGCACCCGGATGGAATGAAACTATTGCGTTGTGGTGATCATATTCTCCTGATAGAAGAATCTCGATTCTCATTCTTTCTTCTTCTTTTTCGACAAATTCAAGCTCTGTCTTAACCTCATCGGCATATGCTTCTTCGTTTTCTTCAATAGCCATATCCGCCAGAGCGATAGCGTCCTCAAGGCGCTGAACAAGTCCGTTAAATTCGTCGAGCTTTTTCTTGCCCTGCTTTATTTGCTGAAGTATTTTTGAGGAATTGTCCTGATTTGACCAAAAATCGGGGTCAAGCGTTTTTTCCTCCATTTCGTTTACGCTTTTTGTAAGCTCGTCTATTCGAAGCGAGTGCCTGAGCTCCGAAATATCCTTTCTCATTCCTATGAGCTTGTATTTGTATTCTTCAAGTTCTATTATCATTTTAATCCTCCGATGATCGTTTACAAT
Source organism: uncultured Lachnospiraceae bacterium (assembly GCA_964534905.1). Taxonomy (GTDB): domain Bacteria; phylum Bacillota; class Clostridia; order Oscillospirales; family CAG-272; genus RGIG4608. The sequence continues at coordinate 11,302 of CAZHPZ010000002.1, read as the reverse complement.
ATTAATCCAAATTATATCATAACATATTTTAATCTTTTTTGCAAGAAATTTTTATAAATACTTTAATTATTTATAAAAATGTGTTATAATATGAGGAATAAATAATGAATGAAAGGTAAATACATTGTGAAAAAAGTAATCGAATGTCTTAAGGGATACACAAAGGAATGTATTCTCGGACCCTTGCTTAAGTTTACAGAGGCTTTTTTTGAGCTTTTAGTTCCGCTTGTGATAGCTTCTATTATTGATGACGGAATTAAAACGGGAGACAAGGGACATATAATACGCTGCGTGATTTTGCTTGCGATATTTGCCGCGCTCGGCTTTGTCGCTTCTATAACCGCTCAGCGTTTTTCAGCGCGTGCGGCTGTCGGATGTGCCACTAATTTGCGCTCCAAGCTTTTCGCGCATATTCAGGGCTTGTCATTTACCGAGCTTGATGACCTCGGAACATCTACGATGATAACGAGAATGACGAGTGATATCGATCAAATTCAAACCGGAGTTAATATGTGCCTGCGTTTGCTGTTGCGTTCTCCGTTCGTGGTGTTCGGAGCAGTTGCCATGGCATTTTACGTTGACTCCTCGTCGGCGCTTGTTTTTGCGGTCGTTGTTCCCGTGCTTTTTGCCGTTGTTGCGGTAATAATGGCTTTGACTATCCCTCTTTATAAAAGGGTACAGAGAGGACTTGATAAGGTTTTGGCACTTGTAAGAGAAAATCTTATCGGAGTTCGCGTTATCCGTGCTTTTAATAATCAGAAAAGCGAAAAGGAGCAATTTGAAAATCAAAATTCCGCATTGACTACTCTTCAGATGAAGGTAAGTAAGATCTCCGCTTTTCTCAATCCTATAACATATGTGCTCATAAACCTTGCCGTTGTTACGCTGATTTATGTCGGAGGACTTCGTGTTGACAGCGGAGCGATTGAAAACGGCGACGTGATAGCTCTTTATAACTATATGTCGCAGATACTCGTTGAACTTATTAAATTTGCGTCCTTGGTAGTTACTTTGACAAGAAGCATTGCCTGTGCAAAAAGAGTTGAATCTGTATTTGAAATTAAAAATTCGCAGACGTCAGGCGAGGATAAAACAGTGCCTGAGAGCGATACGGCGATAGAATTCAAAAACGTATCGCTTACATATAACGGAGCGGGAGCTAAAGCGCTTGATAATATTTCTTTTGAAATAAAAAGCGGAGAGACTCTCGGAATTATAGGATCAAGCGGTTCGGGCAAATCGAGCCTTGTTGGACTTATACCGAGATTTTACGACGCAACGGAGGGAGAGGTGCGCATATTCGGTAAAAATGCGCTTGAATATGACGTCGAAGCATTAAGAAAGAATATTGCCGTTGTTATGCAGAAGAATACCGCATTTGCCGGTACAGTCAGGGATAATGTTTGCTTCGGTAAGCTTGATGCGAATGATGCGGAGATTTGGAGAGCGCTTGAAATTTCACAGCTTGCGGATACCGTAAAGGAAAAGGGTGAGGGATTGGAGCTTGCGGTGCTTCAGGACGGAAAGAATCTTTCCGGCGGTCAAAGACAAAGACTGAATATTGCACGTGCTATTGTAAGGAATCCTAAAATACTTATTCTTGACGATAGCTCGTCGGCGCTTGACTATGCCACGGACGCTCGCTTACGTGCTTCCATCAGAGAGAATATTTGCGGAATAACGCTTGTGATTGTCTCTCAGAGAACATCATCTATAAGAAATGCCGATAAAATACTTGTTCTTGACGAGGGAGAAGCAGTCGGCTTCGGAACACATGATGAGCTGCTTGATAATTGCTCTGTTTACAGAGAGATACATAACTCTCAGTTTGGCGCAGGAGGTGAAACAAAATGAAAAACTCAAGTACGCTGAATAAGGTGCTGTCTTTGCTCAGCAGTAAGCTTTTCCTGATTGCGCTTTCAATCCTTATGGCGCTTGCCGTTGTTGTATTTACACTCTATGTACCGATACTTGTGGGTGATGCGATAGACCTCATCGTCGATCAGGGAAACGTTGATTTTGAGGGTATAATCGCCCTTCTCGGTAAGGTTGTCGTATGTATATTGCTTACTGCCGTATTTCAGTGGCTTATGGATGTAATAAATAATAAGATATCGTACGGTGTGGTTATGGATATCAGAAATCGAGCCGTGGATAAAATTCAGAGATTGCCGCTTTCTTTTATAGATTCCAGATCATACGGCGATATTGTCAGCCGTGTAATATCAGATGCAGACCATTTTGCCAATGGATTGCTGCTTGGATTTTCACAGCTTTTCACGGGCGTGATTACAATTATCGGAACACTTGCCTTTATGATATCCATAAACTATAAGATAGCGCTTGTCGTGATTTTTATAACGCCTCTGTCGCTTTTTGTGGCAAGATTTATAGCCAATCATACGTACAGTATGTTCCGTGAGCAGTCTGCAACGAGGGCGGATGAGACCGCACTTGTCGATGAAATGATAAAAAATCAAAAGACCGTTATGGCATACGGATACAGCGAAAAGAGTGAAGAAAGATTTAATGAGATAAATGCAAGATTGCAAAAATGCTCGTTTAAAGCGATATTCTATTCATCTCTTGTAAATCCGAGCACACGATTTGTCAATTCACTTGTGTATGCGGGTGTAAGCCTTGTCGGAGCGTTTACCGTGGTTGCCACAGGCGGCGTGTTTTCCGTGGGAAGCCTTACCGTGTTTCTCAGCTATGCAAATCAGTATACAAAGCCCTTTAATGAAATATCCGGTGTTATAGCCGAGCTTCAAAATGCCTTTGCATGTGCTTCACGCATTTTTGCGTTACTCGAAGAAGAGGAGGAGCCTGCGGACTTAAGCAATGCGGTAACGCTTACCGATGCTAAGGGAGATATAAGTATTGAAAATGTCGATTTTTCATATTCACCCGATAAAAAGCTTATCCGTGATTTTAATCTTTTTGCCAAGGCGGGACAGAGAATAGCGATAGTAGGTCCCACGGGATGCGGAAAAACCACGCTGATAAATCTTCTTATGAGGTTTTATGATGTAAACGGCGGTAAAATAACGGTGGACGGTGTTGATATACGTGATATCAAGCGTGAGAGTCTGCGTGATAATATCGGAATGGTTCTTCAGGATACTTGGCTTATGACGGGAACCGTGAGAGAAAACATCGCAATGAGTAATCCCGATGCCACGGACGAAGAAATAGAACAGGCGGCACGACTGGCACATGCACATAATTTTATTATGCGAATGAAGGACGGATATAATACCGTGCTTGAAAATAACGGCGAAACTCTTTCGCAGGGACAGAAGCAGAGGCTTTGTATTGCAAGACTTATGCTTGCTCTGCCTCCCGTGCTTATTCTCGATGAAGCTACGTCATCAATAGATACGAGAACAGAGTTGAAGATTCAAGAGGCATTTTCCAATATGATGAGAGGAAGAACAAGCTTTATTGTGGCTCACAGACTTTCAACCATAAAGGAAGCTGATTTGATACTCGTTATGAAGGACGGAAACATAGTCGAAATGGGCAATCATACGGAGCTGATAGCCAAGAACGGCTTTTACAGCGAGCTTTATAACAGTCAGTTTGCCAATTAACAAATAAAAAACGGTGCGGCAGCGAGGGGAAAATTACTTCCGAACGCTGCCGCTATTGTTTTGAAAAGGAGACTGTATTTAATTATTCCATTATTTCAAACTTGTATCCTACGCCCCAAACCGTCTTGAGAGCCCATTTGTCTGAAACTCCCTCAAGCTTTTCGCGAAGTCTCTTGACGTGAACGTCAACTGTTCTTGAGTCACCGAGGTAATCAAATCCCCAAACCTTGTCGAGAAGCTGGTCACGTGTGAAGACTCTGTTTTTGTTAAATGCGAGAAAATAAAGAAGCTCTAATTCCTTGGGCGGAATGTCGATAGGCTTTCCGTTAAGCTTAAGCTCGTATTTTTGAAGACTGATTTCGAGATTTTCAAGCTTGATTATTTCGTTGTCACTCTTGGGAGCGGAATGTGAACGTGTTCTACGGAGAACCGCTTTAACTCTTGCGGAAAGCTCTTTTATGTCAAAGGGTTTAACAACGTAATCGTCGGCTCCGAGTTCAAGTCCGAGCACCTTGTCAAATGTTTCGCTCTTTGCGCTGATCATAATGATGGGTTGATTTGATATCTCGCGGATTTCTCTGCAAACCTGCCAACCGTCCTTTTTCGGAAGAACTATATCGAGAAGAACAATGTCGGGATTGTAAAGCTTGAAGCTGTCTATTCCCGCAGCACCGTCATTGACCGTTTTAACCTCATATCCCTCTTTTTCAAAATAATTTTTAAGGGATTCGCATATCATAACGTCATCGTCTATTACAAGAATTTTTGTGTCCAACATTTTGGGGATCCTCCTTGGGTATGTGCGTAAGAATATTATAAAATGTATATTAAAAATCCAATTTTTGCATTTACAGTTAAATTATAAAATCCAAACCTTAAAAAAACTTGAAATATTTTATAATTTATAAATTTTTTGACTAAAATTTTATAATTGTTGACAAATATCGAACAAATTTTGAACAATTTAATAACTATATAAGAATTATATCATACAGTACACAAAAAATCAAGAAAAAATTAATAATTTATTCAAAAACAATTCGTCAAAATAATACCTTTTATGATATTTCTACATAGATATTTTTACTTTGAGTAATGTAAAAATAGTTTTTATGTATATTTTTAGCACTCGGAGATAAACTAAGAAAGCAGAAATGAGAAATTTTGATGTTTTTTGTAAAGATAAAATTTGGCTGAATAATAAAGGAGAATGCATATATATGAAAGCTACGGGAATTGTGAGAAGAATAGACGATCTCGGACGGGTTGTCATCCCCAAGGAGATACGTCGAACTATGAGAATACGTGAGGGCGACCCACTTGAAATATACACAGACAGAGAGGGAGAGGTGATTTTTAAGAAATATTCGCCGATAGGAGAGCTTACCGATTTTGCTTTGCAATATGCGGACACCTTGCACAAGGTCTGCACTATGGATGTAATGATTTGTGACAGAGATGTATGTATAGCGTGTGCGGGAGTGCCGAGGAAGGATTATCTTGATAAAAGAGTGTCGTCGGATTTCGAAAGGCTGATGGAGGGCAGGGGAGTTTTCACATATCGTGACGGCGACGATAAGATTATGCCAATAAGTGACGAGCTTTCGCATTATGTCAGCTGTGCTATGCCGATAGTTAGCTCCGGGGATATAATAGGATGCGTTGCTTCTCTTAAAAGCCTTGATGGCTATGGAAAATCATCGGTTTCACCCGAGGTTGAAAATCGTCTTATAACCACAGCCGCAAGCTTTCTCGGAAAACAGGTTGAGGAATGATTACAGTAATATATAAAAATCCCCGCGGCTCATCGAGTCGCGGGGATTTGAGATTTTATGTTATGTTTTTGGAGCTTGACTGATTAAATCCTTGATTTTGCATACCGGTCCAATACAAATCTTCGGTAATCATACCGCAATAATATTGTCTCTCTACTTCACCAACTTTTTCTACGTAAGGAATAAATGTGTTAGAGATGTGTTTATCGGAATAAACCTTTACATCCTCAAGCTTACAATTCTGTTCGGTCAAGAAATTGTTATCCGTTCCCCACATCTTTATCCATGCATCTTCGTTTATGCTTGATGTAACTTCAAATTCATTTGTACCGTTAAATGTTATTTTAGCATTTGTAACAAATCCAACAGCCTTTGCAATAAGTGATGCGCCCGAAAGATGAGTATTTGTAACATTAACTTTTTCGATGGTTGCGCTTCCGGTAAGATATCCTATCAAAGAGCCTACCTTACCGCCACCACGAACGACTGCATTATTAATATTTACATTTGAAACAGTTACTGTTCCGTTAGAAATGTTTCCGAAAAGAACCGCAGAATGAGCGAATGCAGTATTTGAATTATCAGTATTTTCAATAATAGAACCTGATATAGTAAGGTCTTTTACTGTTACAGTACCCTCGGTCTTGCCAAAAAGACCGTAACCGTAATTTTTATCTGCGCCGTCCCATGTTCTGACAAATGAGTTTTTATCAACTCTATGTCCGCTAATGGTATGATTGCCACCATCCAATGTTATGGTTGTGCCACTTGCAACATTTTTGAACGAAACAGTCGCACCCTTAAGGTCGATATCAGCTGTAAGAGTTATTGTAATATCACTGCCTGTAAGCTTGCCGTTATTATAATCATCCACAAGCTTTGCAAACTGCTTTCCGTTAGCAACGGAATATGTTCCGTTTTCTTCTGTATAATTTTCAAACGGAATCTCTCCGCTGAGAGAGTACCACTGATAGGGATTACCATCTTTATCTGTTAATTCTACATTGGAGGGGTAAATGTTTTCACCATTTTCATCCGTATAAATAACGCGGTTAGAGTCTTTTACCCAATAGAAGTACATCTTGTCTTTGTTGGTCTTGAAATCGTCGAGCTTAATGCCCATGTCGTTAAATACCTTAACAAGGTCGGAAATGGTTTCTGGCTGCTCCTGAAGAGCGTCAAAGCCTTGAAGAGCCGTGTTCATCTGACCTACGAGCGTCTTATCGTTGGATTCCTTAGCACTGTCGATAAAGCTTGAATAACCGACTACCGCAACGGTTGCAAGAATAGCAAGGATAGCGATTACTACGAGCAATTCAACGAGGGTAAAACCCTTTTGATTTTTTCTCATAAGAAAAATCTCCTTTTTGATTTTGTTTTTATTTTTGTTTTGATTTGGGCACCTCAAACGCTCTCCGCCGTCCTCACTCCGAAGCGTTTACGCAAATAACGCACGGATAAAAAACAGCCGTCGGGAAAGTCTCATCGCCGCACCTGAAAAATTAAAGCCTTGTGCAAGCGATTTTTCTCCGCCCGAGCTTTCCGAGCCCCCTCGGCACCCGCGAAAAGTTCGCCTAATATATTATTAGGCGTCCAAAATCGGACAATTTTTACGGCATTTTATGCACATTGTCAAACGAAATGTAAAAAATATTCAAAAAACTATTGACTTTTCGTATAAAAAAGAATAAAATAGACACAGAATAGGACGCCTAATAATATATTAGGCGTCCTGTTTTTCGTTGTTTGTCATAATTTCACGAATTTTGTTTCAGAGCATTCATTGCGATTTTGTAGCCGCACTGCTGTGCGCTAACCTCAAAATCCGCCGCAAGCACCGCTCTACAAGGTTTGTACGCTGACCGTTGATTGTCAACTCGGTTTTTATTCGGGAATTTTAAAAATGTCCGTTCAAAAAAATATCACCCTCCGATAAAAAATCGGTGAGTGATATTTTTTCTTATTAATTTACTTCAACGGTTCCGTCTTCCTTAACTGTGATTGACATTCCGTCCTTAACATAGCTTAAAAATTCATCTCCGAGAGAATCTATTACCGCCATATGTGCCTTTTCGTCGTTAAGCCACACATCGGCAAGTATTACGCCTGCCCCTGCAAGGGAATCTATCGGCTGAGAAAACAGCATTGCCGCAGGCTGACGGCCCATAGCACATGCACAGTAGAGCACGAGTCCTCCTGTTGTAGATCCTATGGTTTGAGGCAAGCAAAGTGCCTTTCCCGCCATCTGCTTATTATAGAGATCGGGATTGTTCTGATCTCCGCAGGTTGCTTTTTTATCTCCGAACTGTAATGCCTTTTGAAAGGAAGCGAGTGTATTAAGACCGTTATGAGATACTACTGCTTCGGCGGTAACATTACCGGGAGCTACAATTCTGCCTTTAAAAGTCTTCATATTATTTTCCTCCTCTCGTTATTTGCGCGAGTATCTCATCGTCGGTGTAGTAGCGCGCCGTAGTATATGTACGAAGCTTATTTGACGATGTGATTACAGGCATTTTTCCGCAAAGCGGATTGTTCATATACATAAGAGGGCATATATAGGAAAGGATAACACCCGTCTTTTTAAGTCTTTCCGCATACTCGGTTTTCTCAAATTCGGCAATAACCGCAGGTGCGCTTGTAAATACCGTGGGAATTACAACCTTATCGTTTCCTGCCTCGGCAAGAGCTGCTTCAAGACGCTCCGTCCAGGATTTGAGTTGCTCAAGGCTCATATGAGGACAACCCATAAAGCAAAGCTTGGGCTTGGCGTCGGGGTTCTTCCAGATAACGGGGTAGGAGTCATAAACTCTCTGAAGCTCCGCGTCATCTATTACATATGTTTTAGCACCCTCGCAGATAAGCGATTCTCCGAGCTCCTTGGCGTCGGGAGTAAGATGGTCGATGTGATAAAGTCCGACTGCACCGTTGGATGCGGTAGCTGCACCGAAATCCTTAAGATATGTGCAAGCCGCATCGTCAAGCTCCGTGCCGAGCCATTTGTCGAGACCTTTTATGTAGGGCACGTCTTCCATAACCTTCATACCGATAGCGGAACCGAGAAGCTGAGCCTCGGGCTTCTTTGTGGTCTTGATTTCTACTACCCATGTAGCACGTCTGCCCTCATCGGTAAGAAGTCCGAAATAGGGAACGTAGCCGACTATTGAGCCCATAATATCAATGATACCGGAGTTTCTGTTACATCTTGCTCCGAGAACGGAGTTTGCATAAACTACCGCACTTGATTCCGCCCAAGAGAGCACATCGCCCTTTTGGGGCTTGTTACCGACCTGGTCGAGGTAGCATGCGCAGGTAAAAGCATTTTCGTTCATAATTCCGAGTGTCTTAAGCTGGCTTTCGTAAAAATCCTGCTTTGAGTACATAAAATTCTCGAAAATAAGAGTCTGAAGAAAATTTTGAGGAACGTTTTTATCAAGCGGACGAGGATCGGCAGAGAACTGCTGTGCACTTACCACTCCCGCATCGATAAGCTGCTGCATAAGATCAAACACGGGCTTCATCATCTTAAGACCGAAGCTTGTTACAAGATGATTGTATTTGCTTGTGACCGGCACAAGCTTTTCGGCTCCGAAAAGCTCACCGTATCGAACTACGGTTTCCATAACTTTGGCGAGAGCTTCTCCGCGTTCGCCGTTTAATATAGCTTGTTGTTCATTAGTTAAGATCATATCATTCTTCCTTTCAAAAAGCGCGAAATCAAATCTTCATCGCTACATCCCATGCGCCCCAGATAACCGTGCGGAGATTTCCGACCTTATCGGCATCACCGATGATATGAACGCCTTTTTTTGCAACGGGGGACGGTGTGTAGCCTACGGATGTTATAACGGAATCACAATGTATTGTTTCGTATTTGCCGTTTTTATGTCTAACTATGACGCCGTTTTCGTTAATCTGCGAAACGGATGTTTCGAGAAGAACGGGAACCTTGTTTGTCTTGAAAAAGTCACGCAGATAACTTGTGTTGGCAAGGCATACGCCCTTTGTTACGATGAGGTCGTCCATCATTTCGACTATAACGGGCTTCTTACCCTTGAGGTAAAGGTCATAAGCTATTTCGCAGCCTGTAAGTCCTCCGCCTATAACCACAACTCTGTCACCGACAGATTTGTTCCCGAGAAGATAGTCGATAGCCTCAACTGTAAGTGTTCTTCCGTATACATTGAGTCTGCGAGGCTTTGCGCCGGTAGCAACTATCACTTCATCTGCCTTGAGAGAGCGGATGTTTGTTACCTTTGTGTTAAACTTTATTTCAATATTATCGTATTTTCTTATTTCACGGTTATACCAAGCTATGAGAGCACGGTCCTTTTCCTTGAACGAGGGAGCCGCTGCGGCAATGAATACGCCGCCGAGCTTATCTGACTTTTCGTAAAGTGTAACCTTATGTCCGCGCTTTGCACATACGATAGCTGCTTCCATACCGCCTATTCCGCCGCCGATAATCGCAACTGTTTTGCTCTTCTTGGCAGGCTTAATGTAGTACTTGTCGGATTGCATTGTTTGAGGGTTGAGTGCACAGCGTGCAAGTCCCATTGTATCGGAGAGATCCTGCGTATTTGCATGTCCCTTTGATGACGAGAAATTAAAGCAAGCGCTGTGGCAGCAAATGCACGGCTTAATGTCCTCAATTCTGTCATCTATAAGCTTTGTTACCCATTCGGGGTCGGTAAGAAACTGACGTGCAACTCCGACAGCGTCTATTCTGCCCTCGGCAACAGCACGTGCGCCGACCTCGGCGTCCATTCTTCCGGCACATACTACGGGGATATTTACAAATTTCTTTATGTGTGCAACGTCGTCGAGGTTGCAGTTCTCCGGCATATACATCGGCGGATGTGCCCAATACCAAGAATCGTATGTTCCGTTATCGGCGTTAAGCATATCGTAGCCGACGTTTTCGAGATACTTAACCGCACGCTCGCTTTCTTCCATATTTCTGCCTATTTCATCGTATTTCTCTCCGGGCATAGCGCCGTAGCAGAAATCCTTAAGCTTGGATTCAACGGAATAACGAAGCGAAACGGGAAAGTCGGTTCCGCATGCTTCCTTGATTGCTGTAACTACCTCTGCGGCAAAGCGATATCTGTTTTCGAAGCTTCCGCCGTACTCGTCGGTGCGCTTGTTGAAATATTCAATCGCAAATTGGTCAAGAAGATATCCTTCGTGCACCGCATGCACCTCAACTCCGTCAACTCCCGCATCCTTACAAAGCTTTGCTGTCTTTGCAAATGCTTCGATTATTTCGTGAATCTGCTCAACTGTCATTTCGGGGCATTCGATATCGTGCGCCCAGCGTGATGGCTGAGGGCTCGGAGATGCAAGCTCATGGCTTGTATCAATAACGGGCTTGATGATGGCGCGTGTGAGCTTGTTTTTATGGAGGGGAGCTATTGACTCGGTAATTGCCCAAGAACGTCCCATTCCGGCTGTCAGCTGTATGAAAAGCTTTGCTCCGGTTTTATGGATCTCGTCCATAAATACCTTAAGCTCATCAAACATTTTCGGATTTTGCCAAAGCCATTTTCCCCAGAATGTATCGCGCAACGGCGCAATACCTGGAATAATAAGACCAACATTGTTGTTGGCACGCTCAATAAAGAGCTTTGCCGCTTCCTTGTCGAAATGACAACCGCCGAGCTCAAACCATCCGAAGAGCGATGTGCCGCCCATGGGGCACATTACTATACGGTTTTTGATCTCGACATTGCCTATTTTCCACGGGGTAAACAGCGCTTCGTATTTCGGATCGAGATTTGCCATAATAAAGAATTCCTTTCAGTGTTTATTATATAAGAATATTTTATCACAACACAAAAAGTATGTCAACGACTTATCGAATTTTGTTGAGATTTTTGTGTAGTGTTACAATAGATGTGAGACCTAAATTAAAAAAAGAATAGAAAAAGTTAT
>CAZHPZ010000001.1:0-101082 GCA_964534905.1 uncultured Lachnospiraceae bacterium | reverse complement strand
AACCAACAACCTGCTGATTACAAATCAGCTGCTCTGCCATTGAGCCACACCAGCGTGTCATTCACGGAACGATGATTATTATATCACAACAAAAGCTTCTTGTCAATAGTTTTTTGAAAATATTTTTAATATTTTTTAATTATTTTTTTGCAAAAAATGAAATAAAATTTCAAAAAGGTATTGATTTTTTCTTTTTTTTGTGATACAATAAGAAAGTCGAGCAATTCGGCATCTGTGGAGAGATGGCTGAGCTGGTCTAAGGCGCACGATTGGAAATCGTGTGAACGCTAATACCGTTCCGAGGGTTCGAATCCCTCTCTCTCCGCCACTGAAATAGGATTTGGTACGATAAGTATCAAATCCTTATTTTTTTGCAAATATATAAGTCAATGCAAAAAGCCGTTGCGCTCATGCGCAACGGCTTTTTGCATTGACTATATTATGTAAAAAGATTAAATGCGAATATCACCGCACCGAGAACGACAAGCACGATACCCGTTGCACGGTTCAAGGTCTTAGGCTCTGCCTTGTTTGCAAACACAGCGGCAATACGTGCCCAGATAAGAGTGAACACAACGCAAAGTATAAATACCGTCGTATCGGGAGCACCGCCGATGGCAAAGTGCGAGATTGAGCCCGTAAGAGCGGTAAACGTCATAATAAATACGCTCGTTCCGACTGCCGTCTTAAGCTCATATCCGAGAACGCTTGTGAGAATGAGAAGCATCATCATTCCTCCGCCTGCGCCGACAAATCCGCAGATAAAGCCGATAAGCATACCGCAAAGCACGGACTGTATCGCACGCTTCTTGGGAGACACGTCAAGCATAGCCTCTTTGGTTGTCATTACGGGGCGCACAATAAACTTTATTCCCAGGAAAAAGGTCATAATTACCGAGAAGCTTCCCATTGTAGTAGACGGAACAAGGCTTGCAGTGTAGCTTCCTATTACAGTAAAGACAAGCACGGTTACCATCATTATCAAGCCGTTCTTGATATCGAGATTTTTATTTTTATGATAGGTGTATGCCGACGCCGCACTTGCGAGCACGTCAGACGCAAGAGCTATTCCGACCGCCATATACGGATCCATTCCGAGGAATGTAATAAGCATGGGGCTTATTACGGCTGCGGCACTCATTCCCGCAAATCCCGTGCCGAGTCCCGCTCCCATTCCGGCAAAAAACGTTACCACGATCTTAATAAATAAATCCATTTTAATCAATTCTCCTTTAATATTTCATCCAAGTTTTTTTCTATAATGCTCATTGTCGAAAAGAAGCCTTCCCTTGTTTTCTCATCGACATTGCAAAGAAGCTTTTCGAAGAACAGGCTTTGTGCTCTTCTTCCCCTCTCTATTATCGGCTGCGCCTTGTCCGTGCATGAAAGACTTGTTTTTCGGCGGTCGCCCGCAACGCCGCGCCGCTCAAGATATCCCTCGCGCACAAGTATATCAACGTTTACCGAAACGAGATTCGCCTTTATGCGCCGCATCTCAACGATATCCCGCGCGTTCTTATATTCCGGGTTATTTGCCAGAAACATAAGTATGTCAAACGCGGTCTGCGGAATTTGAAGTTCATTGCAAATCGGTTTGCAGACAGCCGAATATGCAAGCGCAATTTTTTGTGCGAATTCAATACTGTTATTCATAGAATGCTCCAATGTTCAAAAATGTATTGTTCAAAATTGAACTAATTATAACACGGTATTTCATAATTGTCAAGAGATATATTTCATTATTTTCACTTATTTTAATAAATTATCAAAGAATAAAGGAAGGTTACTTTTTATAAAACAGTTGACCGCAGCAAAGAAAAATGATATAATCGAATTGTAATCCATACGGATGATCATTTTTTTGGAGGAAATAATATGAATCGTTTACTTAACAAGGTAGCAATTATCACAGGAGGTAACTCGGGAGTAGGTGCGGCTACGGCACTCAAATTCGTCTCCGAGGGCGCAAGGGTGGTTATAACCGCACGCCGTCAGGCTCAGCTTGACGAGGTTGCCGAGAAAATACGTGAGGCAGGCGGAGAGGTTCTGACCGTTTGCAGCGACATTTCAAAGCCCGAGGATGCGGAGAGAGTAGTTGCCGAAGCTCTCAACGCATTCGGAAAGATCGACATTCTTATCAACAACGCAGGCGTGCTTGATACGGGTCTCAAGGCAATAGACTCCTTCTCCGATGAGGATATGGACAGAGTTATCGACATTAACACAAAGGGCACAATGTGTATGACACGTGCCGTTGCACGCGAAATGGCAAAGGCAAATTACGGATCAATCGTAAACGTTGCGTCCGTTGCAGGCGTTATGGGTTGCGGAGGCGCGGCATACGTTGCTTCAAAAGCGGCCATTATAGGTCTTACAAGACACACGGCGCTCAGATTTGTCGGAACAGGCGTCCGTTGCAATTCCATTTGCCCAGGAACAATAGTTACACCCATGGTTGCGGGCATGAATCCAGCAAATATGGATATGAATATTTTCGGTCAGATGATGAAGCATAACGATCTTAAGGTTCAGCCCTGCCTGCCCGACGACGTTGCGAATATGCTGCTCTTCTTCGCATCCGATGAATCCCGTGCAATCACAGGTCAGTCCATAGTTACCGATTTCGGATCAACATTATAATATAAAGCTGTTTTGTAAACAATTTGAAAAGCAACACGGAGGATATGTAAAATGAGCTTTTTATATTCCTATAAGCGTCTCGAAAAGCTCTGCGGAGAGATAATGGACGATGACAGATGTGTTTCGGCTTACATTGATGAAATGATAAAACTCTCACGCGGCTCTATTGTTGTGAAAAACTGGGACGAGGATTTAGCTAAGTTAAAGCATTACAGGTGGGTCAGAAACCAAATAGCACACAATCCGGATTGCACCGAATCAAATATGTGTCAGCCCGGTGATTCCGAATGGATCGATGATTTTTATTCACGCATTATGAATCAAATCGACCCACTTGCAAAATATCGCAAAGCCGTAAATTCCGTGCAAGTCAGCAAAGCAAAGCCAACATCCACAACGTGCTCGAATTCAACCACACAAAATCGAATTACCAATCAAGACACAAGCAAGCCCAAGCCGACCGATTATAAACATTCAACTCCGTCTCAAAAATCGGGATGCCTGCCGTTATTTATTGCCATTGCGGCGGTGATTGCCGTGCTTGTATTGGCACTGTTTATAACAAAATAACATAAAAACGCAAAAATCGAACTGCATTCGATCCAATTTGAATGCAGTTCGATTTGTTTTATGCCGTTTTATTCTATTCCGAGAACCTTATATCCCTCGTTTTCGACTGTGCTCTTAAGCAACTCGTCGGACACGGGAGCGGTGAGGACAACCTCGGCTTTCTTTGCGTTGTGGTCGGGTGTTGCGCTCTCGACACCGTCAAGTGCCTCAAGAGCTTTTTTTACGTGTGCCTCACAATGAGCGCACATCATTCCTTCGATTTTAATTGTCTTTGTCATTTTCTTAAACTCCTTTTTCTTTTTATCGGTTTTATTATTATGCTTTTTATAGATCTTTACAAGATTCAGTCGCAATGCGTTCATTACCACACAGAAGCTCGAAAGGCTCATCGCCGCCGCACCTATCATTGGTGTGAGCGTTATCCCGAGCGGAATAAGCACACCTGCCGCAAGCGGTATTCCGAGGCAGTTATAGAAGAATGCCCAAAAAAGGCTCAACTTTATATTATTCAGCGTCGAACGGCTTAGCTTGATAGCCGCGGGAAGATCCGCCATATCGCTCTTTATCAGTATTACATCCGCGCTGTCTATGGCAATGTCGGATCCGGAGCCTATCGCGATTCCCGTATCCGCACTCGTAAGCGCAGGCGCGTCGTTTATTCCGTCGCCCACCATAGCGACTCTGCCGTATTTTTTAAGGTCATTTATGACCTTTTCCTTTCCGTCGGGAAGAACTCCCGCTATAACCTCGTCAATTCCAGCCTCACGTGCAATGGCTTTCGCCGTTTTTTCATTATCCCCCGTCAGCATAACGGTTTTGATTCCCATAGAATGAAGCTCCGCTATTGCCTCACGTGCATCGGGCTTTATGGTATCGGCAACCGCTATCATTCCGAGAAAACGTGAATCGCACGAGAAGAACATAGGCGTTTTTCCCTGCCCTGCAAGATCAAGAGCACGGACACCGATTGATTCGGGAATATCCGCAAATCCGGATATAAACGCTCTGTTTCCGCCCCTGATGTTCGCACCGTTTATCTTACCCTCAAGACCGTTTCCCGAAACCGCTCGAAACTCCGACACGGTAAACAAAACCGCTCCCTTTGACTCTCCGTATGTCATAACAGCACGGGAGAGCGGATGCTCGCTCTGTGCCTCAAGCGAATATGCAAGATTTAAAAGCTCCGACGTATCAACACCGTCAGCCGAGATAATATCGGTAACCCTCGGCTCTCCGAGCGTAACCGTGCCTGTCTTGTCAAGTGCCACAACACTGACCTTGCCTGCCGCCTCAAGCGATGCGGCATTTTTGAACAGTATTCCGTTTTTCGCTCCTACTCCGCTTCCGACCATTATCGAAACGGGCGTTGCAAGTCCGAGAGCACAGGGGCAGCTTATAACCAGAACGGATATCGCTCTTGTCAGTGCAAATTCAAGTCCTCTGCCAAGAAGCATCCAAGCAATAAACGTTACTGCCGCTATGCCTATGACCGTCGGCACAAAAATTCCCGAAACCTTATCTGCGATTTTGGCTATCGGGGCTTTTCCCGACGAGGCGTCGCTTACCATTTGTATTATGCGTGAAAGCATTGTTTCATCGCCTATTTTCGTAGCACGGCATTTCAAAAATCCCGAGCGATTGACCGTTGCGCTGTACACCTCCGCACCAACGCTCTTATCCACGGGAATACTCTCACCCGTGAGCGCGGATTCATCTACCGCACTTTCACCCTCAATTACAACTCCGTCTACGGCTATGCTCTCTCCCGGGCGAACCGTGAATACATCTCCGATTTTTATTTCGGACACAGGCACGGAAATCTCCCTGCCGTCTCTAATAACGGTTGCCCTGTCGGGCGCAAGGCTCTTCAGCTTATCAAGCGCACTCGTGGTCTTTCCTTTGGCTATCGCCTCAAGCATTTTTCCAAGCGTAATAAGAACGAGTATCATCGCCGCCGATTCGAAATACAATCCGTGAAGAAGTGTCATAGCACCTGCGTCATCGGTTGCAGTCATCGCAAAGACCGCAAATACGCTGTAAACAAACGACGCCCCCGATCCGAGCGATACGAGTGTATCCATATTCGGCGCCAAATGCAATGCGGATTTCGCTCCGCTTATAAAAAACTTTTTGTTTATTATCATTATAATAATGCACAAAAGCATCTGAAGCAGAGCTATCGCCAGAGGATTGCCCACAAAGAAGCTCGGGAGAGGAAATCCCCACATCGTATGTCCCATAGCAACGTACATAAGCACGGCGAGAAATCCGAGAGAAACAAGAAATCTGTTTCTTATCCGCTTCACCTCGGATTCGTTCGCTTTGTCAGCACCGTCTCCGATTTTGCTTACCGTTCCATCTCCGCTCACGCTCTGCGCACCGTATCCCGCTCCGACGACCGCCGAGATTATTTTCTCGTCGCTCACGCTTCCCTCTACATCCATAGAATTGGTAAGCAAATTGACAGAGCAGACCTCAACACCGTCAAGTGAGCTTACCGCCTTCTCGACTCTCGCCGAGCAAGCCGCGCAGCTCATACCGCTTATATTAAATTTTCTCAAATCATCACCTCCGAGAATTAATTCTCTGCCATTATTATATACCGTTTTTGCAAATAAATCAATATATAAATGGTTAGTTTAGGCTAACCGTTTCTCAAAAAGCAGGAACGGGATCTCCCGTTCCTGCTCAATCTGCAAATTAAGCCTTGTTTGCGGATCCGAAGAGCTCGATCTTTTCTCTTACGGTAGCCTTAATAGCCTCAAATCCGGGAGCAAGCACCTTTCTGGGGTCAAAGCCCTTTCCTACAAGGTCCTTTCCTTCCTCAAAGTAAGTACGTGTAGCAGCTGTGAACGCAAGCTGGCACTCTGTATTTACATTGATCTTGGAAACACCGAGATCGATAGCCTTTTTGATCATATCTGCGGGAATACCTGTGCCGCCGTGAAGAACAAGGGGCATAGAGCCTGTCTTCTGCTGAATAGCGTCAAGAGTTTCAAAGGAAAGTCCTGCCCAGTTTTCGGGATACTTACCGTGAATGTTACCGATACCTGCTGCAAGCATTGTAACACCGAGATCGGCGATCATCTTGCACTCATCGGGGTCAGCGCATTCGCCTGCACCTATAACTCCGTCCTCTTCGCCGCCGATAGCGCCTACCTCTGCCTCAAGAGAGAGACCAAGCTCGCCTGTAAGCTTAACAAGCTCCTTTGTCTTAGCAATGTTCTCCTCAATGGGATAGTGAGAGCCGTCGAACATAACGGATGAGAATCCTGCCTCGATGCACTTAAGTGCGCCCTCGTATGAGCCGTGGTCAAGGTGAAGAGCAACTGGAACAGTGATACCGAGT
Source organism: uncultured Lachnospiraceae bacterium (assembly GCA_964534905.1). Classification (GTDB taxonomy): domain Bacteria; phylum Bacillota; class Clostridia; order Oscillospirales; family CAG-272; genus RGIG4608. The sequence continues at coordinate 94,523 of CAZHPZ010000001.1, read as the reverse complement.
CCCTCGATCATACCGTTTACCATACCCACAATGGTCTTATAGCCGCACATATACTTGCCCGCGCCCTCGGAAACACCGAGAATTACGGGAGAATTCATTTCCTGTGCAGTGAGAAGAATGGCCTTTGTCCATTCAAGATTGTTAATGTTGAACTGACCTACTGCGTAGTGTCCTTCTTTTGCTTTTGTAAGCATTTCTTTTGCCGATACAAGCATTTTATAAATCCTCCGTTGGAATTATTTTTTACTATTTAATATTATATATCATTTCTTTATGAAAATCAAGGCTTTATTTGATATTTTTTATTTTTTATACGTGACAGCAGAAATTTTTAAAAAATATTTTTCAAAAAGTATTGACAAATGGATTTTGATATGATATACTTTTATCTGTTATGTGGCCCGTTGGTCAAGCGGTTAAGACACTAGCCTCTCACGCTGGGAACATGGGTTCGATTCCCGTACGGGTCACCAACAAAAAAAAGAGTAGATGCTTCGCATCTACTCTTTTTTTTGTTGCCGATTCGCGCGTATTCAACACATCGCACGCTTGCGTGCTTATGGGCAAGTTGCGGCAACTTGGGACAAATGTTGACATCGGAAACATTTGTCGTCTCGATTCCCGTTCGGCAAAGCTTCAATCTTTCTTTTGTTTATGATTTTCACTCTCATCAAATATAATTCAATCCGCCTACACACATTTCTGTTAATTTAAATTGCAGTTGACAAAATATGTTCATTGTGCTACAATGAATTTAGGTACAAAGTCGTAGAATACTGACGACAGCACCACTTGCAAAGGAGAACGGAAATATGAAAAAACGCATTTTGATTTTTATGATGTTAACAATGTGTGCATTTGCTTTTTTATCATGTAACGGCACCAACAATCCGACGCCCAACGGAAATCTCTCAACAAAAGCGTCACAAGGATTATTATTTGTGCTCGATCAAAATACAGATACATATATCTTGAGCGAAATAGGAACATGCACCGATAAGGAAATTATCGTTCCCTCAACATATAACGGAAAATCTGTTACAAGCATAAGAGACGGCGCCTTTTCAGGCTGCTCCGACTTCACAAGCATCTCATTACCCGATAGCATTACAGATATAGGGATATACACATTCAGTAATTGTACCGCTCTTACAAGTGTAAAATTGCCGAGTGGCTTAACAAGCATCGGTGATTCTGTGTTTTCACTTTGCAGCAGTCTTACAGATATAACTATCCCGGATAGTGTAACAAAAATCGAATCTACAGCATTCTCCGGATGTAAAAGTCTCGCAAGCATAGCAATTCCCGCAGGTGTAAAGCTCATAGATCACTACGCATTCTGTGATTGCTTCAATCTTACGGATATAAATTATTCAGGCACTATCGAGGATTGGCTTAATATCGAAAAGAATTCGAATTGGAATTACGGATTGAATGATTATACTGTGCACTGCACAGACGGTAGCATCTTTTATCAAGGCATCACCGAAAATTCGTGACACTTTTTGTTTAACATTGCAAAACTTACGGATTGAAATCCCCACTATCTTGTGATATAATAAAATCCATCATAAGCAAGGAGGCTTAAGCAAAACAATGTTAAACATAAAATACGATATTGTAGGCTCTTTTTTAAGGCCGCAAGCAATAAAGGACGCAAGAAAAAATTACGCAGACGGCAAGATCACCTTGGCGCAGCTGCGTGAGATCGAAAACCGAGAAATCGCAGATTTAGTTGAAAAAGAGGCAGCACACGGCTTACAGTATGTAACTGACGGAGAATTCCGCCGCAGATGGTGGCACTTGGATTGGCTCAAGGAATTTGACGGATTTACAACGGTTCATCTTGAAAAGGTTATCAACGGTGTTATCAATCACATTGAGCTCGGCTACATCTCCGGCAAAATATCATATGATCCGAGTAAAGAGCACGCAGAGATCTATGCTTTCGATTTCCTTTTGAACGAAAGCAAAAAATATGACGGCATCACCGCCAAAAAATGTATTTCGGGCCCGAATATGATACTTATCGATAATTATCTCCAGCTCGGAAAGCGTGAGATTCCCTATTACGGCGATGATATCTATGCGTTAATTGACGATATTGCCTTGGCATATCAGGCAGCTATCAAGGATCTTTACGCTCACGGCTGCCGTTATTTGCAGATTGACGATACCTCGTGGACATATATGATCGACGAGAATTTCTTAAAGCGCGTCGATTCGCTCGGATACAAAAAAGACGAAATTTTGGAATGGTTTAGACTCGTTTCGACAAAGGCACTTGAAAATAAGCCCACAGATATGGTAATTGCCAATCATTTCTGTAAAGGAAACTTCAAGGGTAAGCCACTGTTCCACGGATTCTATGATACGGTTGCACCCATCATCGCACAAATTCCCTATGACGGATTTTTCGTTGAGTACGACGACGACCGATCCGGAGCGTTTACTCCCTGGTCGGTGCTTAAGAGCACATCTGCAACATTTGTCGCAGGACTCATTTCCACAAAAAATCCGTTACTCGAATCACACGACGAAATCAAGCGCCGTTACCTCGAAGCAAAGGAGATCGTCGGAGATAATATTGCGCTTTCTCCACAGTGCGGATTTGCATCGGTTGAAGAAGGAAACTGCATAGATGAGGAAACGCAGTGGAAGAAAATCGACCTCTTGGTTTCCTGCAAGGATTTCTTATAATAATAAAAAATCGGTACGGAAATTCCGTACCGATTTTTAAATTATAATCTCCCCGTCGGAATCTTATCGATTCTGCGGGGAGATCCTTTGTTATATTTCAAAAAGCTTCATTCTTTCATTTGGCGTAATGTTCGGCTGATGAAGAGTTATCATTTCTCTGCCGTTAAGATCGACAAAACGCATACAATGCCCTCCGTCGGCGTCAAAAACAACTCGATCAAGCTCATAATCACCCAAAACGCCGTTTTTGCTGACGCTTCTGATTACGGAATATCCGGTTTTCGTTATTGTAGACCAGAGAAGAACAATCTCGCCGTTTTCCTCGTACATATACGGTCCCTCCGCAATATATCCGCGGCATGTCTCGTTGCCTACCTCCTCGGTAAGCGGGCAATTTTTTCCGCTAACTACCTTTTTAGGCTCGCCGACAAGTGATGTAAGGTCATCGGAAAGACGCGAAATGTAAAGGCTTCCGTCTCCATCCCCCGAAACGGGATTTGTCCATTCGTCCGCAAAGCAGAGATAAGGAGCGTCCTCCCAAATAAACAGAGTTGCGTCAAGGCAGCCCCATCCCTCGGGCGTTATGTATTTTCCGGTAAGCATTTTGAAGTTTCCGTCAAGCTTATCGGAAACGAAGATAAAGCTTCCACGTCCGAGATCCTTTCTAAATGCAGATACTATGAGATAATACTTATCCTTATATTTGTGCATTTCCGGAGCCCAGATATTTGTATAACTGTCAAGAGAATCGTCGTTTACCATTACGCATTCCGGCTCGAAGTTCACAAGGTCGTCGGAGCGGTACAGCGTAAGCGTACTTGCTCTTCCCCAAGGGTCATCTCCCGTCGTTCCGAGAAGATAGTACCTTCCGTTCTCAACAAAAACGAACGGATCTCTTATATGTATGTCATTTGCAAGCATATATCAGTCCCTCCCGATTTTAAATATTCTGAGCGAGAGGTCTATCTCATTGTCGCCCACCTTATACTTAGGGTTAAGGTTCGGACCGCAAGCCTCTGTGCCGACGCCGCTCATCTTGTAATCAACAAACAAATATCTCTTCGGCGAGCTCTTCATTTCGTTGCGATGTCCCTTATAATCTTCAAGATCATAGCAATCGTAGCAGAAGCTGAATTCCTTATCGTTACCGCATTCAATGCAAAGACCGTGCTCATCCAGAACAAGATATTTTGTTGCAAAATGATCGTTTGAGCACTGCGGAACGATATTTCGGTAATTGTCGTCCACGCTCAACGTATAATATCCGAACGGATTGCCCTGATGTCTGTCGCAATAGCTTTCTCCCCTCAGTCCGAGATACGAAACGCTGCCGTATCCGTCGGGAAGCTCAAGCTTGATTCCAAATCTCAAGGGACCGTCAAATTTCATCATCTTTTTCGCATTGATTCCGAGCCTTATTTCGTCCGACGCACACTCGTACGTAAGGGTAATTTCGTAAAAAGGAGCAAGCGCAAGCGATGCAAGATAGCCGTGATAGATCCTCTTATTACCGTCAACGCTCTCGTCTGTCAAATAAAGCTTGGCGTCCTTTATACGCACCCAATCGTAAAATCCGCGTGCCTTAATATCATTCGAAATGTACGGGCGGGTAAGAACAAGCTTCATACCCGAGATGAGCTTCTCTCCGTCAAGAGAAAGTCCGTCAATCAGTCCTCCGTCAACGTCAAGCGTGATTTGTGAGGGAGCCTTTTCATTTCTGAAGCCGCAGGGCTTAGACACAATGCTCTTTTCGCTTATCACAAAATCTCCGTCGCAAAGACGAATATTATAAGAATTATAATTCTCGTTTTTCTGCGGAGCACATATAAGCTCTCCGCTCTCTCCGGGTTCAAGATTGACACGCATTTTTTTCGTATCGATCACTCTGCCGTTTACAAGCGTGTCTATTTCGATATCATATTTGCCGAGATTAACGAAATCATACCTGTTTTTAATGCAGACCTTACCGTCTTTTTCAAAGCAATCTATGGGAGAATAGCACTCCTTGACCTCGTATGCCTGCGGTGTCAGAGTTCTGTCGAGATTTACAATTCCGTCGCAGCAGAACGATCCGTCATTAAACTCCTCGCCGAAATCTCCGCCGTAGCATTCCAATCCGTTTTTCACAACGTAATGATTTGTCCATTCCCAAAGGAAAGCACCGAAAAAATTATCGTATTCATAGAAAGGCTTCATATAGTCCGAAAGCTCGCCGCAGGATGTTCCCATAGCGTGGGAATATTCGCACAAAACAAACGGACGGTCAAGCTTCGGGACCTCATCGGTACAGTATTCGATGGACGGATACATTCTGGAATACGTGTCAAGCACTTCCTCATCAAAATATCCGTTTCCGTCAACATTGCGCCAAGCGCCCTCATAATGCAGCGGACGTGAGTCGTGCGACTTGATAATTTCCGCATATTCTATAACCTCGTCGCAAAATCCCGATTCGTTACCGAGCGACCACATTATCACAGACGGATGATTTATATGCGTAAGAACATTTGAAAGCTCTCTTTCAATGATCTGATCGTGGAAATCCGGATGACTGAGTATATCATGCCAAATCGCCATATCATAGCCGCCGTCCTTGCGCACAACTCCGTGAGTTTCAAGATCTGTTTCGCTGATAACGTAAATTCCGTATTTATCGCAAAGCTCGTAAAATTTAACGGTTGCGGGATAGTGCGAAGTTCTGACTGCATTGATATTAAGCTTTTTGAAAAGTTTAAAATCCTCTTCTATCACTTCGTCCGATTCGGCATATCCGTCAAGGGTCGACGAATGGCGGTTAACACCCTTCATCTTAATAAGCTTGCCGTTCAGCAAAAGCTTATTTCCGACAATCTCTATTTTTCTGATGCCGACCGTCTGTACGATATGCTCACCGTTATACTCAATATGCAGCTCGTAGCAATTCGGCTCCTCGGCATTCCAAAGCTTCGGTGACGGCACCTTGAATGTTACGCGGTTACCGTGTCCCGACGCGTCAAATCCGAATCCGCAAAGTCTGATATCGGCTTCCTTGTCTGCCGATACCGAAACAATTCCCTCTCCGTCAACGATATCTGTATTAACTTTGAATGAGTCCACCCTGTCATGAGGTCTTTTGATAAGGTATATCGGACGGAAAATTCCCGAAAGCCTTATCTTATCCTGATCCTCAAGATAGGATGACGGGCTGAATTTGAGTGCGATTATTCTTATCTCGTTTTCACCGTCAATAAGCTTATTTGTAATGTCAAACTGCTTCACAGCGTGCGAAATATTCGAAAATCCGACAAATTCACCGTTAACAAAAAGATAATAGGAATTATCTACGCCCTCTACTCGAAGTATATAATCCTCGCTGTCCCTTACTATACTCTCCGTATGCGTAAATATCATCGCCGGGGTTTTCACAAGAATGTGAGGCGGGAGATACGGGAAAAGATATCTGTCGTTTGTGTAAAAGGGCTCTCCGTCACCGTTAAGCTCCGCCATATACGGGACGGTTATCCGCTTTTCGCAGGTCGCACTCAGCGCCGAATCGTAATCAAACTCGCTCTGATACGAATAGCTCCAATCGGATAAGCATTTTTTATATCCGCCGTCGACATCAAAGTAATTCGTCATCGGCAGGGCGCCGACAGAAGTGGTCGGCACCTTATAAAGCTGTTTAATATCCATAATTATATAATTCTGTCACCTGAAATTGAATCAAATAAATAGCAATGACCGTCAAGAGATAATCCTATTTCGTCACCTATGGTGAATTTATAGGTTGAAGGAAGCTTCAGAAGAATTCTTCTGCTGCCTATTCCCGCATTTATGTGATACTGATCTCCGAGAAGCTCGTAGGAAATTATCTTTCCCTTTATCGCATCTGCAGAATCGGACAAGCTTACTCCGTCGGGTCTTATACCGAACTTAACGGGATAGCTTGCGTCCGCAAGTATTCTCTCGAGACTTGCCTCACGCTCGGTGAGAAGTGCTCTCTCTTCTTCAAGAAGCTTTCCCTCGAAAAGCTCTGGAAGCTTTCTTTCTCTGTTGCGAACATCGTTAAGCATTTCACTGTAAAATTCGGTAAGTCTTGCCTTAAGACCGTCAAAGCTCTTAAGCTTTATGCCGTCCGTATATACGGTATCGTCAAGCACCTCCGACTCGAATATATTCATTGCGGGAGAACCGATAAATTCCGCAACGAACAGGCAGTTAGGCTCGTCGTACACCTCAAGAGGAGTTCCCACCTGCTTAATGTGTGCTCTGTCCATAATAACTATTCTGTCCGCCATAGTCATAGCCTCGACCTGGTCGTGCGTTACGTAAACGGTAGTTGCTCCGAGAGTCTTGTGAAGATTGATTATCTCGCTTCTCATACTTACTCTGAGCTTTGCGTCAAGGTTTGAAAGAGGCTCATCCATAAGAAGAAGCTTTGAATCGCTGACGATAACACGTCCGAGCGCAACTCTCTGACACTGACCGCCGGAAAGCTGTGAGGGCTTACGTCCGAGCAGCTGCTCAAGGTTAAGCACGCTCGCCGCTCTTTGAATCTTGGCATCGATTTCCTTTTTCGTAAGCTTACGGTTAACGAAAAGCGGAACCTCGTGGCTTTGATATTCTGCGATATCGTGATCTATTCTCGCAATCTCTTCGGTGTTTTCCGGCTCGTGCTTAAGATACCAATTTCTTTCCTTTTCAAGCTCCGCAATGGCGTCACCGTCAATGCCGTATACCTGATTTCCGTTCTCATCAAGCACGGGAGCTTTTACCTTTTTGATTTTAAGACCGTATGCGAGATTGTCATATACGGTAAGGTGGGGGAAGAGCGCATAGTTCTGGAAAACCATACTTATTCCTCTGTCCTTAGGCTCAAGCTCGTTCGAATAAACTCCGTCTATATAAAGTGCTCCTGCGGTAATGTCCTCAAGACCGCATATCATTCTGAGTGTAGTTGTTTTTCCGCATCCGCTGGGACCTACAAGGACGATAAATTCGCCCTCTTTGATGTCAAGATTGAAATCAACGACGCTGTAATATCCGTTGGGATATATCTTTTGCACATTATTAAGGCAAACAAAGGCACCGTCGTGATTTGGCAAATGCTCGTTCTTTTCCCTTTGCGCCTGTTCCTTGACCTTGTTTTTATAATAGTCCTGGCGCAATTTATTGATCATATTTTCTTTTTTCTTAAAAATTTTCACGCGTAACCTCACCTGCTTTTGATAAATAAAGTGCTGAAATAATTGATAAAGGCGGCATCCTTTGTAACGAAATACGGATTTTCAATAGCCGCATAGATAACATATCCGACCATTGCAGCCACGATCAAAACAATCATCGTAATCCAAATTGCCGCAATAATTCTGTTTTTTCTCATATTTTACCCCTTTATTCCCGAATTTGCGTTCGTTTGAACGAAGGATTTGTTCATAATAATAAACAAAAGTATAACCGGCAGAGAGGAAATGAACGAAGCCGCCATAACGAACGGCGTATCTCCCGCTTCAGCTCCCGCAGTTGAGTTAAGGCTCATAATAAGGACCTGAACAGTCTTTACATTGGGATCGGTAAGATAAATACTCGGGCCGAAGAAGTCGTTCCAGATACCTACAAACCAGAAAAGCATCTGTGCCACAAGTGCCGGCTTGATGAGAGGCACTACGACCTTGATAAAGGTTTTAAACCATCCAGCGCCCTCAACTCTGCTCTCCTCAATAAGAGAATCGGGAACGGTTGCCTTTATCGTAGTTATAAGAAAGAGCATCATACCGGTATTCCCAAAAAGTCCGGGAATGATAAGAGGCCATATCGTATTGATAAGCCCTGTTTCTCTCCACATTCTGTACTGCGGAAGCATTACAGCGGCAAAGGGTATCATCATTGACACAAGAAGCATCATAAGTATACCGTTCTTGCCCTTGAAATTCATTTTCGCAAATGCAAATGCGGCAAGAGTTGAGAAGAAAGTACCGATCGGCACAACGAGAAGCTCGATTATCATCGTGTTTTTAACGGCACCGAGAAAGTTAAATTCCTTAATTGTGTATCTGTCATTACCCGTAAATATCTCAAGGAATACCTTCCAGTTGGGATCCTTCGGGAAGAAATTTTCAAGAATTGACGCAGATCCGATGATCTCCTGTCTTGTTTTCAATGCGGAAATGATCATATACGCATAAGGAAATATCATCATAAACGCTCCTATACAAACGATAATGGTAGAAAAGATAAACCACGCTCTGTTTGATATTCTTCCGCGCTTCGCCTGTAAGGAAATCATATTTTCTTTATATGTCATTTTCTCACATCCTTAAACATGTTAGATTTTGAAAACAGTATTACGGTAATTATCAAAATAACTATCAGAAGAAGCACCGATGCGGCACTTGCCAAGCCGTAATTTGCCTGATTTATACCGTAATTCCAAATATAATATACTATCGTTCGTCCACCCGGGAGACCGCCGCCCATTACTCGGCTGTCGGCATAGCTTTGAAGTCCGCCGATAATACCCGTAACTATAAGATAAAACGAGGTGTTGTTTGTCATCGGCAGGGTTATATCGATAAACTGCTGCCAGCCTGTAGCTCCCTGAACACGCGCAACCTCGTAATACGATTCGGGAATGTTATTCACACCCGCCAAATAGAGTATCATCGTTCCTCCGATGCCACCCCAGATATTCTTAAAGATTATCGCTATTTTTATCAGCCACGGATCGTTTGAAATCCAGTTCAAATCTATTCCGAGCAAGCTGTTGATAAGTCCGTACTCTCCGTTCTTGAAAAGATCCCTGAACACTATCATAATAGCAAGGCTTGACGTTACTGCGGGAAGATAATACAAAATTGTAAGAAGCGTTCTTCCCTTTGCAAGCCTTTTAAGATAAATCGCCAACAAAAGTCCGAGGAAAACTCCCACGGGAATGCTCAACAGCATAAGCACTGTGTTAAGTGTTGCATCGCGGAAATTTTCCTCCTTGAATATTTCAATATAGTTTTGAAATCCAACGAATTTAAACGTTCCCTTTATGGCGTTAAAATCGGTAAACGACATAAAAACAGAATATCCGAGAGCCCAGGCGGTGAACAGGAAAAAGCCTAAAACGGGAATGAGAACGAACAAGTATCCGAAGAAATTCTCCTTAAATCTTGCGTTAAATCTCGCCTTATGACCTTTTCCCTTATGCAATAAATTAAGTTCTTGCATAACCACCACTCCTGTTTATTCTAAGTTTCTATGTATTTTCGAAAGCTTTTCCTGGAATGTAGCCGCATATTCGGTAATAGCGTCCTTAGCGGTCTTTGTTCCCGCCCATACGGGGTTAAGCTTATCCATAAGATCGTCAAACGCGGTCTTTTCATATGTGTAGTAATACGGACGTGACTTTCCTGCCATAGTTTCCGTTCCCTTAATGGGATCGATAAATACGGACTTTGTAACGGGATATGTCTTAGCTCCCGTAAGTCCCACATTGTTGAGCCAATCGGTCTTTGCCATCTCCTCGATGTTGGGCATAGCCTGACCGAGCTGATAGTTCATCCTTGCGGCTGTATCGCTTGTCGCAAGCCATTTAGCAAGGAGAACCGCTGCTGCCTTATTCTTACTTGCCGCACTTACGGAATATGCAACTGTTCCGACAATGGTAGTGGACTTGGAACCCTCTGCCTCTCCAACGGGAACGGGCATAATATCAAACTCGAAGGAAAGAGCCTCCCAGAATGTAGCTGTATCCCACGGACCCATCCAAGTGAAGAGAACCTGCTGAGATGCGAACTTTGTAAGGCTGCTGGAAGCGTTTGCTTCGGAATAGCTGGACGCAAGTCCCTCAAGAGAAAGGTCTGCTACGAACTGAATTGCGTCGATGAAATTCTGATCTGTGATAGCACTTGTTGTAGCGCTGTCATCTGTGTAGAAGTTTGCGTTATTGGAATATACAGCCGCACTTACCTCATAGTGAGAAAGAGGTGTAATAGCCTTTCCGTCGACCTTGAGTCCCTTAAATACGGAAAGATATTCCTTGAATTCGCTGAATGTCATAGGCTCCGTAGAGGAAGGAAGCTCAACGTCGAGATTGTATTCGTCAATGAGCTGAAGCATAAGAGTCTTGTTATACACGATAGCGTAGGGACCGAGATCCTTGGGAAGTCCGTATATTTCATCGCCTGTTCCGACAGTCTTTGTATCGGAATCCCAACGGAAAATGTCAAGTGACATATCCCAAAGCTTATCGGTATCCTCTTCGGTAAGATAGGGTGCAAGGTTAAGAAGCTTGCCGGAATCCGTCCACTTTATGTAGTCCCAGTCGGGAACATAAAATACGTCGGGAAGATTGTCTGCGTTGTTTACGAGGTTGTTTGAATATGTTGTTGTATCGCTTATGGCGTTGTAGTACACCTTAACGTTAGGATATTCATTCATAAACTCCGAGATCATATCCTGGAAGATTCTCTGCTCCTGTACGCTTCCCCAGCCGAGGAAGTCAAGCTCATATTCCTTGTTCGGATCAAATTCCTCATATACCTGATTATCTACATCGGGCTCGTCATCACAGGATGTGATAAAAACCGACAATGAGAGTATCAAGCACATAATGAGTGCTAACGATATTATTTTTTTCATGTGTTTCTCCTTGTGTTTGATGCTTAGCGGACAAAATGTCCGCTAAGCATTGCTTGGGTTTAATTATTAATAGCCTTCGACGGGATGTATGGAATCCTTTGCAAGCTCGGCGCCGTAATCCGCAGTTACCTCGTCCTCCGAGCCGTATACGTTATAAATAACGTCTCTGAGTTCAAATCCTGCCTCCCATGTAGAGAACATTGTGTATCCCTCATGGAATTCGTTGGGCCAGTATTTGAGGATACATACGCCGTCAATAAGAACTGCCTTTGTCCATCCTCTTGTGATTATCTGAATGTGAACCTCGCTGTCGTTTGCAACACCGGTTGAATGCTCAACAAGAAGCTCCTTCTGGGGACCGTTGTCTCCCCATGTGCAACGGTAGATCTTAATGCTGTCGTTCGTTATTTCCATCTTGAGAGTTGTGTTCGCGTCCCATGCGCAGAAGGAAACCGATACACTTGACCACTGCGTTGTATTGTAATGAACGGTCATATAGAAGTCGATCGCCTTGTTCATATTGCCGGTCTGCGTACCGAACTTGAATGTACCGCCGAGACCTGCCTGCTTGGAATCGACTACAAGCTTTCCGTCCTTAACGGTCATCTTGCTTATGAGATCCTTGTCTACGTTCGAAAGAGTTGCCTTGAACGCTTCAAGCTCTGCGTTCTTTGCCGCGATCTTCTCACCCTCTATGGTAAGAACCGCGTCAAGCTCTGCCTTTATTGCCGCAACGGCAGAGTCTACGTCTTCTGCACTTGTGCAGCCTGCGATAGTGATCTTTCCGTTTGCAATAATGCCCGAAATTGTTGTTTGATTTGCTGTGCTGTATTTTGTTTCAACGTCCTTAAGATATCCTGCTATCTCTTCCTTTGCTGCGTCCTTCTTTGAGATGAGAGCCGTATCGGACTCATCCTTAAGAGTGGGAACCGCATTAAGAGCTGCCTTGATTCTTGTTACCGCAGCCTCAAGCTCGGCCTTGGATGCACATGCGTCAATAGCGGTATTTCCCTCGGAAATAATTCCGCTGATTTCTGTCTGACGCGCTGTGGTGTAATTTGTCTCTACGTCCTTAAGATATCCTGCGATCTCTGCCTTTGCATTAGTCTTAGCTGTTGCAAGCTCGTTCTCCTCGGCTATTGTAAGAACGCCGTCAAGATTCTTCTTTACCTGCTCTACTGCTGCGTTAACCGCATCAATAGATGTACAGGAATCAATTGCAGTGTTACCTGCGCTGATAATACCGGAAATAGCAGCCTGATTTGCTGTGCTGTACGTTGTTTCAACGTCGGTGAGATGAGATGCGATCGCACTCTTGCCCGCTGTCTTAGCCTCTGCAAGCAATTCAGCCTCGCTCTTGTTTACGCAAGTCTTTGCAAGCTCGTCTGCGTAATCCGCCTCAAGCTCTGCGTCGGATGCATATTCCTTATATACAGGATTTCTGAGAGTCCAGCCTGCCTGCCATGTTTCGATATAGATTCTGCCTGCGTTATAATCATCCTCAACGGTCTTAAATACGCATTCGCCGTCGATGAGAATCATCTTTGTCCAGCCCCAGCTGATAACCTGGAGATGAACCTCTTTGCCGTTTTCTATACCGGTGTTGGATTTAATAATGGTCGTTCTGTCCTTACCGCCAAGATCGTTATTCCAGAAGCCCTTTACGAATTCTGTTCTGCCGTCTCTGATATCAGCTATATACGCAGTGGAGTCGTCCCACGCGCGGAAATAGAGTGTAACGACAGACCATTCCGTGCTACGGTAATCAATTGTAAGATATGCATCGAAAACCGTTGCTGTATTGCCGTCCTGACTTCCGAAATATACTCTTGTGGAATTACCCTCTGCCACGTCGGCAATAACGCTTGCACCGTCCGCGTAGAGCTTGTCGTTAAGTATATCACCATCGTTAACGCTTACGACGAGAGATTCCTTGAACGCCTTTGCAGCCGCCTCAAACTCCTCGTTAAGAGTCAAAACCTTATCGAGATCTGCCTTTGTATCCTCAACGATAGCGGTGATAACGCTCTCGTCGCTGACGGAATTAATGTTTTCTTTTGCATCTGAAATAATTCTGTCGATCTGTGCAATACCGTTTTCGCTGTAAAGCGTCTTGTCTGTAATGTAGGACTCAAGCTCGGATATAGCGTCCGCTCTTGCCTGTCCGAGAATTGTAGGAACAGCATCGATTGCCGCCTTGGCATTTTCAAGAGCCGTTGCTACTGCCTCAACGCTTTCGCAAGCGTCGATTGCGGTTTTAGCCTCAAGGATCTTACCCTCAATGAGAGCCCAGTTTGCCTCGGTGTACTCCGTAGATGTTGCGTATGAATCAAGTGTGCTCTTTGCACCGCTCTTCGCCTCGTCAAGCGCGGGAACGATTTTACTTATCTCGGCCTTTGCCTCGTCAAGTATCGGTGTGATATCCGTGCCCTTCTTGCAAGCGTCGATCTTCGCCTCTGCCTCGCTTATTTTGGATTCGATAAGCGCCTTATTTGCATCGCTGTAAAGCTCAAGATTTACATAAGCTCTGAGCTCTGCCTTAGCGTCTGCCTTGGCGGCGTCAAGCAAAAGCTTATCAAGCGAATCTCTTGCATTGTTCAATGCCTGAGTGATTTCGTCCTCGCTCTTTGCCGCATTGATTGCCTCCAATGCAGTGTTTAAAACATCGGAAATGTCATCCTCGCTAAGAGAAGCGAATCTCTCCTCTTTTACAATTGCTTCGATTGTGGTAACAGCCTCCGCTCTCTGATCCTTTAAAAGATCGAAAAACTCGCAGCTTGCCAATGTGAGAATTAATGATAATGCCAAAAGCGCTATCAATATTCTGCTTTTTTTCATAGTCCTTACCCCTTTCCTTTTTTACAAAGTCTTTATTTTCAGATTAGAGAATACAGCTTCGATAAAGTTGGAATAAAGTCCGCAATATCCTCTTGTTCTGCCCATGGGATCAAACGTTTCGAGAACCTTTTCTCCGTCAACGTACATCGTGAGCACCTTGCCGGATTTTACCGCCTTGATATTGTAGGTCTTGCCCGTTTCAAATCTGAATATATCACGGCAGCTCTCGTCGGAATATTGGTAATTCGATTTAATAATTGTAACCTTGGTATTGTTGAAGGCGAAGTAATCACCCTGCAACGACTTATAGTTATCAAGGTCAACGTTGTTAAATGCCCAGTTGTCGGCGGCTATTACAAGTCCGAGTGTACCGGAGCCGTTTTCACCTGTCATTGTTATGTCACAGCTGATTTCAAGATCCTCAAGCGTTCCGTTTCCGAACGTGCAAAGGTATCTTGCCATATTTGTTGTCTTAAGACCGTCGTCGGTAGAATCGAAGAACGTGGGATATCCGATACCGAATTCGGGATATGTCTTAAGGTCGTGCTCATATACCGTTCCGCTGACGCTGTAATTCTTTTCGAGATACATCATCTCAAATCCGAATTCGTCCTCAACGTTCCAAACGGTTATGTAGTGATTTCCCTTTTCAAGATTAAGATCAGCTATCTTCGTTCTGAAATATCCGTCGTAAGCGTAGGAGCTGTAATCGGGAATCGTCCACTTTGTTACCGTTCCGCCATCGACCTGAATTCCGACCGTCTTGCCGTAATATTTCGATGAAAGAACCATATCAAGTCCGAATGTTCCGCTCTCGGTTACGTTTATAAGATATGTAGCGTAATCGCCAACTCTGCCGAGCTTAAGATCGAATGTGCCCTCGGGAATATCGTTAGCAAGTGTTTCGCGTGATGCTTCAACGCCGCTTGCGTCGCTGAAATTGCTAAGCGTATTGTCGTAGGATACGGCGGGGATGTTCTCCATCTTAACCGCTTCCTTGTCGCTGTCGCCGTGAGATGTGTTGTTGAAGATAAGGCTTCCCTTGTACTCAAAGGACTCGGAATATCCTGTTCTTCCGCCCGCAAACTCACCGACCTCGATATCGTTTGCGATTTCCTGATAATCGAAGCTTACGTCCATCAGACCGTTTCCGTATCCGATTCTTATCTCGTGGAAAACGTCTGTACGGTATGTTCTGTATGTCTTGCAGCTGCCTCTGAGAGTATCCGTGCCGTTAACAACAGCGTGAATTTCAATTGTTTCACCGTCAAATGTTACGTATCCGTAATTGCTTGCGTCAACATAGGAGAACACAAGCTTGCCTGTACCGGTAAAGTTGAACTCTACCGTAAAGGAATCTCCGTGAGCGGATGTGCTGAGAAGCAATCCGTTCTCGCTCGTAAGATTTGCGGAATCGTATTCCGAATAATCGGGAAGATTGGGAACGATATTGTCATAAAGTCCCGTATGCTGCATTACAACGTCCGTTCCGTTGAAGAGAAGTCTGCCGATATTGAATCGTCTTCCCTCGTTATTACCGTCGGTATAAATATTATGGAAGCCGAGATAATAGCTGTCGAGGTCGGGCCCCATAACAACGCATCCGTGTCCGAGTCCGCACCATTCGCTGTCTGTATTGAGAAGTACGTTCTTGCCGACCTTTATGTCATCCTCGAAAATGGACTTTTCGGCGGAGCCGTAGCTGTAATTGATACGGTACGCTCTCTGTGTAACGCCGTTTCCTGTATAGAAGTAATATCTTACACCGTTTCTTGTAAGAAGCTCGGGACCCTCTGTCCAACCCGACATATTACAGTTGGCAAGAGCGATCTTGTCGCTTGCGGTCTTCATATCGTCGGACATATAAGCGGCGTCAAGAGTACCGTTCGCCGTGAACAGAACCATTTTGCCGTTTACGTCCATATAAAGGCTTCCGTCGATCTTGTTGTCTATCGTTCCGTCGGAAATAACCTCAAAGGGTCCGTCGGGAGATGTACTTGCAAGGACGTAATGGCCCTTACCGTTGCTTGATTCCACAAGATAGAACACACCGTCAAGGTAATATACCTCGCTTGCGTATGCGTCGTAGGACGCCTTAACGTCATCCGAAACAATGTATCCCTTCTTTGTTACGCCGTTGTCTACGGGCTCCCAATTTATGAGATCCTTTGACTGCCAGCCCTTTACGCCGTAGCAGCCCGCCTTTGTAGAGCAGATAAGGTAATAAATACCGTCAAATCTGTAAATGAACGGGTCTCCTATGCCGTAGTTTTCCCACTGATTTTCAATTCTGTCATCTCTGAAGAAATTCTTATAGGTCTCGCTCTCCTCCGGAGGAGTTTGGAGTGCGGAATTTCCGCTTATTATAATGTCCTCAACAGGCGTATTGATCCACGCACAAGAGGTGGCGCCCAGAAGAATTAACATTGACAGGATAAGCGAAATCGTTTTAGCTACGTTTTTCATTATATCCTCCTTACTTTATGGTAATATTACCGTTTGAATCAACGATAAAGTATTTGCTCGGGTTTTCGAAGCTGCACGTATGGCCGTTCATCGACAAAATGGAGTTTGCACCGACGCCGTCGTGCCACATTCCGATTGCAAAGCCGATAGACTGACTTGCATCTCCGCCGAATATCGCCGTGTCAAGCTTAATGTAAATCGTATCTCCGTAGAGATATGCCCATGTACCCTGAGCGAAATCGCTCTCGTAATATTTCTTTTTGCTGTAATCGTTAAGTGACGAATCCCATTCGCGGTATGTCGATACAGGTCTTCCGGGATAAATCGTCATATGATAGCTTGAGCCGTCTCTCTGCGTTTTGGAGTCGTTGCAATTCATATCAAAGTATACGTTGATGGAATGTCTTTGCTCCGTCATACCGATACCGTTATCCACAAGCTTAAGCTTAAGCATAACGTAATCGTCCTCTCTTGCATAGCTTACATTGTATTTAACCGTGTCGGCATTCTGAGAGAATGAGCCCATTACTCCGATTTCCTTAAATGTAAGCTCCTTTGCGGGCTCTGTATTGCAGGAGCCTGCGAAGATATTGGAATTTGCGTCAACACGCGTGTAGTTTATTGTTGCCTCTGCGGGAATATAATCTCCGCTTGCGTCGTACATACCCGTCCAGTCGTAATTATACTTAATACCCAAGTAAACTCCGAATACCTCATCCTTTTCAATTCCGATAACAGAATAAGGGATTTCAGCCTCAACGTAGTAAAGCTCGTTGATTCTGCCGTATGTTGTCTTAATATCTCTTGTATTTACCGTTCCGCCGCCGTAGCGCGTGGAGCTGAGAACTCCCTCTTCGGCATACTGAAGCACGAACAGATAGTCGGTAAGATCTCTCTTGTTCATTGTGCAGGAATCCTTGGTATCAATAAACAACTCGAAGTTGGATCCGGGCACCTGACTTATATCCATAACGTAAGGAGTCTTAAGAACTATCTTAAAGGAATCCTCTCCTCTGACTATTCTTGCGACAGACGAATTATCCTTGCCGAAATTGATCGTTCCGCCGGCACTTTCGTCAAGATTTGTTGTCGCGAGATTCGTTGTACCGTTTATGGTAACGTCAAGGATCTCAAGCTGTTTTGTATAGGAGATATGACCGTCAGCCGAGAAATTAACCTTTCCGTTATAGCCGCTGAGATTAGCCTCAAGCGTGTAATTTCCGTCCTTGTCCGTTCTCGTGCTTAAGCCGTTAACCTCTACTGTCGCATTTGCGATAGGAGTTTTGCCGTCTCTCTCCGTAAGAGTTCCCTTAATAGTTGTCGAATACTCGGATTCGCTCTCCTTGAGGAACAAGGAGCTACCGATATCAAGCGTTCCGTCGGAAAGTCTGAGCTCGGACTTATTTACCTCTACGGAATTTTCAAGATAATCCTTCTTGCTGAAGTTTATCTGCAAATCGCTTGTGCAATTCGTAATGTCGAGCGAGTAGCTTCCGTCGCTTCCGGTGTAAACGGTCTTGTATCCCTCGGCGCTTACCTTTGCACCGGATACGGGATTTCCGTTTATGTCAAGCAGCTTACCGCTTACAACACCGCTTGCGGGGCAGCTTTCAAGTGTATAGAATTTATTGTCGTTATTCAGAACAAGATAGTTGTCGGGGACCTGTGGGTCAACATCACCGTGCCAAACATATCCCTTGTTACCCGTTTTTGTTACACGGGCAAATGCAAATGAAGTGGGAGTGTTTTTATCAACGCCCTCTCCGAGCACCGAATAGGAGATATATCCCTCTACGTTGAAGCCCTCGTCAACGTCGCTGTGGTCGTTAAGCGTTCCGTACGTAAATACTCTTGCAACGAAGCCCGTCAAATAAGAATAAATACGCTCAGAGCACGTAACTCTGAATTCGTGCTGATTGTTTCCTCTCTTCGAGCCGCCCACGCCGTAAGCGTCGACGTAAATCTCAACGGAGTCGGACTGTGCGGTAACAAGGTTGATATCCTCTACGTTAAGAGCGGAAAGACAGTCGTCCTCACACTCAAAGAGGAAATATATACCGCGTTCACCCTTGTAAATGGAAACGTATGTGGTTTCCGTCTCGCTTGAATAAACGAGATGTCTGCCGCTTCCCGTGGGATAGTCGTATTCCGGTTCTCTTATTCCGTCGATCTCGACCTCGGGGTCCTCATAAAGTCCCTTTTCGCCGAACGGATCAATTCCGTCAGTCAGCTTGCTTCCCTCTTCAATATCCAAATCGTCACCGAATATGAAATTGTACTGAGGTCCGAAGCATCCGACCAAGAGCATGGAAACAAGAAGAACCAAACTCATAAGTCTCAGTGCCTTCATTCTAATATACCTTTCCTTTCATTATTTATATATTATCTAAAATCAAGGTCTTTACTTTTAAGCCACTCATAAGGATCGTCCTCGATGTCGCTTTTTTGATATTCGCTCGGAGAAACGCCCTTGAGCTTTTTGAACAATCTCGAAAAATAAAGCTGATCCGTGTATCCGACCGCTCTCGAAATTTCACCGACGGACATTTTTTCCTCGGAACGCAAAAGAATGCACGCATGCGCTATTCTGAAGCTTGCGAGGTACTGCATGGGCGCCATTCCGACCTCACTCTTGAACAGTCCCATAAGCGTTCCGTACGAGATATTGAACTTCTGCCCTATATCCTTGGGAGTCAGATCAAGAGTGGAGTTGTTATTCATAAATATGAGAATATTTCTGATAAGCTTTTTATTGAGAACCTTTTTCTTGCTCTGCTCAAGAAATGCGGAATTATTATCCACAAGCCTGTCTATAAGCAGGAAAAGATATCCGTAATATGCCATTTCTCCGTAAAAATCGTAAGAATATGCATCATTCAAATTTCGAAGAAGAACGTTTATCTCGTCCATTTTTTTGATTTTCGTAACAGGATCATTGCGTGTAAATCCGGCTCTCTCGAAGAGCTCGTCAAGATTTTCTCCGTAAACGTCCACCCAAACATATGTCCACGGATTTTGAGGATCGGGATAATATTCGTACTCTATCCCCTCATAAAGGAGAAATGCGCTTCCCGCCTTTATTTTATAAACGGAATTTCCGTCCTTGAGTACTCCGGATCCGAAAAGAACAAAGTGCAAGGAATAATAATCTCGCTTCATTTTTTCGGGCTTTTTCTGAAGACTGCAAAATTCCTGTCCGATTCGCGTTATTCTGAGGGAGCAATTATCCGTACCCTTGTAAAAATCACGTGATTCAATGTTGATCAAAATTATCCTCCCTGCATAATGCCTGTATATCTATCATTTGTTTAATGTCATTATAGCTAAAAAAAAAAGAAAAGTAAATACTTTTTTGTCAATTTTTAATTATCGTCCATATAAAAATCAAAAAAATATTATTTTTTCAACTATTTTTATTCAATATCACCAATATTAAAGCTTATGTGGGGATAGGATGCTGTTTTTAAGCAAAAACGCTCCTTTAAATTATTTTTTACGGCATATTTTCATCACTTTGGGACATCTCCGCCCTAAAAATCGCAAATAATGTTGATTTAGACATATTTTTGTGATATACTGTGCTTAATTGCAAATAGGAGTGTAAAAATATGAACAAAATATTCGGTGTCAAGCACCTTATCTTAGTGACTGTCTCTTTTGCCTTGATAATCGTTTTTTCCGTATTATCAAAGAAAATCAGCTTAAAAAAATTATGTAAAATAATGCTTTACGTCGGGATATGCTCCGAAACCGTAAAGGTATTTTACTACATAATAACCAATGAATCCAAATACGGCGGAGTTTTGCCTAAAACCGATCTCCCATTTCACCTCTGCTCGATACAGATAATCTTCATATTGATATTAAATCTAACGGATAATGAAAAAATAAGAGAAGTTCTGCTCAGCTTTATGTATCCAAGCTGCCTTCTCGGCGGTATTGCGGCAATATTCATCGCCACAAGCTCATCGCTTAACGGCTACCCGATAATAACGGCTCAATATTTTTTATATCATGTTGCCATAGTCGTATTTGCAATCTATATCGCAAGAAGCAAGGAGCTCGGTGTCGTGAGCATAAAAGGCTACGCCAGCTGTCTGAAATTTCTCATAGCGATATTTTTCTTCGCAGTATACATCAACAGCATAGTTTATGACGGTTCGGGAAATATCAATTTTATGTACGTGGTATCTCCTCCTCAAAGCGGACTTCCTTTTTTAAACAAGGATCACGGCTGGTTCGTTTACATAATCCATTACGCCTGCCTTGTCCTGTTTTGCGTAAGCGCCTGCTATGCACGTCCCATAATTTCAAGCATCAAAAGCAAATTCAAAAAGAAGCAGTCATAAGACTGCTTCTTCTGCTTTATTACGCTCCCTGACTTTTGCCGGTAAGCTTAAATTCCACATTATAAAATTTTACAACGGTTCCACGGCACGCAAACATCCCGACAAACATATACTCGGTATCTACGGCTAAAAAGTCAAAATCAATATGCGTTTTTAAAAAAGCTTCGCCGTCTCGCACAAGCTTAACGTTTACGCTCTGTCCGACTCTTTCAATCGAAAGGTGGTATACCTCTCCGACGTCAAACGCCGATACATCGCAGATATCGTCCGTGCCGAGACGTCCGCCCTCTCGCCAAAAGTTGATTGCCGTTTTATCGTTTTGCAAAAGCAGTCCGGCAGTAACGTAATTTGCGTTTTCGGCTCCGTCCTCTCGCTGCCCCACAATACAGTTGTCACGAAGCATTATGCCGAATGCGGACTGCGGGCATTTGGCGTGACATTCAACGACACACTCCGCCGAGAGCGTGAAATTTTCGTCTGCGCCAACTCTGCGAAACGCAAATGCAAAGCCGTCGCCGTCCCTTGATATTTTACCCTTGCTCGTGCCCGCACGCTGACCGACGCTAAATTCGTTTTTACCGTCCTGTCTTGCGACATATCCCGTTTTTTCATTCTCGGGGTCATCGCCCACGCTTCCGAATGCCGTTCCGTACCAACCGCTTTCGGGCTCTGTAAAGAAATGCTTCGGCGGCACGTAATTTTCAAGGCACGGCGTGGAATACCGAGGTATTTTGTAATCGGGATTGGGAAGAAGAATATTCTCGCTCGGCTCGCATATTTTTTCACGCACATAATTCTTCACATATTCGATATTTTCAAGTCCCTTGGCAAGCATATACGCAACTGTACTTGCACCGTAAAGATTGAGATGCGTTGTATCCACCGTCGTCATATCCGGCACAACCGTTTCTCCGTCCTCCGCATACTTTCCCGTTATAACCGCATGATGCTTAAGCGCTCCCTCATATCCGAGCCTTACATATCTCTCGCTGGTAGCGGCACAAATATCTACGACCGGAACGCCGAGTGCCTCTCCGAGCCTTTGCACGGCAAGGCGGTAATCCCCGTGCTCGGTTATATGTCCGCTGACTCCGCTGTAATCGTTTTTCTCGTTCGCTCGTGCTATCGGGGTGCAAAGAACGGGATAGGCACCGACCGAAAGCGCAAGCCGAACATAATATTTATTCAAATGATATCCGAACGATCTCTCGTCGGTATACGGAAGCGAAGCGTCGGTAAAGCGGGCGGGATCGTCACTCTTTTCATCGTTGTGTCCGAATCCGATTATGAGAATATCTCCTCGGCGTATTTGCCCCTCAAGCATTGAATAATTCTCTTCCCGAACAAAGCTTTTCGAGCTTCTTCCCGAAAGTGCGAGATTGCAGACCTGTGCCTCACCGTTAATAAATTCGGCAAGCTGTGTGCCGTAGCCGTATCTCGGATAGTAATATCCGTCGCAAAAGCTCGCAAGCGTGGAGTCCCCCACAAGATATATCGTCGTTTTATCCGTATTCACAAGATACTCCTTAACACTGTAATTCAAGCATTATTATAGCATCTGTGCGAATTTTTTTCAACAAGTAAGAACAAATTTAGTCATTAATTGTTGACAATTTATTAATCATATGTTATCATAAATCGTAATTTATTGTTTTTCGGGAGATATCAATGAGGCTTGAACTCGTGGCTACGTGCCTATTCGGACTTGAAAAAATGCTCGGTGAAGAGATTGACGCACTGGGCTACAAAAGAATAGAAACCATAGACGGCAGAGTAACCTTTGAGGGCGATGAGCTTGCGGTTGCACGCGCCAATATATGCCTGCGCCTTGCCGAGCGTGTATTCATCAAGCTCGGTGATTTTCCCGCATATTCCTTTGACGACCTCTTTGAGGGCACAAAGGCGCTTCCTTGGGAATGCTTCATCTCCAAATACGATGAATTTCCCGTCAAGGGACACTCAATAAAGAGCAAGCTCTATTCGATTCCCGACTGTCAGAGTATAGTCAAGAAAGCCGTTGTCGCACGGCTCTCCGAAAAATACGGTGTTAAATGGTTCACCGAAAGCAGCGGCGTGAAATATCAGATAGAATTCTTTATTCTCAAGGATAAGGCAACGCTTATGATAGACACAAGCGGCACAGCTCTTCACAAGAGAGGCTATCGCCCGGCATCCGTTGCCGCACCGCTCAGAGAAACGCTTGCGGCGGCAATCGCACTCACAAGCCGTCCGCGCAAGGACGTGCTTATTTGGGATCCGTTCTGCGGATCGGGCACTATCGCAATAGAGTCCGCAATGATACTCGCAAACATTGCCCCGGGAATTAACAGACAATTTGTATCCGAGAGCTTCCCTCTCATATCGGGTGAACTTTGGAGCGCGGCAAGAGAGAGTGCCGAGGCGGCAAGATCGACAGAGGTGGATTTCGAAATATACGCCTCCGACATCGACGAGGACGCAACGGATATCGCATACGAAAACGCTTTGCGTGCGGGCGTCACGGATTATCTGAACATTTTCTGTGCCGACGCAAGAAAAATAGAAAAGCCCGACAGACGCGGAACGATAGTCTGCAATCCCCCATACGGCGAGCGACTTATGACCCCCCGCGAGGCTGAGCAGCTGTACCGTGACATCGGCAAGCGCTTCGAATCCTTTTATCCGTGGCAGATATATGTTCTGACCTCGCTTGAAAGCTTTGAACGCTGCTACGGCAGACGTGCCGACAAGGTGCGAAAGCTTTATAACGGAATGATACCCTGTAATCTCTATCAATATTACAGGGCAAGAGATAAGACGAAAAACGGCAAATAAAAAATAAAATCATATAACAAAAAAAACATTTTTAATTAAGAAAAGGATAAAATAATATGACTTGGTTTTTATTTGCTCTCTGCACGACTCTCGCATGGGGCGTAGCAGACGTATTTTATAAAAAAGGCGCCGACGAATCCGACAAATACAGTCACCTCAAGACTACTATGTGGGTCGGTGTCGTTATGGGACTTTACGCTACATATATGATAACGCTCGGAGGCGTTGATTTTCATCCGATAAATCTTCTCATCTACCTCCCAGTTTCCACAATGTATATTCTTTCGATGGCGATTGGCTATTTCGGACTTCGCTATCTTGATCTTTCGATAAGCTCACCCATTCAGAATGCATCGGGCGCCGTTGCGTCCATTATGCTCTTTCTCTTCGTAGGTCAAAGCATTGACCTACCCTCCGGCATTGCCATCGCAGTTATCTGCATCGGAGTATTTATGCTCGGTCTCCTTGAAAAGCAGAGCGAGGACGAGGCGGAGCTTGCCGATCCCGAAAACAAGAAATACAGAATGGGCTTTGTAGCATTTATGATGCCGATTCTTTACTGTATAATCGACGCACTCGGAACGGTATTCGACGGCTATTATCTTGACGATATCGCAACGACACCCCTCAAGTATGTTACAGAGGATAATTTTGAGGACGTTGCAAACGTTTCGTATATGTACACTTTCCTCATTGTTGCGGTGGTTATATTCATATACCTCAAGTTAATCAAAAAGGAAAAGATCGAGCTTCCGAAGCAGCGTGACAGAATACTTGCCGCAAGTGCGGAAACCCTCGGTCAGATAACATACGTATATGCAATCAGCGGAAACGCGGTTGTTGTCGCACCCATGATCAGCTCCTATTGCATAGTCAGCCTCATTCTTTCGAGAATATTCCTCAAGGAAAAGCTTTCAAAGAAGCAGTATCTTATGGTCGGACTTGTAATAATCGGAATACTCACACTCGGAATAATCGACGGAATAAACGGCGATGTATAATCATAAAAATCAAAGCATCGGGCAATGCCCGATGCTTTGATTTTCTTTTCAGAACGATGTCAGCTTTTGCATAAAGCAGCACATCTTCCCGGCATTCTTAAACACCCTTTTCATAAATCTTCTGCGGCGCATTGCCTTTGAGTTGCAAAGCATTGCGCTGAGTGTACCTACCGCGGCAACAGCCACTACCGCTCCCGCCATAATCCCGAGCTTACTTCTGAACATATTATCTCCCCTTTTCTTTATAATGTTAATAATATGTTTCCCCATTTAGCCGTACTTATACAAAAAATATATCCTGCGTTCATTCGCAGGATATATTTTTTTATTATATTATTCCAAGCATTTAAGCGTGGGAAGCGTGCCGTCCGTTACCGACCATACATCAGTTTCAAAATATACGGTATTCAAAACGAAATCGGTGCCCTTCAAGACATCCTCGCTCCTTGCTTCGCCTCTTTCAAGGCTCGGAGATGTCACGTTCTCTCCCACTGTCAATGTGAATGTATCAAGATAATATACAGAAAATTCCGTTCCCGTGCTTCTTGCCACAAACGCACCGGTATTTGACGCATTTGACTTCAAAATGATATTTCCCGTGGAAAAGCATTTTGATACGGTGGCTGTCGAGCCGTCCTTAAGCTCGTTATAGCCCACAAATCCTCCCGCGGAATTGACCGTTCCGGTTGTATCCTCAACGCTCGCCGTAGAATAAGCGCTTATTATCTTTCCCTGATTGAGAGCGGCAAATCCTCCGAGCATCGAATATGAAACCTTACCTGTCTGCTTTACCGATCCGGTCTTATAGGCGTTTCTTATCTCTCCGGCATTTATTCCGACAAATCCGCCTACATAGGAATCCGTATAAATATGAACACTTGCGTTATCGGATATGTCGTGAGTAACCTTTCCGTCACTCATACAGCTTTCGATAACAGAATAGTTTTGCCCGCACACTCCGCCTACGCGAGTACGCAAGGTAATATTTCCGTATTTGCCCACCCAAACATATGAAGTCAGACTCACATCACCACAGCTTGCGCATTCGCTGACACGTGCGCTACCGCTGTTTGCTCCGCATATTCCGCCTACGCAGGTATACATTTCAAATTTGCCGTGACCGTTTGCGTCATAAGAAGACGTAAAGGATACGGAGATATCCGCATTGCTCGTGCAACCGTCTATTATTCCGAGGTTATCTCCCGCAAATGCTCCTACAAATCCGTATACGTTGTCGCTTGCGTTTTTATAAGATGCGATCACGGTTATATCGCCGTTTTGTATGTGGCAATTTTCGATATATCCCGTAGCCGAGTTAAGTCCGCACAAAATACCGAAATATTTAATGCTCTTACTTGTTTCGTTTGTAAAAGAAATCTTAAATCCGCTCAATATAATGTCGGATATATATCCGTTATTCTTTCCGATAACGCCTACGGTATCTGCTGTGCTTGACAGAATAAAGTTACGGATTTTATATCCGTTTCCGTATATCTCTCCGTTGAACTCGGGAATATAGCTCAGAGATTCTCCCCTGAGGTCTATATCGTTAACAAAAACATATTTGCCGTCGGGATCTGCACCTATTGCACCGAGATCAGATGCGCTTGATATAACGGTATATTCTCCGTTAATGTTGTTATAAATTTTGGCATAAAGTGTTGTATCACTGCCCAAGGAATAGCTGAAATCATATCTTGATCTATAAGACGAATCAAGATACCATCCGCCGAATATATAACCCTCGGGAGCGGTAAGCTCCGGCGAGGTCGGTGCAGACGATTTTTCGCACACCTCGTCCGAAATCTCGACAAGCCCCTGCGTATCATACTTTACGGTATATCCCGTATTCTTGTACGTAGCCCGAACCGTCATATCTTCTTTTACTTCAGCGAAATCACTGTCCCAGCCGTCAAAAAGCCAAGCGCCTATTTTATTATCAATAGCCGGTGCAACTGCGCCATCGCCCGACTTCACATATTGAGTTGATATAACCTCACCGTAAAAATCGATAAAGGTTACCTTAAAAAGCGTATCGCCCATATTATCCCCACCGGGCGTCGAGTCGGGCGGTGTTGTAGTACCCGTACCGTTGCCATTGCCGCCGAAAAGCGCGCAGGATGTCGCCGCGAGCATAACCGTCACGGCAAGCAAAGTGCATACGATCACAAATTTAAATGAATTTTTCATATGACCTCCTAAAAAGCAAACCAATATTATTCCGATTTGGAATTAATTTCATTATAATTCTCTTTCAGAATTTTGTCAATATCCTTTTACGATATAATTCTAAAAAATAATTATTGGGGGATACATATGAAGATACGCAAAAACGGTTACGGAAATGCAAATCTGGTCGGCAAAAACATCGAAACGCTTCGCAAGGAGCGCCATATAAAGCAAAAGGACTTTATAGCGAAGCTTCAGGTTGAGGGATGCGACATCAATCCCACAAGCTATTCCAAGCTTGAGGGACAGCTTCGTGCCGCCACCGACAAGGAGATTTACATCATTTCAAAGGTTTTGGACATAAGCATGGAGGAGCTTTTTAAGGTATAAAAATTCGGAGCGTGAGATCACGCTCCGATATTTTTTTAAATTTTGTAAGCCTTATCAACGGGCAGAGCAATTACCATTCCATTTGCCGGGCTTGTTACACCGTGCTCACGGTTTATCTCGTCCATAATGCCCGAGGCTGTCGTTGCCGGAGCAAAGATAGTAAGCACCTCTCTCTCCTGCTGAACCGCAAGATCGCCGAGGCTTGAGAGTGCGTCGGAATCGGCAAGTCTTGCACGCAAAACGGTTCCCCCGCTTGCGCCCGCACGCCTTGCGGTCTCCATCACCGCATCGGTGTATCCCTGGTTTACGGATACAACTATAAGCTGATGCTTCTGTGTATTTTTCACTTTCTTTTTTCCTCCTGCTTCAGTATTGTCTGTGCTTCTTCTCACAACAAGCTCGCTTGTGAGCCTGCTTATGGCGGAAAGTCTTATGCACATCATAAGTCCGCCGTATTCAAAGCTTCCGCTGATATTTTTCGAAAGGTCGTATGCATACGAATTTATGATATTCTCGGGTGCAAGGCTCAGAACGATATCCTTATCGTTTGTTCCGAGTCCGAAAATATCCATCATCTCCGAGGGAGCGGTGCCGTGCGCGGTCATTTGGATATTGAACCCTATTCCGCGAGAGGCGAGCGTCTCCATATAGGTTTTTGCCTTTCCGCGTGTTATTATGGAGAAAACAGCCATCACGCGATTCATTTCCTCTGCCATATCAAGCCACCTCCTCGTAGTAAATCATATCGTCCTCAAGCGAGAGCATTTCACGCTTAGCGGCAGCAAGGGATTTCTTTCTCTTGATCTCCGAGAACAGTCCCATTACCTGAATGGCGATAAGGGGAGTCATCGCTACCATAGCGACTATTCCGAATGCGTCCGTCATAATATTTCCGCCGAGAGTTTCGCAGGCGCCTATCGCAAACGGCAGAATAAACGTCGTCGACATAGGTCCCGATGCAACTCCGCCCGAGTCGAACGCGATACCCGTATATATAGGCGGAACAAAGAATGTTATGGCAAGCGAGATAGCATATCCGACAATAAGTATCGGAAGGATCGGAATTCCCGTAAGGACGCGCAGCATTGCAATGCCGACAGAAACGGCAACGCCGACGGAAAGTGCAAGTCCTATCGATTTTTGTGATATAGAGCCGTTCGTTATTTCCTCAACCTGCTTTTTAAGCGAATGCACCGCAGGCTCCGCACTGACCACGAAATATCCCATCAGAGCGCCTATCGGAATAAGCATATATTTCATATCGCTCTCCGCTATCTTCGAGCCGATAAGACGTCCCGCAGGCATAAAGCCTACGTTCGCACCGGTGAGGAACAGAACAAGACCTATGTAAGTATAGAGAAATCCCATGCACATTTTAAGAAGCTGATGCTTATTGAAGCGTCGGCTTATGAGCTGGAACACAACAAGCACGCCGAGAATCGGAAGTATTGCGATAAGTACCTCCTCCGCATACTGAGGCAAGCCCTCAAGAAACGCTGCAAACGCTTCCTTTGTGGTTTCGGCAACCTTTATCGTAGTCTGTGTAGTTTCGCTTGACGGGTTGAAAACTATGCTGAGCACGAGAACCGAGAGTATCGGACCTATCGAGCAGAGCGCTATCAAGCCGAATGAATTTTCACGTGCGTTCTTAGCCGTGCTCATCGACGCCATACCGGCACCGAGAGCCATAATAAACGGAACAGTTATCGGGCCCGTGGTAACTCCGCCCGAATCGAAGGCGGTAGGAATAAAATCATCCGGAGCAAAAAACGCAAGAATGATTATAAATCCGTAAAACACGAGCAAGAGATTCTTAAGCGGTATTCCCTTTCTCGCACGTATCATCGCAATAACGAGGAAAATACCCACGCCGACCGCTACGCTGAGTATAAGCACCATATTCGGTATCGACGGCACCTGCTCCGCAAGCACCGAAAGATCGGGCTCTGCGATGGTTATGAGCATACCGAGCACCAAGCAGATTATCATCGGCAAGCCGAGCTTCTTCGACTTTCCGAGAGTGGCACCGATGCCCTCTCCGAGAGGCTCCATCGAAATTCCGGAGCCGACAGTAAAGAATCCCATTCCGACGATTATCATCAGAGTGCCGAACAAAAACATTACGAGTATTCCCGACTGCATAGGCGCCACTGTTATACTGAGAAGCAGAACTATCGCAAATATGGGCATAACCGACTGCACGGATTCCTTTAAAACTTTAATAAGATTATTCATTTTTCCTCCTTTCGGATTTTATAGAAATGTACACTTTAATTATATATTATACCGCGTTTTATGTCAATATGATTGATAAAATTTTCACATTTTTTTAACAATAACAATCATCTGAAATACACAAAAAGCGGAGCAACCGCTCCGCTCTTTATCACCTGATATCAGGTATAAGTGCCTGTATTGGGATCATATTTTCCCTGTCCCGCATTGGGATCGGTTTTCGATGCCGAGCTTCCGCTCTTGCCTCCGCCTCTCTTGCTGAAAATAGCAACGAGAGCGATGACTGCGATGATAATTATCGCAATTATTCCGAGAATTTCAAATTCCTTGGATTCTCCGAAAACGTCCACTCCGTCGGCAACGACCACCGCAATGCTGATGCCCGTCTTCTCGGTAAAGGAAACGAGTGCCTTATTTACGGTTTCTTCGTTCATCGAGACAAGATTTGAATTGTTAATCAGCTTTGAAAAGCTTGTGTCGACCTCGCCGTCCGCGCTTGCGTACCTTGCGGTCTTTTCCTGCATAGATTCAACTATGTCCGCAAGATTTTTTGATATCGAATATTCATAATAATCGGGCATATAAGCCATAACGGCAATACCGTAATCGGTATATTCGTTTCCGTACATATTCGATATATCGGAATCGATATTATATCCAACAAAAGCAATCGTTTCGTATCCGCTGTAATCGTTATAAACTGTAAATACCAAAAGTATATTTGACTCGTAATCATCGGTATTTCCGAACGCAACGGCATACTGCTTATTTGCATATTCCTGCAGGGCGCTCTCGTCATAGCCGTTCACCGCTTCAAAGCTGCAACCGTTAAAAAGCGATGCCACACCTCCGAACAAGAGTGCAAAAAGCAAAATTCCTATAAAAAAGATCGAAATGATCATTCCGAACATACTGCCGAGGCAACCGCCTCCGCCGCCGTAAGGTCTGTGAAAGAAAGGTCTGTGGAAAAACGGTCTGTGATGACGCGGTCCGTGATGCATCGGTCCGTGAGGGCCTCCGAAGCCACCCGGTCTCGGTCCGCCCGGTCCCGGTCTTCCACCGCCGCCAAAGCCGCCCGGTCTGCCGCCTCCGCCGCTAAATCCGCCGCCTCGTGAGCCTCCTCCGAAGCCGCCTCCTCTTGATCCTCCGCCTGGTCCCGGCATAATATATTACCTCCGTAGTTGCAAAAATTTATTTATGCATTGATTATATCACGCTTTTCGCACAATTTCAATAACAAATTGTTAAATTTACAGATGCCTCATACATTTTTTGTGAGTCAATCGCAAATAAAACTATAAATACAACAAAAAAAGCAGATTGCCTTAGCAATCTGCTTCTTCAATGGCTGGGGCACTAGGATTCGAACCTAGGTAATGACGGAGTCAGAGTCCGTTGCCTTACCGCTTGGCGATGCCCCATCAGCGACTTTGTTATTATATCACAGCAAAACGGCTTTGTCAAGAGATTTGTGAATTTTTTTGAGATATTTTTCTTTTTTATTGTTTTTATCCTTTTTAAGGTTGCATTTTACAAAAAATCGTGTATAATTAAATCAAAACACAAAGCCGCCCCGTGCGGCGGATCGGAGATAAATATGAATAAAACGGCACTTATTACAGGTGCGAGCGGCGGACTCGGTCTTTCGTTCGTAAACATTTTCGCGCGCGAGGGCTACGACGTCGTGCTCGTTGCGAGAAATGAATCGAAGCTTAACGAGATCAAAGCCGATATAGAAAAGAAATACGGAATCAAATCATACGTCATAGCACGTGATCTTTGCAAAACGGAATGCGTCAACGAAGTATTTGCCGAAACCGAGAGGCTCGGACTCACTGTCGATGTTCTCGTAAACAATGCGGGATTCGGCGATTTCGGTGAATTTCACAAAAGCGATGCAGACAAGCAGATAAGAATGGTAAACCTTAACGTTACGGCGCTTATGCAGCTTTGCAGGCTCTATCTTCCCTCAATGGTCGAACGCGGAGATGGCAAAATTCTCAACGTCGATTCCATTGCCGCATTTCAGGCGGGACCTCTTATGAGCGTTTACTATGCGACAAAGGCGTTTGTTCTCTCGTTTTCACAGGCTCTCACACGTGAGCTTAAGGGTACGGGAGTTACCGTCACGGCACTCTGCCCCGGACCTATCAAAACCAATTTTGAATCCTCGTCCGAGCTCGGCGAATCCGGACTTTTCAAAAACCTCAAGGTTTGGGATCCCAATACCGTTGCGGAATTCGGATATAAGAATATGAAACGCGGCAAGCCCCTCTGTGTTTGCGGCTTTGTAAACAAGATCATCGTTTTTTCCAACAGACTCGCTCCCCGCTCACTTGTAAGAAATGCGGTCTACGCACTTCAAAAGGAACAATAATTCACAAAAAACAATCCGCAGGACGTTTCAAAACGTCTCTGCGGATATTTTTATATTATTTATCTGTCTCAAGCACGAATGTGTTTGAGCCGAGTACAAGAGCATCCGTCTTTTCAAGCATTACCTTCTGCTTAACGTAGTCCATTCCGTATGCCTCGACAAATTCGTCCTCTGTTTTTTCGGCTTCCTTTGCAAGCTCGGTAAGCTTCGCCGCAATTTCCTCATCGGACGCGTCGATCTCGTTTGCCTGCATTATCGCATAAACGACAAGCTCGCTCTTTATAAGGTCATTGGTGTACTCCTTAAGCTCCTCCTCGTCCGCAAATCCGTAATACTGAAGCGCCTGCTCATATGTAATACCGTAAGCGGTAAGCGAATTTATGGTTGATTTGAAAGCGTTGAACATATAGTTGAATTCCTGCTCGGGAATCTCGATAAACGTAGCGTTCTTAACAATCTGCCCCCAAAGAGTAGCTATATTATTCTCCTCAAGGCTCTCGTCAATATAATCCTTAAGATATGCTCTGAAGGATTCCGCAGTCGTATACTTCTTGCTTGAAAGAGTGCTTGCGTTTTCGTCCGTAAGCTCGGTCTTATAGATATAATTTATCTTTACCTTGAAAACGGCTTCCTTGCCCGCATAATCCTTTTCGGAATAATTCTCGGGGAACGTAACGTTAACGTCTATTGTCTCTCCGACCTTGGCGCCGAGTGTTCCCTGTGCAAAGCCGTCGATGAACATTCCCGTACCGCTCGTGGTAACGGTTATAAAATCATTTCCGTCTATATATGCGCTCGTATTCGTTGCCGAGCCGCCCTCAAAGCGAACTCCGTTGATGTATCCGGTATAGTCGAAGTTAAATATAACTCCGTCGGTAACCGTACCCTCTTCTACCTTTGTATAGAGACTGCTCTGGAAAAGCGCGACATTTATCTGTTTATCTATATAATCCTCGGGTACCTCAAGCATAGACACCTCTACCTTCATATTCTGCCACTGACCGAGAGTTACCCACTGACTTACGTCCTCCTTAAAGAAGTCCATTGCCTCATATTCAGGATCATCATCAGATTTAGAATCTGTTTTTTCACTACTCGACTTAGTTATTGTACTATCGACTACAGAATCACTCTCACTCGGTTTAATAATCTGTCCGTTCTTGTCTGTCGATGTTGAATCGTAGGGATACAAAATGATACAGGATACGAACAACGATGACAACACCAAAAAAGTAAGAAACGCCAAAATCATGGACAAAAGTTTCTTTTTCATAATATTTTCTCCTTTCAAAATATAAATAAAAAAGTGCGCCAACGAAGTCAGCGCACAAAAACGCAAACTCCATTGTCGCCAAACAAGTTAAAGAAAGCAAAGCAATATAATCAAGCATATGATCATATAATTTTTTCACCATTCCATCGGAATTTGCATTTTATCAAATTGTAAAATGGTATGATGAAAAAAGGTATAGTTATGCTAATATATACCCGCTTTTTTATTCAACTTGTTTGGCAAATTTCATTATAGCACAATCATCGACATTTGTAAACATTTTTTGAAAATAAAAAAGCGCTCGGATTTTATCCGAGCGCTTACGCTTTATTTATCAATATTCCGTTGTATAGTTATCGAAATAGCCCTGAATCCAAACGATGGGAGTTCCCTTATCGCCGGAACCGGATGTCAAGTCACAGAGCGAACCGATAAGGTCGGTAAGCTGACGTGGGGTTGTTCCCTCACTTGCCATATTTCCGACAAGGTTTTCGTCCTTTTCGATGATTCTTTCCTTGATAGCGTCACGAAGTGCATCTCCGGAAAGATCGGCAAAATCGTTATCCGCAAGATACTTAAGCTTAAGCTCGTTGGGGGTACCCTCAAGTCCGCTTGTATATGCAGGCGAAACGATCGGATCGGCAAGCTCCCATATCTTACCCACGGGATCCTTAAACGCGCCGTCGCCGTACACCATTACCTCGACTCTCTTGCCTGTCTCATCGAATATTCTCTTTTGAATAGCGTCAACAACAGGGCGGCAATCTCTCGGGAAGAGCTTGATCTGCTCGTCCGTTGCCTTATTTGAGCCGAGAAGTCCGTATTTCTCGTTATATCCGGAGCCATTTACACTCTCGGAAAGTATATCGTCAAGGCCGTAAACATTCTTAGCGCCCGCAGCCCTAAGTATTCTCTTTGTTCTCGCTCTCGTATGTATATCGCAGGCAAGCACGTTATCGGTATAATTCAGGATAGCACGTGCGTCATTTGCGAAAACTATCTCGCAGTCTGCGCCGTTCTCTCTGATAAGCTTTTCATAAAATTCAACATAATCAACGCCTGTAAAGCGATGCTTTTCATATCCGAAGCATTCACGGTATTTCTTAATATCAAGAATATCGCTGTACGGATTAATACCAAGCTCATCTATCTTGTCAAGGCTCACAAGGTGGTTTCCGACCTCATCCGAGGGATAGGAGAGCATAAGAACTATCTTCTTTGCTCCTCTTGCTATACCGGCAAGACACACCGAAAAACGGTTACGGCTGAGAATCGGGAAAATAACTCCGACTGTTTCACCGCCGAATTTTGCTTTGACATCAGCCGCAATATCGTCAACCGTGGCATAGTTTCCCTGCGCACGTGCAACGATAGCCTCGGTCATCGCAATAACGTCACGGTCTCGAAGCGGAATATTCTCCTCCTTAGATGCATTGAGGATACAGGACGATACTATATCAACGATATCATCGCCGCTCTTGATTATGGGCGCTCTTACGCCCCTTGATACTGTTCCGATCAAACGACTCATAATAAATCTCCTTTACGCTCAAAAAATAAGATTTTTTGACGATTAAGTATAACAAAAAATTTGCAAAATGTAAAGTATTTTTTACCAAAAAAGATTAACAAAATTCAGTAAAAATAAATAAGAATTTGTGTAAATATTTACGGCTTCACTCTATCTATGATCTTCATCATATCGATTATTGTATTTTTATTCGGCGGATAATCGTCAGCGTCACTTCTGTCCGCCCTTGCGGTAACGAGAACGAAAAGCTCACCCGTAACATCGTTTCTGATATATGAAGCAAGGCAATATCCCGCCTTATCCTCAAGCCCCGATTTTGCCGCCAAAAGAGTATAATCTCTACCAAGCACATTCTCCGCATTCGTACCCATATTTTCCATCGTCTTCTTAAGCGTGGAATTATAATACGTAAGATTAAGATAATCAAGTCGGTACGATGTACCGCCGAAAAGCTCACGGCAAAGCGGATTTTCCATAGCATAAGCCATCAGAGCCGCAATATCACGGCAGGTCGTGGTATTATTCTCGGTATCCATACCTATCGCTCCGCCAAAATTCGTCCTTTCCATTCCGATCTCGTTTGCCTTTTCATTCATAAGCACCGCAAATTCCGGCACAGTAAGATTGAGATAGTCGATAAGGCAGAGCACGGAATCTGCTCCCGACATATAAGTTATGCCGTAAAGCAGGTCTCTGACGCTGACTGTCTTGCCCTTATAGCTCGAAAGCCACGCTGTGGAAGCGTCGCTCGGCACTTGCGAAAGCACATCTTTTGTGATTACATATCCGTCATCAAGATCTTCTATCATATCAAGTGCTGTAACTACCGTCATTATTTTTGTCATAGACGCCGGATAAATAAGCTCGTCGGCATATTTATACGCGAGCGTGCTCATATCGGATAGATTTACGAGAATTGCAAAATCGGAGCTTATATCAAGTCCGTAAAGCGCTTCTCCGCCGGAGCTTGCAACAAATTGCGTCTTATCGGTAACGGTTGCATACGGATGATTTTTATTATCGGGTGTTATACTCGGCGACGTCGTTGTTACGGTGGTGCTCGTGGTTGTGGAATTTACGGGATTCCAAACCTGAGAGCTATCCTCTGCAATATCACGCAAAACTGCCGTTGCAATTATCGCAAGCACGAGCACAGCCGCCACGATAGCAAGCGATGAGCGGTTTTCCCTGCTCGTCTGCGTGCTTGTGACATACCTGTTTTCATCTCCGGAGCCGCTGTTAAATTTTTCTCTGTTGTAATTTTTATTGCCCATTTCCGCCCCTCTCCGTCTCGGAGCCTCTTATTTCGTCAAGCTTAGCCTTGACCGATTTCATATCCTCAAGCATTTCCTCTTTCTTTCGCGGATCACGCAAAAGAAGTGCGGGGTGATAAACGGCGGTAATCAGAAAGCTTCCCCTCTGAACCCACGTACCATGTTCCTTGGTGATGCGGTAATTCGGATCTATCAGCCTTTGAGCCGCGATTCTGCCGAGGCAGATTATCATTTTAGGCTTTATAAGTCGAACCTGCTCACGGAGATAATCCATACAAGCGTCCTCTTCATCGGGTTTCGGGTCTCTGTTTTTCGGCGGACGGCATTTTAAAATATTTGCTATATAAACGCTCTCTCGCGGAATATCTACCGCAAACAAATATTTATCAAGCAGCTGACCGGCTCTTCCGACAA
Source organism: uncultured Lachnospiraceae bacterium (assembly GCA_964534905.1). Taxonomy (GTDB): domain Bacteria; phylum Bacillota; class Clostridia; order Oscillospirales; family CAG-272; genus RGIG4608. The sequence continues at coordinate 58,085 of CAZHPZ010000001.1, read as the reverse complement.
ACGGTGTTCCCGAAAGATCCTCACGCTCGCCCGGAGCTTCTCCGACGAACAAAATATCCGCATTTTTATTTCCTATTCCGAAAACGCAATTCGTTCGTGTTTTATGAAGCTCGCATTTTTCGCAAGCCGCGCATTCATCGTATAATTCTTCCCAAGATCTCATAGCATATCTCCAAAAATCGTATCTCAATATATTTACATTATATCAAATATCCCCTGCTTTTTCAAGTGGTAATATAATAATTTAGAAAAAAGGGGGCTTGCGTATTGCAAGCCTCCCGTCATCCTATAAATATTTCCTTTATCTGATATTTAGGCTCGCTCGTTACGTTCATACCGAGCCTTTTAAGCACCTCAATATCGGATTTACTGAGCATTACGCTCGAATGCACGTCGCAGAATGCAAGCGACGGCAGTTGTTTAAGCGCATACGCCGCCATAGCGGAGGTGTGTGCTGATATCGAGAGTGCAATAAGAATTTCATTGACATTCAACTTAGTATAGCTTCTCGAAAGATACTGACATTTAAGCTTCTGCAGAGGCTCGATTACCTCGGGCGTGAGCAAATGTATCTCGTCGGGAATACCGGTTATCTCCTTAAGCGCATTAAGAAGCATTGCCGACGCCGATTCAAGCAGCTCGGTTTCCTTTCCCGTAACTATTCTGCCATCCTCAAGCTCTATCGCACTCGCAGGTACTCCCGCGGTGTGACTCTTTTCCTGTGCGGCGGAGACCACCTGTCTGTAATCCTTTGAGATTCCCGCCTGACGCATAAGAAGCTCAAGCTTCTGAACGGTTTCGGCATTTTTCTGCGTATCATCGTCCTTATAGATGCAAAGAGCGTCACAATAACGTCTTGATATCTCTCGTTTTGAGGCGTCACAAACTCCGTCGTCGTCGACAATACAGTTACCGACCATATTTACGCCCATATCCGTCGGAGAATTATACGGTGATGAACCGTAAATTCCCTTAAATATAGCGTCAAGCACGGGGAATATTTCCACATCACGGTTATAGTTGACCGCCATCTCACCGTATTTTTCAAGGTGATACGGGTCTATCATATTAACATCCTTAAGGTCTGCGGTTGCCGCCTCATAAGCAAGATTAACGGGGTGACGCAGGGGTTTATTCCATATCGGAAACGTCTCAAATTTAGCATATCCCGCCTTAACACCCTTTTTATTATCGTTATAAAGCTGAGAAAGGCATACAGCCATTTTCCCGCTTCCGGGACCGGGGCCTGTGACAATCACAAGCTCCCTCTCTGTCTCTATATACTCATTATTGCCGTATCCCTCATCGCTGAGTATTTTTTCAATATCGGACGGATATCCGCTGATGTTGAAATGATGATAAACCTTAACGCCGAGCCTTGTAAGCTTTCTTTCAAATTTGGCAACCGTGGGATCCGTACCCTCAAATCTTGTAAGAACTACGCTTCCGACGTAAAGTCCGACATTACGAAAGGCGTCGATCAGTCTCAATACATCAAGATCGTATGTAATACCGAGATCTCCGCGCATCTTATTCTTTTCGATGTCCTCCGTATTGACAGCTATCACGATCTCCGCTCTGTCCTTCAGCTGGAGAAGCATTTTAAGCTTGCTATCCGGCTTAAATCCGGGAAGAACACGCGACGCGTGATAATCATCAAAGAGCTTTCCGCCGAATTCAAGGTAGAGCTTTCCGCCGAATTCGGCGATTCTGTCCTTGATATGCCTCGACTGCATATCAATATATTTTTCGTTATCAAAGCTTATCTTCATATTATCCTCACATATCGTGCGATTTGAATACACGCTCCATATCGCGTTTCGCATCGCTTCTCGCCATATCCTCTCTCTTATCGTATATCTTTTTACCTCGGCAAAGTCCTATCTCAATCTTTACTCTTGAGCCCGACAAATATATCTGAAGCGGCACGAGCGTATATCCCTTTTGCGAAACAAGTCCGAAAAGCTTAAGAATTTCACGCTTATGCAAAAGCAAACGCTTCGGACGCAATGGGTCCTTGTTGAATATATTTCCCTGCTCATAAGGACTTATGTGCATACCGAGAACGAAAACCTCGCCATCCTTGATATCGCAATACGCTTCCTTGATATTGACCTTTCCCGCACGTATGCTTTTAACCTCTGTGCCGAAAAGCTCTATTCCCGCCTCATATTTTTCTTCTACAAAATAGTCGTGATATGCCTTTTTATTCTGAGATATTATTTTTATCGAATTTTTATTCTTATCTGCCATAATCCACCTTTTTATCTGTCACCGCATTCATTGCATGCCACGGTCTTTCCGAGCAATATTGCTATCGCACGGCTTCCGTGATACACCCTTTCCTGCCCGAGAGCATTGCAATTCTCGGAGGAATGCCATACTTCACCCTCACGGGTAAAGAAAACATCTCCGTCAAGCACGCTGTTTTTCTCAAGCTGTTCCCAAATATCCTGCTCTGCAAGAGCTGCCGAGCATCTTTCGCACGCCTTTACCTTACCTGCCAGCATTGCATCCTCCACGCTTCCGTGATATACCGTTTTGGAATTGGCAATATAAGAGCATTTATAGCTTGCGTGCCAAAGCGTACCCGACTTCGTCCAAAAGACATCACCGTCGCTTGCAAGAAGCGAATTTTCCATATTCTCAAGGTCACGCTTCACGGATGCAACCGTATCTTCGTCTGCCGCTATCGCTCCCGGCGCACCGTTATCGTCGTATACACAGGAAAGCATACCGAGCAAAATGATTATAATTAATATCAACGTCAACAGCTTTATTTTCATACACATTTACCCGTACAAAAAATATTCATATTAATATTATCACATTTTAAGAAATATATCAATCGTTTTTTGAAATTTTCATAAAAAATACGGCACCCAAAACGAGCACCGTATTATTTATATTATATTTGCTTCATAATTCTCGCGGTATGCGATTTCACGGGAACACGTCCCTCATAGGTATCAAAGGAAAGCATATCTATCCACTTGCCCTCAAGTGCGAATTTACGGTTATCTCCTCCGCCGTTTGCAAGCACGACAACACGTGAGCCCTCACGCTCACGCTCGTAAATAAGATAATCCGCACCGTGATCAAGCACTCTGAACGAGCCGCGATCAAATGCCTTTTCAATACATCTTAGCTCTCCAAGCCTTCTGTAATGCTCAAGAAGTCCGCCGTCCTCTCTGCCCCACGGATATGTCCTGCGGCAAAACGGATCGTGATATCCCTCGATTCCCGCCTCGTCTCCGTAAAATACCGACGGTATACCGTACACGGTATACTGAATCACCGACGCCATTTTGAGTCTCTTTACGGCAATCTCTCTTTCATTCGGAGTCATTCTCATCACTGCGAGGTGATCGTTATCAAGATCGGGCTTGAAATTATCTCCGAGCACCGTGAGAATTCTCTCCGTATCGTGTGTTCCGAGTATATTCATAAGCGAGTCCGAAACAAATCTCGGATAAGAGGTATATATCTCCATAAGAACATTATAGAGCATCTCCGCACTTCCGCAGGTAACAAAATCAATAATTCCGTTTCTGAGCGGATAATTCATAACGCTGTCAAGCTGTCCGCCGTGGAAGTAATTTCTGCGCTTTCCGTATGCGCTCTTTACCGCGGCATTTTCCCAGACCTCGCCGATAATGATACCCTCATTTTCGGAATTCTTATGAACGCAATCCCGTAAACGGTATAAAAATTCGTCGGGAAGCTCGTCGGCGACATCAAGTCTCCAGCCTCCGATGCCCATTTTCGTATATTTTTCGACAACTCCGCTCTCTCCGACAAAATAATTGCGGCAGGATTCATTATTCTGATTAAGCTTAGGCAGAACATCTATGCCCCACCAGCAGTCATAGCTGTCGGGAAAACTCTTGAAATTATACCAATCGTGATAAGGAGAGGCCTCGCACTCATATGCGCCTCGGGAGCCGTATTTTCCGTATCTGTCAAAATACACGCTGTCGTCGCCCGTATGATTGAAAACGCCGTCAAGAATTATTTTGATTCCGTACTCATCCGCGTGCTTGATAAGAGAGCGCAACGCCTCATCCCCGCCGAACGCCTCATCGACTTTCATATAGTCACCCGTATCGTATTTATGATTGGAATATGCCTTAAACACGGGACTGAGATATATGACGCGCGTTCCGAGCGATGCAAGATAATCGAGCTTATCCTCAATTCCCTTAATATTTCCGCCGAAGAACATATTATTCTTCAGCTTATCTCCCTGCCTTTTGGCATACTGCGGAACGCCGTTATACCAATCGTCGTTGTACACCGCGTCATCTCTTGTAAACGGCGGTATATCACCCTTTGCAAAGCGGTCGACGAATATATGATACATTATACCCGATCCGAACCACTCCTTGGCCTTGAAATAGCTTTCGTAAACCAGCAAGGAAAACTTTGATGTTGAACGGTAAGAAAGATCAAAATCGTAATTATTTATACTTTCGGTAAAAAGCGTTCTCGTTCCGCGCAAAAACAAAAATTCATAAAAAAACAGTGCGGGAACGATACCGCAGGTATGACGCATATTCAACTCAACGATATATTCTCCGCGTCCCACCTCAAGCCGTGTCAGAGCAAGCGGAATATCCCAATAGTTTTCACCGTCTCGGTTAATTCTCAGGACTATTCCCTGTGCGCCCATTTCCGTGGGTATGCTCACCCTGAAGCGAATGTCGTCGTCGATGGAAAATGCCCCGCGATACGAGGCATTTTCCCATGACGAACCGACCTTTACTTCCCTTATTATCTCGACACCGTTTGCCGAGGGATTATAAGTCAGCTGATTATTCATTTTATATTATTTATTATCGGGAATTTTTTTGAGATTCCAGAATTTATCTGCATATTCCTCAATACTTCTGTCAGCTGCAAAGAATCCGGAATTTGCGATATTGAGAAGCGACATTCTGTTCCACTTTTCTTTATTTGCATAATCCGCGATCATTCTGTCGTGAGTTGTACGATACGACTCAAAGTCAGCAAGGCACATAAACGGATCGGCTACACCCATACCCGTAAGAAGATATCTCGAAATATTGGCAAACGACTGACCTGCAAATCCTCTGTTAAGGTAATCGATTATCTTATTGAGTCTGTCGTTATTTGCATAGAATTCATTGGAGTGATAGCCTCTTGCCCAGATCTCCTCGACCTCCTTGGCAGTAAGACCGAAGATATACATATTATCCTTACCGGCTGCTGCAAGCATCTCGATATTAGCTCCGTCAAGCGTACCTATGGTAAGAGCACCGTTCATCATAAGCTTCATGCAGCCCGTTCCGCTCGCTTCCTTACCCGCAAGAGAAATCTGCTGGCTTATTTCAGCCGAGGGGATAAGTGCCTCTGCCATGCTTACGTTGTAATCCTCAAGGAATACGACGCGAAGCTTCTGACGTATAACGGGATCCTGATCTATCTCGCGGCTGATAAAGCATATAAGCTTAATAATCTCCTTAGCCATCTGATATCCTGGAGCCGCTTTTGCTCCGAAGAGGAATGTCTGAGGCTGAACGTCAAGATTGGGATTTTCCTTAAGATCAATATAAAGGTTGATGATATTAAGTGCATTGAGGAGCTGACGCTTGTACTCGTGCAAGCGCTTGATCTGCACGTCGAATACCGAATGAGTATCAAGTGCTCTGCCTGTCTTTTTATATACAAGCTCCGCAAAGTACTTCTTGTTTTCGTGCTTGATTGCACGAAGCTGCTCAAGAACAGCCTTATCATCGGCATATTTTGCGAACTCGGCAAGCTGCTCGGGCTCATGTCTGTATCCTGTACCTATGCATTCGTCAAGAAGAGCGGAAAGCTTGGGATTGGAGTAGCAAAGCCATCTTCTGTGTGCGATACCGTTGGTTACGTTATCGAATCTGTCGGGATACATCTTATAGAAATCCTTAAAGGTATTATCCTTGAGTATCTCGGAGTGAAGCTTTGAAACGCCGTTAACGGAGTGAGATCCTATTACGGAAAGGTTAGCCATTCTGACCTGACCGTATCCGATAACGCTGAGCTTGGATATCTTATCCCAGTTACCGGGGAATGCGTTCCAAGCCTCCTTGCAGAAGCGTTCGTTAATCTCCTTGATTATCTGATGAATTCTCGGGAGCTGGAACTGGAATATATCCTCATTCCATGTTTCAAGAGCCTCGGGAAGTACTGTATGGTTAGTATAAGATACTACCTTCTGTACAGTATCCCACGCTCTTTCCCAAGAGAAGTGATAATCGTCAAGGAATATTCTCATAAGCTCGGGGATACAAAGTGCGGGGTGTGTATCGTTAATATGGATAGCAACCTTATCCGCAAAATTGTCGAGAGTTCCGTAAACAGCCATATGGTCGCGAATAATGCTCTGCATAGACGCGGATACAAGGAAATACTGCTGTGTAAGACGAAGTATTTTACCCTCTGTATGGTTATCGGAGGGATAAAGAACCTTAGTCAGAGCTTCTGCGCTGGTGCTCTTTTCAAGCGCTCTCGCATACTGTCCCTGAGAGAAAAGTCCCATATTGAAATTATTATTAATATCTCTTGCTTTCCAAAGACGAAGCTGAGATACTGCGTGCGAATCCGCGCCGGAGATCATCATATCATAGGGGAATGCTTCGAATTCGTCGCAATTCTCGTATATAACCTCCATATGATCCTCACGCCATTCTTCACGGACATGACCGCCGAGTCTTACTCTGAAAACTCTGTCGGTTCTCGGTGTGAGCCATACCTCACCGCCGGGAAGCCATACATCGGGCAACTCAATCTGAGTGCCGTCAACGATCATCTGCTTGAACAAACCGTACTCATAGCAAAGCGAAAATCCTGTTGCGGGGTAGTCGAGAGATGAAAGGGAGTCCATAAAGCAGGCTGCAAGTCTTCCGAGACCGCCGTTTCCGAGTCCTGCGTCAGGCTCACACTCGTAAAGATCGTCGAGATCAAATCCGAGTCCCTTGAGAGATTCTTTATAGTTTTCGGCAAGTCCGAGATTGCAAAGGTTGGTCTTGAGAGATCTTCCGAGAAGGAATTCCATACACATATAGTATACTCTCTTACCGCCCGCCTCATTGACCTGCTTTTTATATTCTCCTCTTTTTGCCGTGAGAATATCCTTAACGGTCATAGCGGCAGCCTTGTACATCTGGTCTCTCGTCGCTTCAGCCGATGTACAGCCGAAGTAACGGGCAAGCTTGCCCTCTAAATTTTCTGTGATTTCGTTCACTGTGGGTTGGTAATTCATGTGTCCTCCAAAATAAATAGGTTTTGCGATTATATGCTTCTTATTCTGTCATAAAGCATATTGTATTTTTTTGCGGATGTGTCCCATGAGAAATCGGTGTTCATAATCTTCCTTACAAACATCGGGTACAGATCCTTGTTATAATAAAGCTCAAGTGCGGCGCATGTGCGCTCGTAAAGCTCATCAGACGAATAATTGGCAAAGGTAAATCCGTTGCCGAGTATGGTGCCGTTAAGCAACCAATAGCCCTTTATGGAGTCGTAAAGACCTCCTGTTTCTCTTACTACGGGAATTGCTCCGTAGCGTGACGCGATCATCTGCGAAAGTCCGCAGGGCTCGCTCTTCGACGGCATAAGGAACAAATCCGCGGCGGCATAAAGACGCTTCGAAAGATCTCTGTCGTACATCAAAAGAGCGCGAACCTTGTCGGGTCTGTTTCTTTCAAGCTCGGAGAAAAATCCCTCATACTGTGCCTCACCCTTTCCGAGAATAACGAGCTGAACATCGTTATTATCGACGAGCCTGTACGCAATATCTCTTATCAGATCTATTCCCTTGTGAGATGCGAGTCTCGAAATTATGGCAATCAGCGGAACATCCTCTCTTACGGGCAAGCCTACGCTCTTCTGAAGCTCTGTTTTATTAATTCTCTTATCGGCAATATCGCCCGCTCCGTAATTTTTGCAAATCACCTTGTCGTTAAGCGGATTATAATAATCGTAATCTATACCGTTGAGAATACCGGTAAGCTTATGCGCATTCTTGTTCAGAATGGGAGCAAGACCGTGAGAATATTCGTCGCTTCTTATCTCCTCCGCATATCTCGGGCTTACCGTGCTGACGATATCAGCCATCTCGATAGCACATTTCATAAGATTTATGCAACCGTTATAGTCAAGATAATCGGAATGTCCGAAGCCGAAAACAAATCCTACGACATTATGCGGGAACTGTCCCTGATATTCTATATTATGAATTGTGAAAACAGTCCTGATATTCTGATATTCTCTTCTCCAACGATACTCAAAATTCAGGTAGGTAAGTGAAAGAGCCGCCTGCCAATCGTGTGCGTGAAGAATGTCGGGATAAAAGCCTATATGGCAGAGCATCTCTATTGACGCCTTGCAGAAAAATGCATATCTCTCCGCCTCGTCGTCAAAGCCGTAAAGCTTTCCTCTCTTGAAATAATATTCGTTATCTATGAAGTAATAGGTCACCCCGTCCTTTACAAGACTGAAAACTCCGCAATAGAGATTACGCCACGAAAGCTGAAGATTGAACACAGCCTCCTGCTTCATCTGCGATCTCCATTCATCGGATATCGCGTCGTAAAGAGGCATAACCACTCTGACGTCAACATCGTCTCCGCGGTCTCTCTTGAGTGCTGTCGGAAGTGAGCCGAGAACATCGCCGAGTCCTCCGGTTGCCGCAAACGGCATTACCTCGGAGCCTACAAATAAAATTTTTCTCATTTTGCTTCTCCTTTAATCAATTTTTTATAAATGCGCAGGTAGGAGATTTAAACAGTAGTTCCCTTTCCGATGAAGAAAGGAAGCGTTTCGTGACCGGAAAGCATCTTTCCGTCCTTTATCGTTACGTCCTTATCGGTAACGACGCAGTTAAGATAAACATCGTCACCTGTATATGTATTCTGCAAAAGTATCGAATTTTTTACAACAGTTCCCTTTCCGACCTTAACTCCTCTGAAAAGTATGGAATTTTCAACCACACCCTCTATAACGCAGCCGTCGGCAACAATTGAATTTCTAACCTTGGCACTCTCCGTATATCTCGTTGGAGAGGAATTTCTGACCTTTGTGTAAACGGGTCTGTTCTTAACACGGAACACAAGATCTCTCTTTGAGGGATCAAGCATCTTCATATTGCAGAAGAAATATTTTTGCATAGAGTCGATATAATTGAAATATCCGTCATACTCAAACGCAAAATATCTGTGCTTTCCGAGATTGCGAATTATAACATCTCTTGAAAAGCTCTTATATCCGCGTGACTCGGACTGATTGATAACGTCAAGCAGGTAAGAACGCTTAACTATCATCATATTTGTATTTATACGAAGCTTGCCGGTGTGAGCATCATAAGACTCATATCCGACTATTTCTCCGCTTTCGTTGCTTGTAACAATCTTTATATACTTGTCAAGCGGGAATTTAAGCTCTTCCGTATTTACAAGCTTGGTAATAACGGTTATATCCGCGTCATTTGCAATATGCGCCTTGAGTGCGTCCGTAAAATCGATATTGCATATCATATTGCAGTCGGTAATAATAATATTATCCGCTCCGCAATGCTCGATAAAGTGCTTAACACCGATAAGTGCCTCAAGTCTTGTGGAATAAAGCACATCGCCGCCGTGCGATCCGCTCGTTATGAACGGAGGAAGTATTCTTATTCCTCCCGAACGGCGTGCAAGGTCCCAGTCCTTTCCCGTACCTATATGGTCAAGAAGTGACGAATAATTATTATGCGTTACGAGACCTACGTTCGTGATATTGGAATTAACCATATTGGAAAGAGCGAAATCTATAAGGCGATATCTTCCTCCGAAGGGAATGCTTGCCGTTGTTCTCGGCTTTGTAAGCTCGGGAATAGATGCGTCGTGTACATTTGAAAAAATAAGTCCAGCTGCTTTCATATCTTCGCTCCTTTATTCAGAATATATCATTTTATTATCGGGCACGTCCTCACCGTCACCGACTGTTCTGTCGGCACCGATAACGGTTATGCCTTGAGAAACATCCTTAGGTCTGCCAACCGTTGCACCGTTTCCTACGGTAACATCGCAGTCAAGTATGGAATATTCCACGTGTGCGCCCTCACTGACGGTTACGTGATGCATAAGAACGCTGTCTTTGACAACAGCTCCTCTCTCTACCGTAACGCCGTATCCCAAAACGGAATTGATGACTGTTCCGTATATCTCACATCCCTCTGTGATAGAAGAATTTTCAACTATCGCATCGACGCCTATATACTGCGGAGCCTCATTTTCGTGACGTGAGAACACTCTTTTTTCATTATCGTCAAATGAAAGCACGGGCTTTTCTCCGAGGAGATCCATATTTGCCTCCCAGAGAGAATTTATTGTTCCGACATCCTTCCAATACCCCTCAAAATTGTAAGCAAACATCTTTTCTCCGTTTGCGAGCATATTGGGAATAATATTCTTTCCGAAGTCGTTGCTTGAATTCGGATCCGCCTCATCGGCGATCAAATAATCGTAAAGCTTCTGCGCCGTGAATATATATATACCCATAGACGCGAGATTGCTTTCGGGATTCTTCGGCTTTTCTGTAAATTTATATATGGAGTTATCTTCATTTACGCTCATAATACCGAATCTGCTTGCCTCCTCCATAGGAACGGAAAGTACGGCAATGGTGCAGTCGGCGCCGTGAGATTTGTGATATTCGAGCATCTTGTTATAATCCATAGTGTAGATATGGTCACCGGAGAGGATGAGAACATATTCAGCGGAATATCTCTTGATAAACTCAAGATTCTGATAAATCGCATTTGCCGTTCCCTTATACCAATCGGCTCCGTTGTGTCCCTGATACGGGGGCAGGATCGAAACTCCGCCGTAGGTTCTGTCAAGATCCCACGGAAGTCCGTTTCCTATGTATTCGTTAAGAACGAGGGGCTGATATTGCGTAAGCACACCCACGGTATCAACGCCTGAATTTATGCAGTTCGAAAGAGGAAAATCGATAATTCTGAATTTGCCTCCGAACGACACTGCGGGTTTAGCGGTTTTTTGGGTAAGTGCGTAAAGTCGTGATCCTTGGCCGCCCGCCAGAAGCATGGCGACACATTCTTTTTTCTTGAACATATCAAGAACCTCCCTGATAACCATTTATTTTATTATAATATTGTAGCAGACATAATACTGCATTATCATTATAGTATGAATGCACTCTTTTTTCAAGTCTTTTTTTAATATTTTTTCCTTTTTGGCTATTTTTCACAAAATATGGTGGCGAAGCTCACTACACAATCCGAAAAAATCGGCGTCTGCGCGATTTTCCGCTTTATTGCGCTATTGACATTGTCGGCTTTATTTGTTATAATAATTGTATATATCATTGCGGAGGTATTGCAGATGAACACGGATTTTTCGGCTATAATAGCAAACGACGCTCTTTGCAATTATTTCTCCGACGCTATAAGGAGCTCTTCCCTCTCCCATGCATATATTTTGCTCGGGGACAAGGGCACAGGAAAGCATACTCTCGCCCTTGAAATAGCCGCGGCGCTCAACTGTGACGCAAAAGAGGATAAGCATACGGGTATCCCCTGCGGCAAATGCCCGTCCTGCAGAAAAATACTGAGCCGTGATTCCGCAGACGTAACCTTTATATCAAGAGAAAAGGACCGTGCCACGCTCGGCGTGGAATCGGTAAGATTTATAAAGAACGACGTATCGGTATATCCAAACGACAAGGACTATAAAATATATATAATCGAGGACGCGCACACTATGACTCCGCAAGCGCAAAATGCGCTTCTGCTTACACTTGAGGAGCCTCCGCCATATGTCGTATTCATACTTCTGTGCGAGGTAGCGGAAAACATTCTCGAAACTATAAAGAGCCGCGCTCCCATTCTCAGAATGAAGGTACCGACAAAAAGCGAAGCTATGCGCTACATTGCAAGCAGCTCGCCATCGGGAAATGCGTTGATAAACCGTTCCCCGGACGAATTCAACGAGCTTTATGCGGCATCGGAGGGTAGCATCGGCAAGCTTCTTTCGCTTATAAATTCAAGTGATGGAAAGAATGTATTGCAGGAAAGGCAAAAAACAAAGGATATAATAGAAGCCATAGCCTCAAAAACGCTCGCAGCAAGCTTCTCCCGAATTTTATCGCAATTTTCTCAAAAGCGTGATGAAAGAGAGAGAGTTATAGAGCAGCTGACGCAGATGCAGATTGCTCTGCGCGATATTATGGCACTGAAGAAATCCGACAATGCGCCGCTTTTGTTCTTCGCAGACAGAGAATACGTTGAAGAGCTTTCATACAGCTTTTCGACAAAAAGGCTCTCGGATATAATCGAAAGTGCGGAAAAGGCTAAGAGTGCTCTGCGGCGAAATGCAAACGTAAAGTTGACCGTTACAAGCTTTTTAAGCGAGTTGATATAGATAATTTATGGAGTAAATATGGAAAACAATCAAAACAAGGATAATAATCAGGGAAAAAGAAAATTTAACAAAAAGCATCATCGCAGATACGGCAAGCCCAATGCAAAAAAAGAGCCTGCGGTAACGGAAGCCGCAGAACTTGGCGAGGAGCTTGATGAAGCTGTATTCGGTACCGAGGAGGAAATAGCCGATATCATAAACGATATGCTCCCGGAGCTCTCGGTCGAAGAGTCGCAGGCGGAAAACAGCGAGGATAGCGAAGAAAAGGTTGAGGTAATAGGCGTAAGATTCAAAAAGGTCGGAAAGGTATACTATTTTTCCCCCGAGGGAATACAAGCCGAAAAGGGTGAATATGCCATAGTAGACACCGCAAGAGGACTTGAATTCGGAGAGGTATTTATAGCAAACAAGCTTGTGAGCGCCTCCGAAATAGTACCTCCTCTGCGCCCCGTCATACGCATAGCGACGCCAGAGGATATCATTCATAACAAGGACAACACTGAAAAGGAAAAGGAAGCGTACTCAGTCTGCTTAAAGCAGATTGCGGCTCACGAGCTTGATATGAAGCTTGTAGATGCTCAGTACACCTTTGACAACAGTAAGCTCCTGTTTTACTTTACATCCGCCGGCAGAGTGGATTTCCGTGAGCTTGTTAAGGATCTCGCATCCGTGTTCAGAACAAGAATAGAGCTTCGTCAGATAGGAATACGCGACGAGGCAAAGATTCTCGGCGGTCTCGGTGCATGCGGCAGACCTCTCTGCTGCGCGACATTTCTCTCCGACTTCGTGCAGGTATCCATCAAAATGGCAAAGGAGCAAGGACTCTTCTTAAATTCCTCGAAAATTTCGGGAACCTGCGGAAGACTTATGTGCTGTCTGCGTTATGAGCACGACACGTACGAATACGAAATAGCAAGAACTCCTACCGTCGATTCCACCGTAAAGACCGCGGACGGAATAGGAACGGTAATAGAAAGCCGTCCTCTCACCGGAAACATAAAGGTCAAGCTTAACGGCAAGGATGAAGCGCCTAAAATATACCACAGAGACGACGTAAAGCTCATACACAGCAAAAAGGTCGATGACGAGGAATAAAAAATTTAATTATTTTTCAATAACCCCTTGCAAAGTTGCAGGGGGTTGTGTTATAATGTCTTTGCAATACTATTTGGAGGTATTTATTATGGCTTACAAGATTACCGATGCTTGCATCGCTTGCGGTGCTTGCGCTGATGCTTGCCCCTGCGGCGCTATCACAGAGGGTGACGGTATGTATGTAATTAATCCTGATGAATGTGCAGAGTGCGGTGCTTGCGCTGACGTTTGCCCCGTAGGTGCTCCCGTTCAGGAATAATTAAATCACATTAAAAGATACGGAGCAGCTCGCCCCGTATTTTTTACTTTAGAGGATATTTATGTGTATTATAGATAAAGATATTGAAACACTGACAGACGTTAATGAAAGCATAAGGCTTATACAAAGAAAAAACGGATTGACCTTCGGCACGGACGCATTTTTGCTTGCCTCATTCATAAAGGCACAGAAAAGCGGAGTAGCGGTAGAGTTCGGAGGCGGAACGGGAATCATTTCCCTGCTCTGCGCCGCAAGAAAGAAATTCTCCCGAATACATTGCGTCGAGGTACAGAACGACTTTGCCGATGTAATCGCAAGGAACGCGGAGCTCAACGGGCTTACCGCCGTCATCGACTCCGTATGTGCAGACATAAGAGACCTCAAGAGCACGGATATCGGCGGTGAGGCAGATACGGTATTTTCAAATCCGCCCTATATGAAAACAGACTGTGGAAAACGCAATATCCACGACGAAAAATATCTTGCCAGACACGAGGTATGCGGCGGAATATACGATTTTTGCGAATGTGCCGCAAGAATTCTGAAATTCGGCGGATATTTTTACTGTGTATGGCGTCCCGACAGACTCACGGATCTTATATGCGCTATGCGAAAGCACTCTCTTGAACCAAAGGAAATGTGCTTTGTACACGCCAATTCAAAAAGCGCACCGTCAATGGTGCTCGTAAAAGCGAAGAAGGGTGCGTCACCATCGCTGACGCTCATACCTCCGCTGTTTTTGAATTCCGACGAGGACGCCAAAGTGCTCACAGAAAGAGCAAAAAAAATATACGAGGAATGCAATTTTCAATGAAAGAATTAAAAAGAATTTTAAGCTATACAAGACGTGCCGTTGACGACTATTCTATGATAGAGGACGGTGACAAAATCGCCGTTGGAGTTTCCGCGGGTAAGGATTCCCTTGCACTGCTCTATGCGCTCGCCGAGATGAGACGGTTTTATCCAAAAAAATTCGAGCTGATAGCCATAACCGTGGATATGGGATTTCCGGGTATGGATCTTACGCCGGTAAAAGAATTTTGCGAAAGGATAAACGTTGAATTTCACATTGCAAAAACTCAAATTTATCAAATCATTTTCGAAGAAAGAAAAGAAAAAAGCCCCTGCTCTCTTTGTGCCAAAATGAGAAGAGGCGTTCTCTACAACACAGCAAAGGAGCTCGGATGCAACAAGGTCGCTCTCGGACATCACTTCGACGATGCTATAGAAACGTTTATGCTGAATCTCTTTTTCGAGGGCAGAATCGGTTGCTTTTCTCCGGTCACCTACCTTTCCCGAATAGATATCACAATGATACGCCCCTTGCTCTATGCAAGCGAAAAAAGCGTTAGACAGCTTGCCGACGCCGCAGAGCTTCCCGTTGTAAAATCGAAATGCCCCGCAGACGGAAACACGGAGCGTGAAGAAATGAAGTCATTGCTTCGAGAGCTTGATATAAAGCACAAGGGACTTCGTTACCGCATTTTCGGAGCGATGCAAAGAGGAGAAATAGACGGATTCAAGCCCGTTGGAAACATGGACGGAATCAAGGACTATGAAAACGGAGATGATTAAAACGGATACTTTTTCATACAGAAAAGAAGATATCAAAAATCTTCTTCCAAAGCGAAGCGAGATATCGCACAAGGGGACATTCGGACGTGTTCTTATAATCGGAGGTGCTCCCTGTATGGCAGGCGCCCCCTGCTTTTCCGCAAAATCGGCGTACAGAATCGGCGCCGGTCTTGTTGAAATATTCACCCACGAAAAGAACAGAGTCATCGCGCAAGCCCTTGTACCCGAGGCGGTTCTTTCCGTATGGGAAAGCTTACCCGACGATCTTGAAGCTCTGCTGCAGTCGATAAGAAAAGCCGATGTCATTGCCATCGGAATGGGACTCTCACAAAGCAATGAAGCCGCACAGATACTGAAATTCACCTTAGAAAACCGTTCCTGCCCTATAATAATAGATGCAGACGGCATAAATCTGCTTGCGACGAAAAAAGAGCTTTTGCCTCTGATAGGAGATGATGCGATAATCACTCCTCATCCGCTTGAAGCCTCAAGACTTTCCGGGATTTCGGTCAAGGATATCGTTTCGGATATTCCAAGCTCATCAAAGAAAATCTCCGACCTTGTCGGAGCCGTCTGCCTGCTCAAGGATCACAGAACGGCGGTTTTCTCACCCGCAAGTGACAAAATTTACGTCAATCAAAGCGGGAACAGCGGATTGAGCACGGGAGGCTCCGGTGACGTTCTTGACGGAATTATCGCAGGACTTGCCGCACAGGGAAAATCTCCGTTTGAATCCGCCTGTCTTGCGGCATACATACACGGTCTTGCCGGAGAGTACGCATCCGTCACTCTCTCCGAATACTCTGTGATGGCACATGATATTATCGAGGCAATTTCCAATGTAATAAAAAGTACCGAATAGGCACTTAAATAAAAACGAATATACAGTTAAATATCAAAAGATGCACGAGAGGCGAAGCCGATCGTGCATCTTTTGAACAATGATACAGTCTTGCATACCACGAATTTAGAAATTGATCTATGATACCCATCTATACTTTTATTTCAAAAATTCATATTCAAATAAAACAGGGACAATTTCCGAATTGTAATATTCTTTGACTTTTTGCTTTAATGATTTCAAATGTCCGTTCAATTCAGGATAATCGGGTATATTTACACCGGTTATTTCGTCACGCGTGAAAATATTAAGTTCGGTAAATATTTGGTAGATTCCGTATGTTAAGTCGGGATTGTAATTTTTTGTTCTCTTGGCTTTTGATAAAATCAAATTCCAAAGTTCAAACATTTCTTTTTCTTTATTGTTAGCACGTAATCTTTTTAAATCAGTGCTTGCTAACGTTTCCCCGTTAGTAGTATCAAGACATAGTTCGTTTCTGTAAAAACGAGCGTCGGAACCTATAAATGTTCTCATATGATTCTGCATTTCAAAGCAAGTAAAAACAAGACATTTGAGCAAAAACTGATTTAACGTTCCGTTTTGAACATCATCAAAAAATCTATTGGCACCGTCTGCAGATTTCATAATTCTTGCTCTTTCCGTCCACTCTCTATTGTAAGTAATGTATCTACTTGCACAAAACATTGGTAGTTTGTCAAGATAATCATCTTTCCTTATATAGCAACCATTTCCATTATATCTGCCCGCAACTAATAAACTTGATTTTGCATCCGGATTATCGAAGCCAACGCTATCTGCAACTAAATAGCCCAACATATCTTTGGAATATAATGGCTTAATTCGGCATTTAACGCCATTTTCCGTCTCCAAACCGTTAAGTCCTGTTAAAATCCCATCAAAAGATACATCGTCGAGGCTGTTTTTATTATAATACCTTGTGCTAAACAATTTATAAATTCTATCGACATATAAAGTAATAGGATCACTCAATTGATTGTTGCTTAAAATATCATAACCGGTAATTTTTATTGAGGAAATATTTTTATCGACATTTGACCATAATGCACACATAATGCAGGCTTCGATATTGGTATGAAAATGTTTACGATTAAAAGCAAACCCTTTTATAAATTCTTTGTTTATCAAATGTTGTGACTTCCAATATTTAACGGGAGAATAAACAATATAACTATCGGTAGGTTGCCTTAAATAGTATTTAAACGCAGACCAAATGAAAGCATTTCCCAAATCATTGGAAACAGCTCCCTTAACTTCCTTTTTCATCTCCTTAACAACAAAAGTGTTTTTCCAACCCGACGAATTTGCCGATTGCTTTGTCCGTTGATGTTCCAACGAGGTAGTTTCGGCATAAGGTGGATTTTCGAATAAAATAACTGTGCATTTTGGATTATCAATATACTGTTTTATCACAGGGTTATTTATGTATTCTTCCGATAGTGCATCAGCACCACGAACAAGTCCCATATTAAAAGTATCTTCTTTTTCCGTAGGCGGAATAATATATCTGACTTTGCTACCTAATACTTCAAGTAAAACCTTGTATTCATAATATTCAATAGTTGAAACAATACAATGAGATAACTCCTCGTCCGTCAATCTTTTCTCAAGATTTCCGGTTCCCGCACAACGATCCAAAATTATATAATCATTACCTTGCGGAACTCTGGTAATTGCTTCACGAACCAACTCAATGGATTTATCAGCATAAGGCTCGGGAGTATAAAAAGCCCCCAAATTTTTCTTTTGTATGGTATCGTTGAGTTTATCCATAAGATATTGAAAACGAACATTATCTTTTCCATCGTAGGCATAAATATAATCATTAAATTTGTTTGGATCACGTATTTCCCCGATAATCTTGACCTTTCCCGTGGTATCACCGATAAAATCGGCTTTTCTCGCCTGCGGATTTTCTTTATAATATTTCTCTGCCCAACCGACAATACAATTTTCGTCAATATGAATTTTGGTATAATTTTTTTCTTTGAGCAATTGAATCAAAGTAAATTCATCTGCCTGATTTTCACAATATTCGAGTTTTTTAGCAAAGCTATGAGCAACAAACCCTTTGTTTTCTTTTGATGCTCCGCCAACATAAACCGTTTCAATATAGTTCAGGTAGTCTACCGAACGATATAAATAAATTGTTGCGGTATTTAATGAAACCAATAGAATATTTGCCGGTATCGGTTCCCCCTTTATTCGCATAGCGGAAAGGTACTTTATTGTTTGAAGCAAGCATGCATTAAGATCTGTTATATTTAACTTAAATTCTAACAAATTTCCGTTTAATATACCATCCGTATTATTACGAAAAATATCTTCATAAGTTAAATTAGGATCAACAACTTTCAAATACTGCTCATAAAACTCAATCTGTCCTTCAAGTTCTACATTGAATTTTTTAATCATCTTGTCCTATACCTCCAAAATAAATTGCACTCATATAAGACAAAACAATAGTTCTTCAAATAAAAAGTGCGGCTACCGAAGCAACCGCACCAAAACGCAAACCCCGATAGTCGCCAAACTAACTCTTTGTGAAATGGGTATTACCACACTTACCAGATGGAATTTGCATTTTATCAAGTTCATAAGATAAGTGTGTGCAAAAAAAGGTATAACTATCCCTAAAGATAAAATAATACCGCAAGTCACAATTATTAAGTTAGTTTGGCAAATTTATTATACTACTTTTTTTAAAAAATTCAATAGTTTTAGCCCAAAAAGTCATCATATTTTAAAAAAATGCACAAGGGGATTTCCCCTTGTGCATTCTTTGACCGGGATAGATGGATTCAGAACCCGACCTGCGCGAGAGTTTGTTCGTTATTGATAATAACTGCTCGCAGGTCTGCAAATCCTACGGATTTGAAGTTCGAATATACAACACAAGAAAAAATGCACGAGGGGGACTTTGTCCCCTCGTGCATTTTGGCTGGGATAGATGGATTCGAACCATCGAAAATGCCAGAGTCAAAGTCTGGTGCCTTACCGCTTGGCTATATCCCAATATTCATAACATTGCAATTATATCATAAAACCACAAACGTGTCAATAGCTTTTATCCGAAATTATCGCACAAAATTAAACGGCGCATTTTATATTTATAAGGTCTCAAGCATCGATTTTTGCCCTATATAATGCCAATGCAACCCATGGTTGCGCATTTTCAATCCCGAATGTATAGACGCAACCTACATTCTTATGCTAAAATATAATCACAAAAATTCAAGGAGGCTCCCATGACACATCAAAACAAATCAAAAAGCAATTCGGTCAATATTCGACCGTACTTACATCAGCTATACAGAGGCAACACAAAATACTTCCTGCTTGAAATGACCGCAACTCTGCTTGACGTTATATCAAGTCTCGGCATTGCCTGGTTGCTGCAGAAAATAACGGACTTCACCGGTGGACTCGACGTCGGATTTTCCCTGTCTGAGCTTACGCTTATATCCTTATGCCTGGTGATGATTATTATCGTATCCTCACTGATTTCATATTATGCACATCCTCATTTTATAAATGACGGCATAAGAAGATATAAGGAATATGTTTTCAAAAAAATAACGAAAAAAAACATTTCGGCATTCAGTAAAGAAAATTCGTCAGTATATATTTCCGCGCTTACAAATGATACAACCCCGATATCCACAGGGCTTCTTAACAATATATTTTCATTTGTCAGCTCCGTTCTCCTTTTTATATGTGCCCTTGCGATGATGGCTTATTACAGCCCTCTGCTGACTCTTACGGCTATACTTCTCGCACTTATCCCCTTTGCGGTCTCCATACTTTTCGGAAACAAGGCTGCGACAGCGGAATCCCGCGTATCCGATGAAAACAAGGAATACGTTGCAAGCATAAAGGACGTTTTGAGCGGATTCAGCGTTGTAAAATCATTCAAGGCGGAAAAAGAAATGTTCTGCATTTTTTCCGCACAGGTAAAGGAGCTCGCCTCGGCGCAATCCAAAAGAGATAAGATCAGAATTATCATTTCAATGCTTTCAAGCATTGCGGGACTTTTCACACAATTCGGAGTTTTCCTTATAGCCGCTTATCTGACTACAAAAAACATCGGAATAACGGCGGGTATTGTAATTATGTTTGTGCAGATGGTAAATTACATTGTAGGTCCCATAGGTTCAATACCCACATATTATGCACAGTTTAAATCCTCAATTGAGCTTATAAAAAAATGTGCTAAAGCACTTGAGGACAATTCCGCAGAGGAATCTGCTCCGAGCGGCAAAAGGCTTGAGCACGAAATAAAGCTCAATAATCTTTCATTCTCATACGGAAACGAAAAGCAGGCACTTTCAAACATTAACTATTCATTTGAGCTCGGTAAAAAATACGCAATAGTAGGTGCCTCGGGAAGCGGAAAATCCACGCTTTTAAATATGCTTATGGCATCACACGGCGACTACTCGGGAAGCATATCGTATGATGAATGCGATATAAAAAATATGAATCTTGAGGATCTTTACGAAATACAAAGCATTATTCAACAAAACGTATTCGTATTCAATTCATCCATACTCAACAATATTACTATGTTCAAGCCATTTCCCGAGGAGGACATCGAAAGAGCGGTGCATCTTTCGGGGCTTTCCGATCTGATACTCGAAAAGGGTGCGGATTACGTCTGCGGCGAGAACGGCTCCGCGCTCTCCGGCGGAGAAAAGCAAAGAATATCAATCGCCCGTGCTCTTCTCAAAAATTCGCAGGTATTACTTGTTGACGAAGCGACCGCCGCTCTCGATGCCGAAACGGCATATCAGGTCACAAGCTCCATTCTTAGCCTTGACGGTGTTACCGCCATTGAGGTTACACACACTCTCGACGCCTCACTTCTTGAGCGCTATGAGGGAATTATCGTTATGAAAAACGGAAGCATAATAGAAGAAGGAAAATTCGACGAGCTTATTGACAAGAAAGGATACTTCTATTCACTGTTCACCGTTTCTCAATAAAATCAGATCAATGACACAATATAGTAAATAATCCCGTATATCGCACCTGAAAGTATACCGTAAAGAAGAACAGGTCCCGCAACGGTGAATATTTTGGCACCGACGCCGAGAACAAGTCCCTCACTCTTACTGTCTATTGCGGGCGATACAACGGAATTTGCAAATCCCGTTATCGGAACAAGAGTTCCCGCACCCGCCACCTTGGCAATTTCATCAAACACGCCGATAGCGGTAAGAAATACGCTGATCAGGACGAGTGTGCACGAAGCAAGCATTCCCGCATCATCAGAATCAAGCCCGAGTGCAAGTCCGTAAATATCGTTAAAGCCCTGCCCTATCGCACATATCAGTCCTCCTATGACAAATGCATTCAGACAGTTCTTTCCGACAGGAGATCGCGGCGCATGCGCATCGACAAATTTCTTGTAGGTCTTTTTATCCATATCCATAAAATCACTCCTCTCAAAATATATTTTTCCGAAAACGCAAAAAAATATAACAAATCTCTTTACTTTTTAACAAAAAAATAGTATAATGAATCATAATCATAAAAACAGGAGGATTAAAATGGCTAATTGGAAGGAAATTCGCCGTAATATTAAGAGATCGGCAAGCAAGGCTGTATCAAAAGCAGGAGATCTTTCGGACAATGCCTCCCTTCATATAAAGCTTGCTCAAAAGGAATCAACTCTTTCGGAGCTTTACGAGCAGCTTGGCAGAGTGGCATATCAGAAGATAAAAACAGGCGAAGCGGAAACTGAAAAAGCAAAGGTTCTCATTGAAAAGATTGACATCATTCGTGCCGAGGTATATACGATAAAATCGGCATTTAAGGAAAAAGAAACAAAAAAAGAGGTCGAAAGAGAGATTGCCGAAAGGATCGAGCAGTCCGTCAAGGCTTCCGAGGATCTTGCCAAGGAGCAGGAGCATACAAGCTAATCAAATTAAGCAAAAAAGGAAAATCACGCTGTGATTTTCCTTTTTATTTTTAATTATTCAAAAAGCTTACGAAATCATCCCGTATGCGTTTAAGATCACCTGAGTCATAATAAAAGTGCGTCGAATGCTCAAGCATTTCGGTACGTACCTGAGACTCTCGCCTCAATATCGCATAAGATTTCGGAGAGACAAGCTCATCCAGCGACGACTGATACGACACGCAGGGCGTAGTAAAGCTCGGTAATGCTTTTCTTACCTGACGTATCTTTGCGAAAAGCTCGATATATCTCGGAACAAATCCTAAGTATTTGAACGGATTTGCAGACAAAGTCATACCCGTACACTCCTTTGCGGCATATGCATAAACGTCACTCTCGTTTACCTTGCCGAAATACATTTTCAGCATTGTGGTAAGCATTCTTAGCTTGAATCCCACTTTTATCGGAATTGAAAGACAGAAGAACCTTGTAACTCTCTTCTCTTTCATTGCCGCCTCTATCGCAAGAAGCGTTCCCATAGAGTGAGCAAGAATATACACCTCACCGTGCGTGCTCAAAAGCTCGCAAAGTGCATCGGAAACATTCTTCTCCCACGCCTTCATGGAGGCATGTGAAAAATCATCGACGCCTGCGCAATGCCCATCGAGAACTATGTTAAAGACCGAATATTCCTCCGGGATAAGCGGGACGAGATCTCTGAAGTGATTGGGCGTTCCGAGAATTCCGTGAACGCAAAGCACGGCAACACGAGCGCCCTTTACTATCCTTTTATACTCTGCGTGCTTGCTTTTGTTCATTACGTTTATTCTCAATAAGCGTATGTGCTCCGTAATAAATTCCGTATATTAAAAGACACATAGCGAAAACCGCAGTGATAACCGTCACGGGCATTGCCTCGTCGGGTATAAATGAAAATATACTGTCGGCAAGGAAGAACCAGTTTTGATCCTCGTAAAGCGTGTTTCCGAGAGTCGCCCAAGCCGAAATCAGCAAAATACCGAAAAGCTCCTGCCAAACATTCTTTATATTAAGCTTGACCTCGCCGAGAGCAAGATTGAGAAATGCCCAACCGAAAAGGAAGCTGTGGAACATAAATGTCTGCATTATAATATAGCTGAACGGCGGCTCTCCTCCGAGCGCACTGCCGGGATAGGTCATCCACATAAGCGATGAAACGAGCGAAAGAACAACTATCGGCTCCTTTATAGGCTTAAATTTCTTATTAAACTGCGCAAATGCCGCACAAATCGACATCAGCGTGCAAATATGAAACGGAAGCTTATTGACGGCTATTCTTCCGCCGTAAGAATCCGAAAGCGGCATAAGGAAGAAGTCGGCTATGTAAAGTCCTATTGTTACGTATGCATATACACGCAGCAACTTTTCCCTTGCATGCTCGGATTTATCCTTAAAAATAAATGCAAGCGCTATTGCTGAGCCGAAAGCAATGAGCAAATAGAAAATATGCCATTCGTTAAAAAGCGTTATTTTAAGATCGGAATTTTCCTCACTCAACAGCCAATAAACAAATTCTCTCATATTCAATCCCTCCAAGCACGGATAATATAAATTCATTTTAGCACAATAATATATAAATGTCAACATAAAATATCAAAAGAGGACTGTCCGAAGACAATCCTCTGCTTTTGTACCGCTTTATTTTATTGTAAAAATCTTGACAGAAAGGCTCTGGCTCTGTCGGTCTTGGGATCGGCGAAGAATTCCTTCGGATCTCCCTCCTCACAAATAATACCCTCGTCTATGAATATTACTCTGCTTGAAACATCGCGGGCAAATGCCATTTCGTGCGTTACAACTATCATTGTAAGTCCCTCGTCGGCAAGCTCACGCATTACGTCAAGCACCTCTCCGACCATTTCGGGGTCAAGTGCACTCGTAGGCTCATCAAAAAGGATAACCTCGGGATTCATAGAAAGCGCACGTGCAATGGCAACTCTCTGCTTCTGACCGCCCGAAAGCTGCGACGGACGGGCATTTATATACTCTGCCATACCGACCTTTGAAAGGTATTTAAGGGCTGTTTTCTGTGCCTCGTCCTTGCTTCTCTTGAGAACGACCGTTTGCGGACGAACACAATTGTCAAGAACGCTCATATTTCCGAAAAGGTTGAACTGCTGGAACACCATAACGATTCTCGAACGGTATTCATTCAGATCGATATCCCCTCCGAGCACGCTCTTTCCGTGGAAAAGAATATCACCGGAGGTAGGCTCCTCAAGCAGGTTAATACAGCGAAGCATCGTGCTCTTTCCCGAGCCCGATGAGCCGATAACCGAAATAACCTCGTTTTTCTTAACTTCCAAGTCTATTCCCTTAAGAATATCACGTTCGGAGAAGCTCTTTTTGAGATTTTTAATTGAAATTACCGTTTCGCTCATCTGTATTCCTCCTTCTGTGCATGCACATGTATCTCGGCGTCGGGATCCGACTGTGAGCCGCAAATCGTATAAGAATCACTTCCCGCAAGCTTCTTTTCGAAGAGGCGAAGGATTCTTGTAACCGTAAAGGTCATTATGAAATACATCACGCAAACGATAAGATATGTTTCGAATATGTCAAGCGTCATAAACTGTATCTTGCTTGCCATATAGTAAAGCTCCATAACGCCGATAACGTTGAGCACCGATGTATCCTTAATATTGATAACAAACTCGTTGGAAATAGAGGGGAGAATATTTCTCATAACCTGAGGGATAACGACATTGGTCATAGCCTGCCAATGTGTCATTCCGACGCTATACGCGCCCTCAAACTGTCCCTTGTCTATTGAAATAATGCCGCCGCGCACGATCTCCGTCATATACGCACCCGTATTTATGGAAACGATAAATATGCCCGCAGGGATAAGAGGAAGCGTATTTCCTCCGTTCATAAAGGCATACCCCCAGAAAATTACCATAGCCTGTACCATCATAGGCGTTCCGCGGAACACCTCGACATAGCACGCGATTATAAAATTAAGTATCTTCTGAAGTATTCTGACAGGACGGCTCTTTGAAGCGGGGACCGTTTTGAGAATACCGGTGAGCAATCCGATCGCAAGTCCGAAAAGAGTACCCGTAAGTGCGATAAGCATTGTATATCCCAAGCCCTCAAGGAGCACGGAATAATATTTTGTTATGATGTTAATTACGTTGTTGATAAATTCCATTTCAGTTAGCTTTCTTATAAATTATAACGAGATTTGAATTGTAATAGCAATCCGTAAAATCGATCTTTTCTTTTCTTTCGGCTGTGGGGCTCATACCTGCGATAATTCCGTCGTATGTTCCGGCGTTAACTCCGGGAATCAAGCTGTCCCACTCTGCGGAATATATTTCAAGAGTCATACCGAGCTCTGCCGCAATGTACTTTGCAATCTGAACGTCATATCCGTTAGCGTACATATTACTTGCATTTGCAATCGGAACAGCACCGTTGGCATCGGTCATCTGCGTCCAGTTAAAGGGAGCGTAATTGCACTCCATCGCTATCTTAAGCGTACCGTTTGATACATTTGTATTTGACGATGAAAGAACGATGTCCTCGCCAATGGAAGTGTCGGTATTTTCACTGATTCTTACAATCTGTTCCATAAGCGCGGAGCGTGTTTCGGAGCTGATGGAAGCAATAATAGGATTTACCCTTGCAACCATTTCACTACCCTTTTTAAATCCGACTGCAATTCCCGTATCCTCATCGGTTGCGGCAAATCCCGTTGAATTGTTTACAAGAGGGAGATAAGCAAGAGAGGAATCGGAAGCGACAACGCTGAGAGCCGTAGGCTCCTCTGCAACATATCCGTCAATAGCACCGCTCTTCAATGCAATGAGAAGCTTTGAAAAGTCCTCGTATTCGCGAACGGTAATGTTACCGAGCGTATTGAGTGCGTCAAGGTGGAATGTTCCTGTCTGTGCGGCAAGAGTTGCACCCGCAAGACCCGAAAGATCGGTAGCACCGGAGATATCAACGCCCTCTCTCTTGTCAGGGCATGCCGTAAGAGCGGTAAGAAGTATGCAGAAAACTGCAACGAGTGAGATTAAAGAAATGTTTCTTTTCATTTTGTTTGTTCCTTTCAAACGATAATATTTTGCAAATTAAAAGGTCGGAGCAAAGTGCCCCGACCGCAATAATCCCGCAAAAGATCACCATATCGAAAGCAGCACTCCACAAAAAATTGTGACAGTCAAGCGGGTGTTCCCCGTTTGCCCAGCAAATAACGCCCTCAAAAGCGAAATTCACTTCGGCGGTCTTGCCTTTCACACCCCGTCATCAACGTTTGAGCGTCTACGGGAGGCTACTATTCTTAACCGCGCCTCTAACTATTCTTTAGTCCGATATTTAATTTACTCAAGTATTGTATCACACAAAAAGAATAATGTCAAGCGTTTTTCGGAAAAAGGTTTAATTTTTCATAAATTCTATTGACAAAAGCAAAAAAATATGGTATATTATCTAAGTGTTACGAGGTGTAGCGCAGCTGGTAGCGCGCCAGTTTCGGGTACTGGAGGCCGCGAGTTCGAGTCCCGCCACTTCGACCAAAAAAATCAGAGGATAGCACACGCTATCCTCTGATTTTTTGTTGTGGCCGGCGAGAATTCGTCCCTAAGTTTTAAATCACTTCAGATAACGAAAATCCCACGGCTATTTTCAGAGCCGTGGGAAAAGTTATTAATTATAAGTTTCGTTAACTTCTATTCCGCTAACAGTAACTGTACCGCCCTCGGGCTGATGTACGTATACAGTTGTTGCGGTTACTTTTTCGCAAGTGTAGTTAGCAGTTGTTGCATAGCCGCTAAAGTTTTCTCCTCCGCAAGCAAATACGATGTCGGCAAATTTTCCGTTATTTCCTGTTCCCCAAGGTGTACCGTCTTTTGTAGAAGTATGTGTAAATGTGGAATTGATGAGAGTGGCAGTGCATCCGCGGAAGTATGCACCGTGACCTACACCTATAACTTTACAATGATTAATAGTTATATCGCAATCAATAGTGATATTAAGTGCTGCGGCAGGGTAAGTTTCATCACTTGTTTGATATATTTTTGAATCTATAATATACACACGTGCGCCATCATCAGCATCATAGGTGCTGTTTGTACCGATAGTATGTCCGGCGTTTTTATCCGCTGTAAAAGTACAATTTGTAATATAAGTATCGGAAGCGCGGCTAAATGCCAATGCACCTTTGACTTCACTATCAGCTTCTTTATTTACATTTACATGATCAAGAGTTAAATGTCCACCGACATTATTAACTTTTCCCTTGATATCTCCGTTTTTAACAGTCAATGTTGCATCCTTTTCTACCTGAAGTGCGAGTTTATCACTGTTTTCATAACCAATCGTGTGACCGTTCAAATCAATTATTACGCACTGCTCTTCAGTAACAGTAATGCATTCTGTCGTCGTAACATCGCCGCTCAACTTAATAAGAGCAGGATTTGTTTTACTGGATTCGGAAATAGCGGAAGTTATGTATTCTACACTTTCTGCCTCTGTCAACTTACCAAAGCCGTTAGATACAATATATTCCCAATCCTCTTCAATATCCTTAACATTGTTAACGATAACTATCTTATTTTCCGTCATATCCCAATAGAAAGCATATCCCTCTGTTACGGGAGCAAGCTTGTTTATGTCGATATCGTGCTTATCGAACAGTTTGAGAAGATCTGTTCTGTTCTGAGGTCTGCCCTCAACGGAAGCTGCCTGGAGAGCAGTATTCATCTGAGCAACTACCTGCTGGTCTACGCTCTTGTTTGCACTGTCGATAAAGCTTGAATAACCGACTACCGCAACGGTTGCAAGAATAGCAAGGATAGCGATTACTACGAGCAATTCAACGAGGGTAAAACCCTTTTGATTTTTTCTCATAAGAAAAATCTCCTTTTTGATTTTGTTTTTATTTTTGTTTTGATTTGGGCACCTCAAACGCTCTCCGCCGTCCTCACTCCGAAGCGTTTACGCAAATAACGCACGGATAAAAAACAGCCGTCGGGAAAGTATCATCGCCGCACCTGAAAAATTAAAGCCTTGTGCAAGTGATTTTACTCCGCCCGAGCTTTCCGAACACCCTCGGCACCCGCGAAAGAGTTCGCCTAATATATTATTAGGCGTCCAAAAAACACTGATTTTGAGTTAAAATGACGAATATTTTTTTAAGAAAAAGCAATTTACGGTACAATATTTTCCAAAATGTATTGACAAATATCACAAAAAAGAGTAAAATTAGAGCAACAAAAGGCGTCTAATAATATATTAGGCGCCCTATTTTCATTCGTATTTTTCTACATTTTGCACAAAAATCATAATCGGGCACGGGAATTTTCACCGCGCCCGAGTTTTTTATTACTTTCCACTATTCGTCCTCGGCAGAAAAAGAACGGCGCAAATACCGAGGATAACGCAGAAAATTTCGATAAGAGCAATCTCCCTTATCGAAACTGCAGCTGCATATGCGGCACTTGCTCCCTCATTAATATATGATGTGACGCTGTTTGTGAACATCGGTACGAAAACCGCAACGCCGAACGGTGCTGCAAGGTCACGGAAAAGTCCATACGTTCCCGTGCTTGAGCTTACAGCTTCAACAGGAACGCCCGATAGAACTACCTTCATAAACACGGTACCGTTTCCGCCGAGACCGAATCCGAGAATACCAAGCGACAACGCAAGCAAAAGCGTACCGACAGACTCGGAGAAGGCAAGCATAAGAGCGCACCCCAAGCCCGTCACGGCAAAAGAGCAAAGAAGAACATTTTTCGGCTCATATCTGTCCGCAAGCGGTCCCAAAAGCAGTGCGCCGAGAGACATTCCGATATACATAACAGAGATTGCATATCCCGAAATTACCGTATTGTCCGCCTGCGTATAATTAACAAAAACTATCGTATTCGTCATATTCGCCTGCATAAGCCCCTGTGTCAGAAAAAGGGCAAGCACGGACAAAACAAATCTCTTTCTTTTTATAAAATCCCACCTCAATATGGGATTTTTCGCCCGTCTCTCCGCAATGCAAAGCCCGAAAAGAGATATCAAAGCGCATATTACGCTTAGAAGAAAAGCAGCAGAGCTCCAGCCTATGTTTTGCCCGAATGACGGTATGCACAAAAGCGATCCGAAAAACAGCAAAACAAGAAATGAGCCGATATAATCGAAGTCCGAGAGTGAACGTCGCTTCTCTCCTTTAGTAGTGCAAAGCGCAAGACAAGCAAGAAACACAATTATACATATCGCAACGCAGACCCAAACCATCGCTCTCCATCCGAAGCCGTTTATCATAATTCCGCCCAAGGTCGGTCCGAATATGACCGCACAGCTCGATATCAGCATATACAAAGAAAATCCGACACCCTGCTTCTCTTTCGGAAATTCCGTGACGATATATGACATTACAACGGGTGCTATAGCCGCACTTCCCAGCCCGACAACAAAGCGTGCCGCAAGCATAGAAATCAATGTCGCAGACGTTGCGGTAAGCACGTTACCGAGAGTAAAGATACCTATTCCGAGGATAAGCGTTCTTCCCTTGCCTATTGCGTCACCCAATTTGCCGAGTATCGGGGCGCAGGCAGCACTTGATATAGCCAATGCAAGCGACGTCCAAGCGGTATTATTATAATCAAGTCCGAGATCCTTAACGAAAGCAGGACCGAGAACCGTGGTAAATCCGCCCACTATGCCGACGAGAAACGCTCCGAGAGCAAACGGCACAAATCCCGACGCATATTTATTTGATTTGCTTTTTTCCATAAATATCACCTCTGTTTTTAATTAGTATCCCCGAAACTTTACGAATTAATCAAGCAAAACTCGGGAATACTTTTCGGGAAAGGACAATTTCATCCTCAAAAAACAAACAAAGGAGAAGCATCACTATGTCAATCATTAATAAGGAAATTTCAAATTTCAAGGCAAACGCCTATCACGCAGGCGAATTCAAATCCGTCACCAAGGACGACACCTTAGGCAAATGGAGCGTATTCTTTTTCTATCCCGCCGATTTCACTTTCGTGTGCCCCACGGAGCTTGAGGATCTCGCAAATAAATATGAGAAATTCAAGGGAGTCGGATGCGAAATATATTCCGTATCCACGGACACACATTTCGTTCATAAGGCTTGGCACGACGCGTCGGAACGAATAAAAAAGATAACCTTTCCCATGCTTGCCGATCCTACTCACGCCATTTCAAGAGATTTTGAGGTTCTGATAGAATCCGAGGGACTCGCCGAAAGAGGAACGTTTATAGTCAATCCCGAGGGGAAAATAGTAGGCTACGAGATAACCGCCGGAAACGTCGGAAGAAACGCAGAGGAGCTTTTCCGCAAGGTTCAGGCATGCCAATTTGTTCACGCACACGGAGATCAGGTCTGCCCCGCAAACTGGCGTCCCGGTGAAGAAACCCTCAAGCCGAGTCTTGATCTCGTCGGACAGCTGTAATGGAAAACAGACAATATGATGAAGAGAGGCTCTACGATGCGGTAATAATCGGCGGAGGTCCCGCAGGCCTAACCGCCGCCATCTATCTTGCAAGAGCAAGACACAGAGTTTTGGTAATCGAAAAGGAGCAGCTCGGAGGTCAAATTACGATAACGGACGAGGTGGTAAATTATCCCGGTATAGAACAGATAAGCGGACGTGCTCTGACCGATGCAATGTATCGTCAAGCAGAGGGATTCGGTGCGGAATTTTTAGCCGCAGAGGTAATAAAGCTTGATATTACGGACGACGTAAAGACCGTTCACACAAGCAGAGGCGACATTTACTGCTTCGGAATACTGATTGCCACGGGTGCTCGCCCTCGCAAGGTAGGATTTGACGGAGAAGATGAATTCAGAGGGCGCGGAGTTGCTTATTGTGCGACATGTGACGGAGAATTTTTTACAGGCAAGGATATCTTTGTAATAGGAGGCGGATTTGCCGCAGCCGAGGAGAGCGTATTTCTGACAAAATTCGCACGTCACGTAACCATTATGATACGAGGAGATGATTTCACCTGTGCTGCAGCAGTTGCAGAACCGGCAAAAAATCACGAAAAAATAACCGTACTGACAAATACTGTGGCGGAAAAGGTATCGGGTGAGAACGGCATCAATTATATAAGATACCGAAATACAAGGACGGGAGAGACAACCGAATACAAAGCCGATGTAGGAGAGGACTTCGGCGTATTCGTTTTTGCGGGCTATTCGCCCGACACGGAGATTGTCAAGGATAAAATAGCCCTTGATAAGGGATATATTGTAACGGATCCTACACAAAAAACGAGTGCCGACGGAGTTTATGCGGCAGGAGACGTATGCATCAAGCCACTTCGTCAGGTAGTGACCGCCACGGGTGACGGTGCGATAGCGGCAACCGAGCTTGAAAAATATGCAACGGCTATGCAAGCAAAAACAGGTCTGCACCCGACTCCACCCGAACGCAAAAGAGCTACCTCTGCACATCAAAATGCTAAAGACTCAGAGGGTGATACCGGAGCATCATCACTCTTTGATAGAAATATGCGAGAGCAGTTAGCGGTAGTTTTCGAGAAAACGGAACATCCGCTGACGCTCACCCTGTACCTTGACAATCGCCCCATATCAGAGGAGCTTGAGCATTTCGCACGAGAGTTATGCAGTCTTTCGGAAAAGCTTACCTTGACAATTGCGGAAACAGGCTCAAAAAACACGGCATACCCCTGTGTGCGTATTTTCCGTGACGGCGAGGATACGGGAATAGCGTTTCACGGAGTGCCTCTCGGTCACGAATTCACATCATTCGTGCTTGCACTCTATAATGCTTCGGGCAAGGGGCAAACACTGAATACAGAAACGGAAAGCAGGATTGACAATATAAAAACAGCAACAGATATGAAGATATTGGTATCTCTTTCCTGCACAATGTGCCCCGACCTTGTCACCGCCTGCCAACGCATAGCCTCGAAAAACCCATCTGTACGTGCCGAGGCATATGACATCAGACATTTTGACAGTCTGAAAAGTCAATACAATGTTATGAGTGTTCCCTGCCTCATCATTAATGACAAGGACGTATATTTCGGCAAAAAGAATGTAGAGCAGATATTGGATCTAATAGATAAGCAATAAAGTCAATCGGTGCGGAAATTTTGTCTCCGTGCCGATTTTTGCGTCACAAATCAACTCTTGTTTGCGTTATCAAGTCGTTTTTTTTCGGATTTCCAGACTGTTTTTTGTTTTTTGACGTTTTTTTGCAACCGAAAGTTGCGATTTTCTTTTTTTGTTTCAAAAATCTATTGCTTTTTCGGGCAGTATACTGTATAATGTCATTGTGGGAATATTTTGCGATTGCTTTTCATATAATCGTAAGGTATTTTATCAAATAAGATATTATGAAGAGGTAATTTATGACCTTCGGACAGAAAATAATCAAGCTGAGAACAAATCTTGAGATATCTCAGGAAAAGCTCGCAGAGCTTCTTTCGGTATCACGTCAGTCGGTTTCAAAATGGGAAATGGATCAGGCGGTGCCGCAGATAGACAAAATCATACAGATATCCGATATTTTCGGTGTTTCTTGTGACCACTTGCTTCGTGAGGAAATTGAGCTTTTCCCCTCACCCGCCTCGTCGGGTGGAAATAAATATTTCGGAACGGACGGATTTCGCGGAGAAGCAAATTCAGACCTTACCTCCCTTCACGCTTATAAAGTAGGACGATTTCTCGGATGGTATTATACAAATCACCGTGACGGAAACGAAAAGGGACGCGCGAAAATCGTAATAGGAAAGGATACAAGACGTTCAAGCTATATGCTTGAATACGCTATTGCATCCGGTATTGCAACAAGCGGTGCCGACGCATATATACTTCACGTAACGACCACTCCGAGCGTTTCTTATGTCACAAGGCTCGACGGATTCGATTGCGGAATTATGATCACCGCATCCCATAATCCCTTTCACGATAACGGAATTAAGGTCATCAACCGATACGGAGAAAAGCTTGACGATGAAACAACCGCTCAAATAGAATCCTATCTTGACGGAGATCTCGGTACCCTCGGAATTGCAGAAAACGATCTGCCTCTCGCAACCGGAGAAAATATAGGCTCAATACACGACCACGTAAGCGGCAGAAACAGATACATAGGATATCTCATTTCACTTGCGTCCAATTCGTATAAAAAGCTAAGAATAGGTCTCGACTGCGCAAACGGCGCATCTTGGTCAATAGCACGTGCGGTCTTCGGAGCACTCGGCGCACAAATATACGTCATAGGCGACGAGCCGGACGGTCTCAACGTTAACAGAGATTGCGGTTCAACTCATCTTGAGGCTTTAACAAAGCTTGTCAGAGATAAGCATCTCGACGTAGGATTTGCATTTGACGGAGATGCCGACAGATGTCTTGCCGTAGATGAAAACGGCAATATCGTGGACGGTGACAAGATTATGTATCTACTTGCAAAGCGTCTTAAAAACCGAGGAATGCTTAACGACAATACGGTTGTCGCAACCGTTATGTCAAACAGCGGATTTGTGGCAAGCCTTGATGCTCTCGGCATAAAATGCGTACAAACCAAGGTCGGAGACCGCTTCGTTTACGAATGTATGCAAGAAAGCGGATATTCGATAGGCGGAGAGCAGTCCGGACACATAATTATGAAAAAATACGCCACTACCGGCGACGGGCTTCTCACGGCTATTATGGTCACAGAAGAAATCTGCGATTCAAAAGCCTCTCTCTCACGTCTTGTTGAGGACGTCAAACTCTATCCCCAATATATGAAAAACATCCGAGTCAAGAGCAAGGAAGCGGCAATGCAGGACAAAGCGGTTCTCGCCTCTCTTAACGAGGTTGAGCACATAATCGACGGTAAAGGACGGGTGCTTTTACGCCCGAGCGGAACAGAGCCTCTCATTCGCATTATGATTGAATGCGAGAGTGAGCAGCTCTGCCGTGAGCTTGCCGAATCGGTTGCAAAGTCAATAAGAGACGGAGGATACGCTGTTGAATAAGCAAGTCAAAACAAAAGAGCTTTTCCTCTGCCGCACGGAATATTTAAAAAATCTATTTGACGGAGTCGAATACCCCTGGGAGATGCTGCCCAAAATTAAGGATTACGCCAAAGAGCTTATAAAAAACGGAATAGAGGGATACACCGAAATTTCAGATGGCGTTCTTGTCGGCGAAAACGTGAAAATATATCCCACCGCCACTATTGAGCCTCCGTGCATCATCGGCTCGGGAAGCGAGGTTCGCCCCGGTGCGTTTATAAGAGGCGGAGTTATCACGGGTAAAAACTGCGTTATAGGTAACTCGAGCGAGCTTAAAAACTGCATTTTGCTTGAGCATGTGCAAATCCCCCACTACAACTATGTCGGAGACAGTATTTTGGGAAATGACGCACACACTGGTGCGGGAACGGTCTGCTCAAATCTCAAAAACGACGGAAAGAACATCGTAATACACGCCGAAACGGATATACCGACAGGACTCAGGAAGATCGGCGGAATACTCGCAGACGGAGCGAATATCGGCTGCGGTACGGTCATTAATCCCGGTACGGTCATAGGAAAAAACACCTCGGTCTATCCCTTGCTATCCTTGCGAGGCGTATACCCTGCCGACTGTATAGTAAAGAACACAGACGAAATTGTTAAAAAAATATAATACAAAAGCAGACACGGTGATTTCTCACCGTGTCTGCTTTTATGTCAGTGATTATTCGTAATCTACTACGCTTACCCACTTTGAAAGGAATTCTATTTCCTTTTCATTTCCCTTTACAGACTGCGATGCTGCAACGATGGGCATCCACTTTTGAACGTACTGCTTTGCGGTATCGCTCTTTTTGCAGAATGTATCGAGATAGTAAGCAGCTCCTTCGTCGTCGCCGTTAAGGCAGAACAGAAGATATGTTCTCGCAACGTCCGCCGAAGCATTTCCCTGAGTTGCGTGCGACCAGTCTATGATGTAAGGAATTCCGTCCTCCGTAATAATAATATTGGATGGGTTAAAGTCGCCGTGGCAAACCTTGTTATGCTTGGGCATACCCTCAAGACGTGTATGGAGATCATAACGTGTTGTAGCGTCAAAGCTTGTTGCGGAAATCTTACGATTCATCTTGTCCTTAAGCTTATTAAGCAGAGGGCAGGTCTTTTTGTGTACCTCCATCTGAATATCAACCAAAAGCTCGATGTACTCGTGCTTCTTTTCGGGATGCTCCTCCATAAGCTGTGAAAGAGTAGTTCCCTCGATAAACTCGGAAATTATCGCCCACTTACCGTCAATCATCGTAACGCCAAGGTTCTTGGGAATATTAAGTCCCGTTTCCTCTATTCTCGCCTGATTGAGAGCCTCGTTGAGCACGTCTGCCTTGGAATATCCCTCGGCAAAAACCTTTATACATTTATCGCCGTCACGGTATATAGTCTTGTTTACTCTCTTGGAAATTACGTTATCAAGTTTCATATTAATACCTCCAAAATCAAACTGTGGGCTTTTCGGTTTCTACAAAATGCTTTCCGTAGTATGCGTTGAGATACATCTGCTTGATCTCACTCATAAGCGGATAGCGGGGGTTAGCACCTGTGCACTGGTCGTCGAACGCCTGCTCGGTCATATCGTCAAGACGTGCAAGGAAGTCAGCCTCGTCAATACCGTAATCCTTGATAGTCTCCTTTATTCCGACTCTTGCCTTAAGGTCGTTTACTGCCTTTATGAGGTTTTCAAGCTTCTCCTCGTTCGTGCTTCCGCCGAGTCCGAGATAATCCGCAACCTCGGCATATCTTGCAAGTGTATGAGGATGATCATACTGTGAGAATGTACCCATCTTTGCAGGAGCCTCGCTTGCATTGAATCTGAGCACCTCTTCTATCATAAGAGCGTTTGCAACGCCGTGAGGAAGATGATGGAATGCACCGAGCTTGTGAGCCATTGAGTGGCATACGCCGAGGAATGCGTTAGCGAAAGCCATACCTGCCATGGTTGCGGCATTAGCCATCTTTTCACGTGCCTCTACGTCTGTCTGACCGTTATCGTATGCTCTGGGAAGATATTCGAATATCATCTTAAGAGCGCGAAGCGCAAGTCCGTCTGTATAATCGGTTGCAAGCATTGCGGCATATGCCTCAAGTGCGTGAGTTACCGCGTCTATACCGGACGCAGCCGTAAGTCCTCTCGGAGCACTCATATGGAAATCTGCGTCGATAATAGCCATATTGGGGAGAAGCTCGTAATCTGCAAGAGGATATTTAACTCCTGTTTTCTCATCGGTAATTACCGCAAAGGGAGTTACCTCGGAGCCTGTACCTGCGGATGTGGGAATAGCAATAAAATATGCCTTTTCACCCATCTTCGGGAATGTATATATACGCTTACGGATATCTACAAATCTCATAGCCATATCCATAAAGTCAGCCTCGGGATGCTCGTAGAGAACCCACATTATCTTAGCAGCGTCCATTGCGGATCCGCCGCCGAGTGCGATAATTGTATCGGGCTTAAATGCGCTCATCTGCTTTGCGCCCTCTGTTGCATTTTTAAGTGTGGGGTCGGGCTGAACATCAAAGAAGGTCGTGTGAACGATACCCATTTCGTCAAGCTTATCTGTGATGGGCTTGGTATATCCGTTCTGATAAAGGAATGTATCTGTTACGATAAACGCACGCTTAGCTCCTCTTACAGTCTTAAGCTCGTCAAGAGCCACAGGCAAGCAGCCCTTCTTGATATAAACCTTACCGGGTGCACGGAACCAAAGCATATTTTCCCTTCTTTCTGCTACTGTTTTAATATTTATAAGGTGCTTAACACCAACATTCTCGGAAACGCTGTTTCCGCCCCAAGAGCCGCATCCGAGCGTGAGTGACGGAGCAAGCTTAAAGTTATAGAGGTCGCCTATACCGCCCTGAGACGAGGGAGTGTTCACGAGTATACGGCATGTCTTCATTCTTGCCGCAAATTCATCAAGCTTTGCTCTCTCGGTTACCGCATTGAGATATACGGATGATGTGTGACCGTAGCCTCCGTCGGCAACGAGATGCTCTGCCTTATCAAGTGCGTCCTCAAAGCTTTCAGCACGATACATAGCAAGCACGGGACTGAGCTTTTCGTGAGCGAATTCCTCGGCAAGATCTACGCTTTCAACCTCACCGATGATGATCTTTGTTCCCTCGGGAACGCTTACGCCTGCAAGAGCGGCGATCTTTGCGGCGGGCTGACCTACTATTTTGGCATTAAGCGCACCGTTAATTATAATAGTCTTACGAACCTTTTCTGTTTCCTCGGGGTTAAGGAAGTAGCAGCCTCTTGCCGCAAATTCATGCTTAACCTCGTCATAGATGCTGTCAAGAACGATAACCGACTGCTCGGATGCGCAAATCATACCGTTATCGAATGTCTTGGAATGGATTATGGAGTTTACCGCAAGAAGTATATCGGCGGTATCGTCGATTATAGCGGGTGTATTACCGGCACCTACGCCGAGAGCGGGCTTTCCACTCGAATATGCGGCCTTTACCATTCCGGGACCGCCCGTTGCAAGAATAATGTCGGCTTCCTTCATAAGTGTATTTGTCATATCAAGCGAGGGGATATCGATCCAGTCGATAATTCCGGCAGGTGCGCCTGCGGCAACTGCAGCCTCAAGAACGAGCTTTGCCGCTGCAATTGTGGAATTCTTTGCTCTGGGGTGAGGGCTTATGATAATGGCGTTACGTGTTTTAAGTGCGATAAGGCACTTAAAAATAGCTGTGGATGTGGGGTTTGTCGTGGGGATAACTGCGGCTACAACACCTATGGGCTCGGCTATCTTCTTTATTCCGTAAGCCGTATCCTCCTCGATAACTCCGCATGTCTTTGTATTCTTATATGCATTATAGATATACTCTGCGGCATAATGGTTTTTGATAACCTTATCCTCTACTATACCCATACCCGTTTCTTCAACGGCAAGCTTTGCAAGAGGTATTCTTGCCTTGTCCGCAGCTGATGCGGCTGCGAGAAAGATCTTGTCTACCTGCTCCTGAGTATAGGTAGCAAATACCTTCTGTGCTTCTCTGACACGTGCGAGAGCTTCTTCAAGCTTCTCAACGCTGTCTACGATCTCGTAAGTCTGTGACTCCATTATTATATATCCTCCTTGGGAAAATTTATTTACATATTTATCTGTTATTTCTTTACGATATTTATCTCCCTCGTT
This sequence comes from uncultured Lachnospiraceae bacterium, assembly GCA_964534905.1. Taxonomy (GTDB): domain Bacteria; phylum Bacillota; class Clostridia; order Oscillospirales; family CAG-272; genus RGIG4608. The sequence continues at coordinate 19,759 of CAZHPZ010000001.1, read as the reverse complement.
GCCGTGTAGAAATATACCGTATATGTTCCCGACTGCAAAATTATATTGGTGTGATTCTGCTCCACCTCATATGAGACATTGCAATCGCTTACTATTACATCTCCGCCGTACCAATTATCGTCGTTTTGATCGAAAATCTTAAACTCAAAATCTGAGCTTCTCGTAAATTCGATACCGAATACTCCGTCGGATATCTTCGTCAGCTTATATGCACCGTCAACACTCCAGCCGGTAAAATCGGCTCTTATATAAAGCTCGAACTGACTGTCGGGCTTTGGTGTCGGAGCATTCGGATCCTGGGGCTCGATAATTACCACGTTGTCAATGTATTTATTCATAGTCTTAAGCTTGGCGCTTATATAGTCGCTAAACGACATATTATCGCTGTCGGAAGGTGAGCACGTTTTTGAAATATCAAATGTAAACGAATAGTAAGATCCGTTATGATATTGCTTTGACGTCTTTGTCTCGTTTCCGTAAAGATTTTTTGCCGTATTAAATCTCTCGGCGAAAAATTCCGCACCGAGCATCTTGCTTTGCGATATCTCCTTAAGAGCATCTACATATTCGCTTGTAAAGAATCCGCCGTTATGTATCGTCTTTGAGAACAAAGGGTTTCTCTGCTCTCCGCAGACATTCTTCTCCGCAAACGGAGAATCCGTTGTCATACCGTCGCCGTAGGGGTTCCACGAGTTAACGCCGAAGCCTCTGTCCATATCGTACGGAATAATCATCATCTTGCCGGTGTCCGCTCTGAAATATATATATGTGTTATTATAATTATTTCTGAGGTCATCGGGATTTCCGATAATATATGATGCCGCACAGTATGTAAGAAAATTGTCTATATCAAGGACGGACTCAAAGCTCTGTTTGTTACACTTGCTTGAATTTATCGTCGTAATAAGATTTTTAAGGCTTGAATGGTCGCTCGTTTTCTTATTGGTCTTAAGGTCATAAATATAAAACGCACAGTTGTCCTCATCCTCTACTCCGTACTGTTCAAAGGATGTAAATGTCGCGCCGCCGTTTACCCAGCCGAGCTTATAAAGATCGCCGCCGAGCGCGGATTCGGGAAGATTTTTCTGAAGAAAAATCTTATCTATCGGCTCATAGAATGTCCAAACACCCGCGTGGTCATCTCCTATGTCAACACTGACAAGATTTGTGTGAGGTGCAAGCACTCCGAGCTCCCTGTAAAAGTCATATGCATATGTCTCTCTGATATACGTCGAGTCGTCGTTTCTGTTCCACTTGAGATCTATCTTTTCAAGTGTTGCGAACGTTCTGTTTTTTCTCGCCTTTCTTGCGTCCTTGTCCGCCCATACAACGGCGTCGTCTCCGTAATACTCCTCATCATCAAAGGTCTGACCGAAGTCTACCTTGAAATGAACGAGATTATACATTCCGTCCTCATCGCTGTAAAAATTATTTCGGGAGGTATTTCCCTTCATTCTTACACCGACCTGCTCTATCTTGTATTCAAGCGTATTGCCGTCGGGCTTGGTTATCGTGACGTAAAGATCGGCCATTCTGTATATCGGCGATTTCGATCCCATATCACTGTATTTTTCATAATCCTGCTGAAGTTTTTTAAGCTCTGCATTTGAAATATCAAGCTTAAAGGATATATGATTGTTATGATCAAAGAGCTGATTGAAAATCTCAAGCTCGTCCTTGTCGAATACATCAAGATTGGGATCGTCATCGGTCTTTGATCCGGTGGTTGTAGTTGTGGTTGATGCGGTATTTTTATCTGTCGTTGTTGTCGTGCTGTCTGATGTTCCCGTCTGCGCCGGGAAAATGTCGCAGGAAACAAGACCAAAAATCATAATTACCGCCAAAAATACCGAAATAAATCTTTTCATTTTTTCGCCTTTCTTAAAACCGTTATTATTATACTACACATCAAAAAGTTTGTCAATACTTTAACAATGTTTTCGCTTTTTTTTACAAAAACGACATTTGTAATATATACAAATGTCGTCAATGTGTTCAATGATAAAATACCCAACAGTAAATATACGCGGGAATTATAGCCGCAAGAGTAAACGGAATACCTATTTTGAAGAAATCCTTGTTCTTAACGGTATATCCCTCCTTGCGCAAAATGCCTATTCCGGTGATATTTGCAGATGCACCTATCGGCGTGCAATTTCCTCCGAGAGTAGCGCCTGAGAGCAAACCGAAATAAAGAAGCGTCGGATCTATACCGAGTGTTGCGGCAAGTCCCGTTACAACGGGAAGCATTGTTGCAACATAGGGAATATTATCTATAAATGCGGATATAATCACCGATGCCCATACAACCACTGTATAAAGCACAAATACATTTCCGCCGCCGAGCCCTGCAAGGAGATTTGCGGCCTCGTCGATAACTCCCATATTGGAGATACCGCCTATTACAAGAAAGAGACCGAAGAGCAATCCTATCGTTTCGAAATCTATTGCCTTAAGCGGTTCCGTTACAGATTGTCTCGTTTTGTTTTTGATAAAATTATAAACAAGTCCGACAGCAAACAAAGCCATACAAATAAGGCCGTTGGTTATATCGGGCTTACCGTCGATGAAGGACGCAAGAATCAGAAGCACAACGGTACCGCACAAAAGAACTGTGGGAACATAGTCCGTTACCTTGGTAAGCGCTTCCTGCTTAGGAATGGGCTTCTTCTCTTTTCTGAATATCCAAGCAAGAATTACAGCCGAGCACAGTGCTCCGATTTCAACCGCAAAGAAGATGCCGGGCTTGCCCTTATACCAGAAGAAATCCATAAAGGTCATATCGGCATACGAGCCGAGCATTATAGCGGTAGTATCTCCGACGAGAGTAGCCGCTCCCTGAAGATTGGACGATACGGCAATTCCGATAATAAACGGAACCGGATTTGTATCGAGCTTTTTGCAGATCTGAAGTCCCACCGGTGCTATCATAAGAACCGTTGCCACGTTATCGACAAACGCCGATATTACACCCGCAAACAAAGCAAGCGCAACCGCAGCCATTTGAACGCTTCCGACCTTTTTCATAAGCAGCTCTGCTAAAAGATCGGGCATTTTGGAATCGATAAACAGCTGAACAAGTCCCATAGTTCCGGCAATCATCATAAGAACATTAAAGTCAATGGCGCCGAATACCTCGCCGAGCGGAAGCATCCCCGTGACGATAAAAATCAGGGCAGATCCGAGCGCAACGTAAGTACGGTATTTCGGGAGAGTCAGCATCAGCACATATGTAAGTGCGAAAATTAAAAGTGCGTAAATCATTTGTGTTCTCCTATATTTTATATACTCTTATTTTATACCATATCGAATCAAAAGTCAATAGAAAAGCGGTCGCTTTAAAAATAAAGCAACCGCTGTGTACAAACTATTATTATTTTTTAATGTTTCTGCGCAGGCATATTGCCGTTCTTGACGGCAAGAATATGGGAAATTCACGGAATTCATTTGTAGTATAAACAACGCTCTCACTCGGGCGCTCATTACCGCCGAATTCTTTTCTGTCGGTAGAAAATACCACTCTGTAATCCCCGTTAAATCTCATTTTGAGGTTATATCCCCAATAATCTTTTGTCGGATGGAAATTGAACACATAGATAAGTCCTGCACGCTCAAACATCATTATTTTATTATCATCGTCAATCTGAAGCCAATGAGGCTCCTTATCAAATATCCTGTATTCCTTGGCAAGCTTTATCATTTCATTATCGAATTTTTGAAGCTGAGAATACTTGAGGCTCGCATCATCCGCAAGATGCCACTGACGTCTGCAATAAAAGTGACTCCAGCCGTTACCCTCGCGCGGAAAATCTATCCACTCGGGATGACCGAATTCATTGCCCATAAAGTTAAGATATCCCTCGCCGCCGAGCGACATGGTAATAAGTCTTATCATTTTATGAAGCGCCATTCCTCTGTCGATTATATAATTCTGACTTGAAACAGACATATCTGTATACATTGCCGCGTCGCAAAGCCTGAACATAAGTGTTTTATCGCCGACAAGCGCCTGGTCGTGCGATTCAACATAGCCTATGTACTTTTCATGCGGACGTCTGCCGACAAGCTCACACCAAATATGCCACATGCTCCAATCCTCGTCACGAACGTCACGTGTGAGCCTTATCCACATATCGGGGTCGCCCATTGCAAGACGGTAATCGAATCCTATTCCGCCCTCCTCTACCTTAAGGCACATTCCGGGCATTGCCGACATATCCTCCGCGATAGTAATAGCGTTCGGATTAACCTCATATATAAGATCCGTGGCAAGCTGAAGATATGTGATAGACTCGGTATCCGTATTGAGCGAAAAATACTTACTGTAATCTGTAAATCCTACTCCGAGTCCGTGGTCGTGATAGAGCATCGACGTTACTCCGTCAAAACGGAAGCCGTCGAAATGATATTCCTCCATCCAGAATTTAAGGTTTGAAAGAAGAAAATGAATAACCTCGTTCTTTCCGTAATTGAAAAGCTTTGTGCCCCAAGCGGAGTGATTTCCCCTCTCTCCCTCATGGAAGAACTGTGTACAGGTGCCGTCAAATTCGGCAAGTCCCTCCGTAGTATTGCCGACAGCGTGCGAATGAACCACATCAAGAAGCACCGCAATTCCCATAGAATGCGCAGTATCTATGAGTCTCTTGAGGTCATTGCACTTTCCGAATCTTGAGGAAACGGCAAAGAAATTCGAGACCTGATAACCGAAGGAAGCATAGTATGGGTGCTCCATTATAGCCATTATCTGAATTGTGTTGTATCCGTCCGCCTTGATTCTCGGAAGAATATTGTCCGTAAACTCATTGAACAAACCCACACCCTCGCGCTCCTGCGCCATTCCTATATGCGTTTCGTATATAAAAAGCTTCTTATGAGGCTTGAAATTGGTCTTTTTCCATTCATACTCCGGCTCGTCTACAACCGCACCGCACCATGTATAATCATATGGATTTTGAAGCACACGCTTACAATACGTGGGTATTCTTTCGAGATATCTGTCATAGTGCTTAATAATAAGCTTTACACGGCAATCGTCAAAAAGCGTCTCTCTGCCGTCGATATATATTTCGAAAATACCGTTTCCGATATTATTAAGGCGATGACTCCATCTGTCCCAGCCGTTGAAATCGCCCATAATATACATTTCGTGAGCCGCGGGAGCCCATTCTCGGAATATCCAGCCGTTCTCTGTCTTATGAAATCCGAAATAATTATGTCCGTTCGCAAAGTCGGAAATTTTTCCATTCTCACCGAGAAGCTCTTGCCTTTTGGCATAATAATTATCCATTCTGAGGTTTATATCCGACTCAAAGGGAAGCAGTGCCGGATCATAATCGAAAATTTTAAAGCTCATAACGCCCTCCGCATTTTTTATACATTAATTATAACCTCATTTTTCCTTTATGTCAAGAAAAAAACGGCGATAATATCGAAATTATCGCCGTTAGATTATTTAATTATTAGCCGTGAGCTGCTGCTTCTGATATTGAAGCATATACAGATCGTAATATCTGCCGCGCTTAGCGAGAAGTTCGAAGTGATTTCCCTGCTCGATTATCTCACCGTGTGAGAGCACAATAATATTATCTGCATGCTGAATAGTCGAAAGACGGTGAGCAACTATAAGCATAGTACCTATATTCATCATCTTTTCAAGTGAATTCTGTATAAGAAGCTCTGTCTCGGTATCTATATTAGCCGTTGCCTCATCGAGTATCATAACGCTCGGCTTATGAATGATCGTTCTTGCAAAGCTGAGAAGCTGACGCTGACCTGCGGAGAAGTTATTACCTCTCTCCCTTACCTCCTCGTCAAGACCGTCCTTAAGCTTATCGATAAAGTGATCGGCGTTAACATATCTGCAAGCCTCCATTATCTCCTCATCGGTAAAGCTATCCTCGCGAAGAACGATATTGGATCTTATCGTGCCCGAGAAAAGGAACACGTCCTGAAGCATCTGACCGAAGTGCTTACGCAGACTCGATATTTTGATATCTCTGATATCGATGCCGTCAATAAGTATCTGTCCCTTTTTAATATCGTAATTTCGACAGATAAGCGAAAGTATAGTCGTTTTTCCGGAGCCCGTTGAGCCTACAAACGCTACGGTTTCTTTAGCCTTTATCTTAAATGAAACGTCACGGAGCACCCAATCCTCGCCCTCATATGCAAACCATACGTTTTTGAATTCGATGTTACCCTCAACATGATCAAGCTCGATAGCACCGTCTCTGTCTACGACATCCGGCTTCATATCCATAATCGTAAATATCTTCTCTGCCGATGCAAATGCACTTTGAAGTCTGTTGAACTGATCCGCAAGGTTTTGAATGGGATCGAAAAATGTTTGGATATAGAGATAGAACGTTACGACTACCTCGCTTGTAATCGTCTGACCGAAAAATGCGATATCGTCTATATATCCCTTACCCGAAAGATAGAACAGGCAAAGCACGCTTGCAATATAGAGCATATACACAATGGGACGGAAGATACTGAATACAAGTATCTCGCTTCTCTTTGCGGCGCCAAGCTCGTTGTTACGCTTAATAAAATCCTGCTTTTTCTTTTCTTCTCTGTTAAATATCTGAATAATTTTAATTCCGGAAAGGTTTTCGGAAAGGAAGGTATTGATATCGGTCGTTCCGTCCTTAACTCTTCTGTAAGCTCTTCGGGAAAACTTACGGAATATCAATGTAAATAGGAATATGAACGGCACAAAGCACAGTACCATAAGCGTGAGCGTATAGTTGAGCAGGAACATCGCAACAACTATTGCAATAACGAGGAAAATGTTCTTTATCAGATTTGTAAGTATCTGTGTGAACATCATAGATATCGCATTCGTATCGTTCGTAACTCTCGTAACGAGCTTTCCGACGGGAATGCGGTTCAGCTGTGAATGCGACAGACTCTCAATATGAGTGAACACGTCCTCGCGAAGCGAAGAAAGAATCTTCTGACCTACGGTTTGAAGCAAAATCGCCTGAATATACTGGAATATAAGCGACGTCATAAGAATGACCGCATATACCGCGATAAATGTAAAGAGCTGGCTAAGTTCAAATTCTTTCTTCATAACACCCGTAATTTCACCCAAAAGAATGGGAGATACTACGCTGTATGCAATGGAGAACGCCATCGTAAATCCGACGGCAACAAATGAGCCGATGTGGGGCTTTGCGTATTTCATAATACGCTTCATTATTTCGGAGTCCTTCATATTTCTGTCAAAGCCTATTCCCGCCTTATCATTTCTGATGGTAAGATAAGCAATGAAAAATATAATGCTGAAAAGCCCTACAATGCCTCCGACAAATAAAAGAGGATAGTATTCGTACATTATCATTCTCCCCTTTCTTCCTCAAGCTTTTGAAGCTCGACCATAAGCTTATAATCGGGACAGGTCTCAACAAGCTCCCTATGAGAGCCTACCGCAATGACCTTTCCGTCATCGACAAAAATAATCTTGTCCATTTTTTCAACGGTAGAAATACGATGCGCAATGAGGATCGTTGTTCTTCCGCGTCTGTTTTCACGGAGATTGTCTATAATAACCTTTTCCGTTTTTGTATCGACCGCGCTGACGGAGTCGTCGAGAATAAGAATCGAAGCTTCCTTCATCAAAGCACGTGCGATTGATATTCTCTGCTTCTGACCGCCCGAGACAGTCACGCCTCTCTCGCCGAGCATTGTCGAATATTTCATCGGAAATTCCGATATATTCTCATGAACGTCTGAAAGCTTGGCTGCTCTTATGACCTCATCCGATCCCGAAGCATCACGTGCAAATGCAATATTGTTTTCTATCGTATCGCTAAAAAGGAAATTGTCCTGAGGAACATATGCGCAAAACTCACGTAGCCTTTTTATAGGGATGCGGTTCACGTCAATTCCGTCGATAAACACCGTTCCGTCGGGAACATTATAAACACGGAGAATAAGGTCAACAAGGGTCGTTTTTCCCGAGCCTGTTTTTCCGATTATTCCGACATTCTCCCCGGCATTAATCTTAAAGCTTACATTTTCAAGAGCCTCATAGTCTCCGTCTGGATATACGAAATTAAGATTTTTGAATTCGACATCTCCTCTTACTCCGCTTATATCCTCAACACCCTCTGCATCGACAACGTCGGGCTGTGCGTCGAGAAGCTCGGAAATTCTCTTAAGAGAAGCCTTGCCTCGGCTCGTCATATCAATGAGCATCGATATTGCCATAACGGGCCACACGATAGAACCGAAGTATCCGTAAAATTCAAGCAGTTCCTCAACCTTAAACGTTCCGTTATAAACAAGATATCCGCCGTATCCTAAAATGATACAAACGACCGACTGAACGAAAAACGTTACGGAAATATGAAGAAGCGTAGAAATTTTCGTAAACTTGATATTTATCTTCTCGTTTTCCTTATTAAGCTTTTTGAATGCCCAAAGCTCCTTAAATTCCTTAACAAACGCCTTTATAACGGCAATACCCGAAAAGCTCTCCTGTGAGAAATCGGAAAGCTCGGAGAATTTTTCCTGTCTTTCCTCCCATTTTTCCGTCATATACTTACCCACAAATGTACCTACCGCAAAAAGCAGAAGCATCGGAATAAGAGACAGAAGCGTGAGCCAAATATTGAGCTGTGACATTTTATAAAGTGCAAGCAGTCCGAGCGCCAATGCGTCGAACGTCATAAGAGGACCGTCTCCGAAGCACTCGTTTATAGTATCGAGATCGTTTGTAAAGAGCGACATCATATTACCGACCTTATTGGTTTGATAATATTGCTGGGAAAGATCCTTGCAATGGTCAAACATTCTCTCACGAAGATCCGTCTCGACTCTGATCGCCGTTCCGTACATACATATTCTCCAAAGGAATCTTCCTATCGCCATAGCTACGATTATCATTATCATCGGAGCGCAGATCCTGTCAAGCAGGAAATTCATATCGAAAGCAAGCAGCTCGCCGTCTACCTCAACGAATCCCGAGTTCAGTCCCGCAATAATGTAGTTATACAGACGAGGGATCATCAGCTGAAAATAGTCAACCGCAACAAGCGCCGCAATTCCCAAAAGCATCGTCCAAAAATACTTTTTGTAATATTTGTTGATGTGTTTTCCAAATATCATTCTTTTCACATCCTCTCTAAAGCAATCTAAAGTTCATTATATCATAATTTCTTAATATTTGCAAGTATCAATACATAAAAACAGGAGGAATTCCGAAGAATTCCTCCAAAAATATGCTATTTACTTTACGTCCTCAAGTATCATATAGAAGAGATTGATAGAGTCTCCCTTTGTGATAGTATGAGTGCCTGCCTCAAGAGTGATGCTGAGTACTCCGTCAGAGCCTATTGTCTGCTTTTCACCGTCAATTTTCACCTTCTGACCGGATGCGGATGTGCTACCTCCGAACACAAGTATGAGTGTTTTCGATTCTGTAAGCGTGAACGAAATGCTCGTTGAGCTTTCCATTTTAAGGCACTGCGTAAGCGTCAAACCGTTATATGTAACACTTCCCTTACCATCGGAAAGATTACCGTTTATAGTGAAGAACGATGAGGTTTTTCCGGACTCAGTGAAATTATGAACAACACTTCCCTCGGGAGTAGGTGTGGGAGTAGGTGTAACCGTTCCGCCGTCGCCGTTGCCGCTATTATCTCCGCCGTTATCTCCGCCGGAAACGCTTCCTGCAGTTACGTTAGTGGATACAAGCTTTGATTTGTATCCGACAAGAGCAGCCTTAAGCGCTGTATTAACGGAATAATCCGTATCGTCTGCCGCAGTGAATGTCCATTTAAAGTCACCGCCGCCGACACGTCCTGCAAAATTCTTTACCGTTTCAACACAGTCGTCTGCACTCTCTACATTATATTTGTACATCGTGCTTGCGGTATCGAAGTTGTTGTATGTTGTACCACCCGCAAGTGTAACAACACTTGACGGAACCTTTTCATATCTCGACGATGCAAGATAGCAGTCGAAGCTCGTGTTATTTTCCTGGTATGTAATAAGCTTTTTACAGCCGACGAGTGTATTGCCGTAAGCCTTGATAATTCCGCCGTTTTCTCCGCTGAATGTTCCCTCACCGAGCGCATCCGTGCCCTGCTTTGACGCAAGCATAGCATAATTGGAATTGCGGAAGTAGTTATTCTCAACAAATACGGACGATCCCATTGTAGCGCCGACTCCGTATTTTGCCACACCGTCGTAGTAGTTGTTATAAACGTGTACCGTGCATGTTCTTACTCTCGGATGACGGGAGTCGGAATGGTCGTACCAGTTATGATGATATGTAACACAGTTCTCCGTGCTCTCGCTCTTCATACCCTGAAGATTGGATTTACCCGTATCAACAAAGTGGTTAAAGGAAATAGTTATATTAGTTGACGTCTTTGTATCAAGCGCGCCGTCACCCTTAGCCTGATCGGCGTCCTTACCCTTCATTCCGTAGAAGAGATCACAGTTATGAACCCAGATATGGTCATTATCCTGCTGAAGACTGATGTTGTCGCCCTCGTCACTGTTACAGTTCATAAATCCGAGGTTTCTTATTTCAACATTCGTAGCGCCTTTAACGCAAATTCCGAATCCGTTGATGGTTGCGTCGTCTCCAACGCCCTCAATGGTAAGACCCTTATTAAATGCGCCCTTATTTATATCTACCTTTAAGTCTCCTTTTTCGAGGACCGCGGGATCCTCTATATTACCGATAAATCTGATGCAAAGAGGATATTCGTAATATCCCTTCTTAAGACCGAGAATAATATTCTGAATACCGACACGAGTCTCAACATTGTTCTTATCGATTCTCATATCAAGAGAAACGGTATCCTTATTTTCGTTTGTAACATAAACAACGACTGCGTTGCTCTTAAGAGTTCCGTCCTCATTATAAGCGCCGCTTGCCGTTCCGCCGACAAACGCAAATCCCTCTCTGATGTGAGCAACGGTCTTCTGCGCAATTGTCGTCTTTGCACTCTCTATTTCATATCCGTTAACAACGGGAATGATATCTACGGTGTATGTACCCTCGGAAAGTCCGAGAATATCGCATCTGTAATACTCGCCGTAATATCTTACAAGCTCCTTATCAACAAGCTTGCCGTTGCAATACACGTTGTAAAGTTGTGCGCCGTCAAATGGCTTCCAGGTAAGATATATCGTTTCGAACGAATATCCCTTAAGGATAACCTCAATATCTCCCTCGACTACAGGAGGAACATCCGGAACGGGGTCGCTTCCGCCATCGGTAGTCGTGGTCGTTGTAGTCGTCGTGCCGTCGGAATTTACCTTGGTGGTGGTTGTAACCGTTGTGGTGGTCGTCGTACCGTCAGGCTGACGCGTGGTGGTCGTTGTAGTCGTAGTAGTGGACGAAGCGTCGGGCTTCGTTGTGGTTGTGGTAGTTGTCGACGTTGAGCCGTCGGGATTTTGAGTCGTCGTAACCGTGGGATCGATATTATCCTTTGACGTCGTCGTAGAAGAGCCGCCGAAGCCGTTACAAGAGCCGAGCATTCCCGCAACCATTGCGATTATAAGCAATGCCGATAAAAATTTTTTCATAACAAACTGCCTTTCTTAATTTTTATACAAATTAAATTGCACATTCATATTTATTATACAATATTTGACTGAAAAAAGCAAGCAATTTCCCTTTTTTTCGTCTTTTCTGCGGTTTATATAATCCCGCAATAGCAAACACCGCGTTTTTTGTCCACATTACAAAAGGAAACCGTTAAATAATTAACAGTTCCCCATTCATTATATATTTCTCATAAAATAATCGTCGGTTTTTATAAGCTCATCACCGGAAAGCACAAAAACCTCTCTGTCAACACTTTTGCAAAGCGGAGCATCGACTACGCTCAAAAATCTATCTCTCGGGGCTATCTCTGCTCTTCCGGAGCGTATTTCTTCGATAAGCTCAAAAATATTATCAACCTTTTTTTCGAGAGCTACACCCGAGATCTCGGGGGATCCTTCAATGGAGTGTATATCGCTTCCGCCAACCATTATCGCACCGAGATTTTTCGCATATTCGTAAGCTTGACGTGAATATACATCCTCGTGCCCTATATTCAGCACCTCAACGGCATCGACTGCATTTCCCGCAAGCCTTACATCGGGGATATAAAATCTTACTCTAAACGGGTGTGCCTGAATAATAAAGCCGTTCGCCGAATGCACCGTATCAAAGAAGCTCTTTCTGTCCATATCTCTTATCTCAGGATGGGCAGCAAGCCACTCGGGACTGATGCCGAGGACGAGGTATTCATCCGTGCCATCCGCAAATTTTTGCTCAAATCCAAAGAAAACGGAAAAGCCGTGCTTCTCTCCCTCCCTGCGTGTCCTTTGATATCCCATGCAGAATTTTTCCACAAATTTTTCCCAAGGAAGATTTCTGTCAATGCAGGTGTTTCCGTAGAAAAAGTGATCGGTAACAACCATTCCGCTGTATCCGCGATCTATATAAAATTTTACATAATCCTCCGCCCTAACATGCGAACAAAGACTCGCCTCGCACGTGTGTGCATGTAACTCGTAATAAAACATATCTCACCGTTTATTAATATAATTTCTGTACATATTATATATCACTTTGTGTCGAAAGTCAATAAAAACACATAAATTTGTAATTGTTAAGCAGAAAACCGTATATAGTTTTGCATCAAAATATATAATATTTTTCTGTACATTTCACTTTGTTATCGGTTAGAGCGTTTCGGTCTGTTGCGCATTACAAATAAAATCGTATTTTTTGGCAATTATTATTGATTTTGCAGGAAAGATATGTTATAATATAGAGAAATATAAAGAAAGAAACGGAATTTAATATGAAAAAACGAATTGGAAAAGTCGGAGAAGTGTCGTGGATAATCGGCAATATTCTCTGTGCAATCGGCAACTGTCTTGCCGCAAAAAGCGGGCTCGGCGTTGCTGCGATAGTTGCCCCTGCATTCGTCTTGAACAGAGCCCTCTCCCCTATCAGCGGTATTTTTTCTGTCGGCGTATGCGAGTACATAATACAGGGACTTCTGCTTCTTCTGTGTTGCGTTCTCATCGGCAAGTTCAAGCCGAAGTTTTTCTTCACCATTTGCAACATTCTCTTCTACGGAGCATGCTTTGATCTTGTGGATATGCTGATGTCTGGAATCGTTGCAAGCAATTTAGTATCACAGATCGCCGTTGCTGCAATCGGAACGGTAATAACGGGGCTTGCAGTTGCGATAATGCTTCGCACCTACATTCCCCCGTCATCATACGAAATATTCGTCAAAGAGGTCGCACTTGCAAAGAGCATTGATATGAGCAAAATGAAGCTTTTCTTTGACGGCTCCCTGCTTATTATCGCAATAGTCCTCATGCTTGCCCTCCTCGGAGGTTGGAAGTGGGATATCATAGGTCCTCTTACACTTATAACCGCATTTCTTAATTCCGTGCTCATCGGAATTTTCGGAAAGCTCCTCGATAAGACGTTTGAGTTTACTCCCGCATTTCCCAAGCTTCACGCGTGGCTTGACAGAAATTAAAACTTACAGTATTTTTAAAGAAAAATATGCACATAATAGCATTAGCTGTTATGTGCAATTTTTTATTAATAAGGAGTTAATTATGTCGGCAAAACCTCAGATCTACAAATGCTCAGCAAGAGAAATACTTGATTCAAGAGGAAATCCAACCGTAGAAGCAACAGTTATGCTTGAGGACGGAACCGTGGGCGTAGCTTCGGTACCTTCGGGAGCATCAACAGGTGCGCACGAGGCTCTTGAACTTCGTGATGCAGAAAAGGAAAGATATCACGGCAAGGGAGTAAGAGAAGCCGTTTCAAACGTTTGCAAAACGATATCCCCGGCAATTTGCGGAATGTATTCCACGGATCAATCTCAAATAGATAAAATACTGTGTGAACTTGACGGAACCTATAACAAAGAAAATCTCGGAGCTAACGCAACGCTTGCCATATCGCTTGCTTGTGCGCGTGCATCGGCTAATTTTTATCATATACCCATATACAAATATCTCTCGGGATTGACCGCTTACAGAATGCCCACGCCGATGTTCAACGTCTTGAACGGAGGTGCGCATTCATCAAACAATGTGGAGATACAGGAATTTATGATAGTACCTATCGGGGCGGAGGATTACACTCACGCCCTGCAAATGGGAAGCGAAATATATCATCATCTCGGCAATATATTAAAGGAAAGAGGACTTTCCGCAGGGGTAGGAGACGAGGGCGGATATGCGCCGGACCTCAGTGATGACGAAGAGGCGCTTGACCTCTTGCTTGAAGCGGTAGAACGTACACCCTATTCCACGCACGACGTTAAAATCGCACTCGATGTTGCAAGCAGCGCCTGGTACCGTTCGGAGGATTATTCTTACGCAACTCTAAAAAGAGGCAACGAATATACAAGCGACGCTCTTATTTCATATTATGAGCAGCTGATATCAAGATATCCCATAATTTCCGTTGAGGACGGGCTTGCGGAGGACGATTTTGAGGGATGGCAGATAATGACCGAAAGGCTCGGTAAGAAATGTATGCTTGTCGGTGATGACCTTTTTGTGACAAATCCGACAAGGCTGAGCGACGGTATAGATATGGGACTGGCAAATGCAATACTCATAAAGCCAAATCAAATAGGCACGCTGACGGAAACCCTGAAAACCGTTCGCATAGCACAGGAAAACGGATACAAGCACATCATCTCACATCGCTCGGGAGAAACGGAGGACACGACGCTCTGCGATATAGCAGTTGCAACAAATGCACCGTTTATTAAAGCAGGAGCTCCGGCTCGCGGTGAAAGAGTGGCAAAATATAACCGTCTTTTGCGCATAGAGGCTTCATTTTGCGGAATATGTGAATATGGACTCGCTTCACACGAATACGAAAAGCACCTTTTTTAATAAATTTTCGATTTCTTTTAATAAAAAATAAAATATTTTTGCAAAATCTCTTGCAATTTGCTTTTTTGTATGTTATAATAAATAACGTTCGTGAAATCTATATCTATATGCTTATATAGTTATACACTTTATTTAGGAGGTGTCATTATGGCAAAGTGCAGTGTTTGTGGAAAAGGCGTTGTTTTCGGTCAGAACGTTTCTCACTCTAACCGCAAGACAAACAGAACTTGGAAGCCCAACATCAGAAAGGTAAAGGCAATCGTTAACGGCACTCCCGTTACTGTTGCAGTTTGCTCTCGTTGCCTTCGTTCAGGCAAAATTAATCGTGCTTAATCAGCGTAAAAAGTTTGGCAGACATCTTAGTCTGCCGTCTTTTTATTTATAGGAGCTTCAGATATGCATGCATATATAAGTCAAAATGCAGACCAAAAAGTAATAAAATCACTGATATCTCACGGATTCACTCCCGTATTGCTTGCACCCGACAAATCGCTGCCTCCCCCCGTGGCTTCGCATGCGGATATGCTGATGCTTGCCGTAGGCGATACGATATTTGTGCCCAAGGATAAGACGGATGGCTCAATTCCCGGATTTAATAAGATTGTCAGGATAAGCACGCCGCTCGGCAACAAATATCCCATTGACGTTCCGCTTAATATCGCGGTTATCGGGCACACCGTCATCGCAAATACCAAGCATGCGTCCCGTGAAGTCCTTGATATTCTTGCGGGCATGGGCAAAAATATCATTCATGTATCGCAGGGGTATGCTCATTGCTCAACCTGCATAGTAAGCGAAAATGCAATAATATCAGCCGACGCGGGAATTGTCAAGGCTGCTCTCGAAGCAGGCATTGATGCGCTGAAAATATCGGAGGGATACATTTCCCTGCCGCCCTATGATTACGGATTTATAGGCGGTGCGTGCGGTACTGCCGCGGATGCGGTATATTTTTGCGGTTCCCTTTTCCATCACCCCGACGGAGAGGCGATCAAGAAATTTTGCCGTGCTCATTCGAAAGCCGTCGTTGAGCTGTCCGACTCGCCCCTGTGTGATGTAGGCGGAATAATATTCAAATAAAAAGAGTGCCGAGGCACTCTTTTTTATATTCTGCTCACCTTATATCCGAGTCGCTCAATACGTGAGATTATCGTTTCATCATCCACATCAACCTCGTAGCTCACGGTAAGAATACCGTTTTTGAAATCAACGCGTCCGCGAACGCCCTTGATATCGTCCACCGTTTCTTCCACGCGCATAGCGCAATTTTTGCATTTCATTCCTTCTACCGAAAAGCGCCTTTGATATTTGACGGTGCCAAGGCGCTTCTTTTTCATTTTATATCCGCCCGATCCGCAGCATCCGCCGCGGTGCGCGAAATGCTTGACAGTTTCGATAATTCCCACAAACGCGGCGATAACGAGCACCGCGAGAATAATATAATCCATAAATTTCACCCGCCTTATCCGAAAATGCGGCCTCACAGAGAAGCCGCATTTTCATTATATTCTTTATTTTTTCTTTTGATTCGAGGAGCAAGAGCATCCGCCCGAGCCGCACTGCTTTGCATAAGGACAGCCTATGCACTTTTCTCCCCTCTTTTTCGCCTTGTAGAGATAAATGGAGATAGCTGCTACAAGAGCGACAATTATAAGTATTATGATAATATCCTTCATATCAGCTTACACAACCGCGTGCTTCTCTGCTCTGAGCTGATTTTTTGTACGTATAATCATAACGGCAAGTATACCGACAAATACAAGCACTGTAGCAAGTCCTGCAAGAGCCGCGTTAACGTTAAGAAGCTCGGGCTTGGTAATAAGAGTACCTATCGTGTATACAAGATATGCGACCGTATAGCCCGTTCCGAGCTGAAGGCCTATTCCGCCCCAGAGCCATTTAGCGCTCTTCATCTCGGAGTTCATAGCACCGATAGCCGCGAAGCACGGAGGTGTGTAAAGGTTAAACATCATATAAGCAAGAGCTGCAACCTTTGTAATTGCAAGAATGCCCGCAACCTCTGCACCTGCACCCTCAATCATCTCAAGCTCATCCATATCTATAAGATTTTCAAGTCCGACAAAGCATACCGCAAGCGTACCTACTACGTTCTCCTTTGCTATAAAGCCCGTAATTGCCGCAGCGGCAAGCTCCCAGGAGAGAACGCCGACGATAGGAACCAAAAGGTATGCAAAGGGTGATGCGATAGATGCAAGTATGGAGGTATCTGCGCTTTCCGCAACCTTAAAGCTCCAATCGAATGTCTGCATAATCTGTACTGCCATATTGCAAAGAAGAATGATAGTAGCAGCCTTTACTATGTAAGCCCAACCGCGAGAGCACATTGATTTGAATGCGCCCCAAAGAGACGGTGCCTTGTAATCGGGAAGCTCGATAATAAAGTACGACTTTTTATATTTATGTCCTGTAATAGCGTTAACAAGAAGTGCGCCGAGGAATATAAGTAATATTCCCGTAAAATAAGCAAGTGTGCTTACCCAGCCTGCTTTATTGAAGAATGCACCCGCAAAAAGTGAAATAACGGGAATCTTTGCGCCGCAAGGCATAAAGGGCGTAAGCATAGCGGTCGCTCTGCGTTCGCGCTCGTTCTTAATTGTTCTTGAAGCCATAACACCGGGAACAGCACATCCGACACCTATAACAAAGGGGATAACACTCTTACCGGAAAGACCGACTCTCTTGAATATGGGATCAAGCACTACCGCAACACGGCTCATATATCCGCAGTCCTCAAGAAGAGCGATAAGGAAGTAAAGAACCATAACGAGAGGCAAAAAGCCTACGACAGCGGAAACACCGCCGATAATGCCGTCAACCAAAATAGCGGAAAGTAAGGGGTTTGCATCCGCAAGCATCTCGCCCGCCCACTCTTGGAATATATCAAGTCCGCCGGTAAGAAGATCCGCAATGGGCTGTCCGACCCAAACCTGTGAAATTTGGAAAACAAGGAACATAACAACCGCAAAGATCGGTATTCCGAGCCACTTGTTGGTAAGTATCTGGTCTATTTTGTCACTCAGGCTAAAGTCCTTGGTGAGAACCTTACGGTTTTCAACGCTCTTAACGATAGAATTGACAAATTCGAATCTCTCCTTATCCGCTGCAAGCACCGCTTCCTTGTTTGTCTGATCGACATATGCGTGGATATACGGTGAGGCTTGAGCCTTGCCGGCAGATTTCACAGCAGTCGCAATAAGCTCCTTAAGTCCGCCGCCGCTTGTTGAAACGGTATTTACAATGGGACATCCGAGCTTTTGAGAAAGAAGTTTTGTATCGATCAAGGTTTCCTTCTTCTCATTGATATCACTCTTGTTAAGAGCAACGACAACGGGAATGCCGAGCTCAAGCAGCTGAGTAGTAAAGAAAAGCGAACGGCTGAGGTTACTTGCGTCGACGATATTTATAATGACGTCCGGATTTTCATTCTTGACGTAATCGCTTGTAACACTCTCCTCACTTGTGAACGGCGACATTGAATATGCGCCGGGAAGGTCAACCGCAATAAGCCTTTCCCCTCCTGTATATGCACTCTTTATAGGGTGCTCCTTTTTGTCAACGGTAACACCTGCCCAGTTACCGACCTTTTCGTTTCTGCCCGTCAGAGCATTATACATAGTCGTTTTGCCCGAGTTGGGATTACCCGTAAGTGCAATTCTCATACTATATTTCCTCCGAAATTTTATATAAATAATTTTTTATAACCGTTTTATTTTTGTGCAAGTTAGCCAAGGCTAACTCACGTCTAAAAAAATTGAAGGCCGAATAGCGTCAAGCCTCAATTTCAATAGTGTCCGCAAGCTGATCGTCAATATTATATCTTGCGTCCTTTATGGATACCACGCATCCGCTCTTTCTACGCGTAACGACGGTAACCGTCGAGCCCACGTAGCAACCGAGTGAAAACAGGAAAGCATCAAGCTCCTCATCGTCTGTGTTGATCGCTTTAACGACACATTCCTTGCCCTCTTCCACATATTTGAGAGTCATTCGTATCACCGTTCCTTTCGTTGCGATATACAATAGTTAGCCTTTGCTAACCGTTCCTTATTATATACCTATGTTACAGATTTGTCAATACCTTTTTTGAAATTTTTTTGACATTTTTTCAGTTTTTTTACTACCGTGTCAATATCTGTATTTTTTGTGTTCAAAACAACCTGCAAAGACCGCTCGCAGTCAAATTAATTTGCAGACTTGTCGCAAAGCACATATAAAAACCGCAAGGTGCACCCTTGCGGTTTAAATTCAATTATTTACAACAATTTCTCCGTCGGTGCAGTAAATCGTGAGCAAACCGGAGACATACCACAAATCATCAGCCCATCCCAATCGGCTTTTGTACCACTGTAATATATTTCTGTTAAGGATTCGCAACTCGCAAAATACCAAGATTCTATACGCGTAATACTTTTAGGGATAGTTAAACTCAAAAGCGACGTGCACATGGAAAATTCATAATATGAGATATACGTTATGCCATCCGGAATAACTATGCTTTTTAAATAGCTACATCCGGCAAATGCATACTCATTTATATCCTCTATAGGACACACGAAGTAACACAACGGCTCTTTTGGCTATTTCTTTGTTCAATGCTAATATCATAATTTTTACTCTCCTTTTACAACAAAACAGAGGGTCTGACTGTTCTTCCGAACAATCAAACCCTCCAAGTTATCCAACGGATTATGATTATCTTTTATTTAATTGTCTGTTTCAAACACGCCGCTTGCAATAATCGTTTCCAATGCTTTTATAGCTTCTTCATAAGCAACGGGGTTAGATAAAAGTTTTTCCGTACTATCTTCATAGTCTTTTTTGAAAAACTCTGTAT